>JAZBOO010000287.1:0-10443 GCA_036351155.1 Candidatus Krumholzibacteriia bacterium | reverse complement strand
CATTTTTCTCCCCCAAGTTGAATGCGACAGCTGAGGCGATGTAGTCCGCCTCGGAATCCTTTCTTTTGGATCAGATCTGGAATGGTCGGGTCACACCAATCCCCAGAGGTGCGACTCTTGCGGCCGGTTCCGGTCCCCCAACCGGATGATGGCCGTGCCTCGAAATACAATTCCTGGTCAAGAAGGTAATATTCCCACGGGAAGTGTGAGCTGCAGGTGCAAAAGGGAATCCCGAACCCATGAGCCGGGTGATCCACCCTGAACCAGGGGGCTCATCATAACGGAATTGCGTGTTCATTGTCAATGCCGGGGATTGGCCTTTGGTGGCAATGTGGTGATCTTCTGCTGACAGGGAGGTTTCAATACTTATCGCTGCGCGAGATGGAATTCTTCCTCTTGGATCTGAGTGTTAACTCCATTGAATTATAAACTTTGCTGTCCCTCTGGAAGAGGCTCAGGCTGGCCGCGGCAGCCGCCGCCAGATCACGAAACTGGCCACGCCCAGGATGCCGGCGAACAGCCCGATGGTGGCGTAGGGCGAGATCACATCGGCCGTCCATCCGGCCAGAAACGAGCCCAGCGGCAGAGCGCCCCCGAACCCCACCGACCATATTCCCATCACCCGGCCGCGCACCGCATCGTCGATGCTGGTCTGCACCAGGGTGTTGGCGGTGGACATGAAGGTGACGGCGCCGAAGCCAGCCAGGGCCAGCCCCACACCCAGGGGCACCACCGAGCGGGAGAGCGCCACCACCCCCGCACCCAGGCACAGGACCCACACGCCGCCGAAAACCTGTCGCCGCGTGTGTTTTTCCGCCGAACTGCCGGCCACCAGCAAGGCCCCGACGATGGCTCCCACCCCGAACACGGACATCAGCAGGCCGTACTGGGTCGCGTCCAGATGCAGCAGATCCTGGGCGATGGCCGGCATGAGGGTCTGGCTGGCCCAGCCGAAGACACCCACCAGACACAGCAAGAGCAGCAGCACCCGCACGCGCCGGTTGCCGTGAACGACGCGGAAACCGGCCGCCAGCTCCCGCCAGCGGCCCTCCTTGGTGGCCGTCCGGGTCACCGGGACGATGCGCAGCTTCACCAGCGTGACGATGACCGCCAGGTAGCTGAGGGCGTCGGCCACGAAGCAGAAACCGATGCCGAGCGATCCCATCAGCAGGCCAGCCACCGCAGGGCCGACGATGCGCGACAGGTTCACCATGGCCGAATTCAGGGCGATGGCGTTCTGGAGGTTTTCCCGACCCACCATCTCGATGACAAAAGCCTGCCGCGCGGGCACCTCGAAGGCGAAGGCGATGCCGCCGAGGGTGGCCAGGACCATCAAGTGCCAGGGCTCGGCTATGCCGGCCAGAACCAGAACGGCGATGGTCCCGGAGGTCAGGGCGGCCGCGATCTGGCTCACGATGATCATGCGGCGCTTGTCGAGGCGGTCGGCCAGTGCCCCAGCCCAGGGCGACAGCACGAACATCGGCACCAGCGCCAGGCCGAGCACCGTGCCCAGAAGGGTGCGGGACCCGGTCATCTCGTAGACCAGCCAGCCGAGAGCTGTGCGCCGGACCCAGGTGCCGGTCAGGGACGCGCCCTGTCCCAGGTAGAAGAGGCGGAAATTCCGCACCCCGAAAGAGGCGAAGGTGGCCCGGAACCACGCCGACACCGCGCCCCAGGGCTGGGTCGGGCCGAAGGTCTGCTCGCCATCAGGAGGCGGGTTACCGGGGGGCGGGATGCCAGGGGGCGTTTGTTGCTCGGGACCGCTCATCCGGCGGGCCGTTGTGGCCTGGACAGGGGAATCATTCTGAGCCTTTCGGGTCGCGGGCGTGTCTTGCTCATTTATTTCAGCAATCTACCACATTGCCACCCCGGAGGGCAAACCAGGTGCTATACTGGACCCCTGGGAAGTTGTGGGCGGTCACAGGCCGCAAAATGAGGGGAGAAGTCTTCATGGAACCCAGGCAATACCACGTCCAGCCGCGCTCGAAGAAAGACCGGACCTTGCCCTACACCTACGAAGCGTGGGTGGACATTCTGGAGGGTGAAGGTCTCCAGCCCGTGTACGATCACTATTTTTCCGACACACTCTGCGGGGTGATCGAGTGCCTTGATCGCAAGGGTATTCTGCCGGACCACGTCCAGCTGTACGGCCTTTACCGGGGCAAGCAAACCCAGCTGGATGTCGCAGTTTGTACAGACGACGAGGGCACCTGGCTTTCCCGACCCACCCTGTGCCGTGTTCTCGAGGAGCACTACGACCACACACATGAAGAGTGTTACCGAGGGCATGTGGAGGACGGTCATTGCTCGTTCGAGGACCGGGAAAGGAAGAGCGCAGGGCCTGTCTGGTAGGCCGGTCCCCTGCTGGAGTTCTGTTCAGGGGATGACGTACAGATACACGCTCAGATAGTGGCAGGTCGAACCAATCAACACGAACAGATGCCATAGCGCATGGTGGTAGGGAAACCCTCGCCAGGCGTAGAAAACGGCGCCTCCGGTGTAGGCCACACCGCCCGCTCCGATCAGGATCAGGGCTTTGGGGTCCAGCACGGTCGAGAGGGGCTTGATGGCGATGATCATCAACCAGCCCATCAGCAGGTAGAAGGCCAGACTCAACTTGGCTGAAGGCCGCTTGAGCACGACTTCATACAGAATGCCCAGCACCGCCAGTCCCCAGGCCATGCCGAAGATGGACCAACCCCAGCCGCCGCCCAGTACCGACAGGGTGAAGGGTGTGTAGCTGCCTGCGATCAGCACGTAGATGGCCGCGTAGTCCAGCAGCTCGAACACCCGCTTGGCCTTGCCGGGAACCAGGGCGTGGTAGAGGGTCGAAGCCAGAAAAAGCAGCACCAGGGATGAACCGAAGATCGTCACGCCGACGACGAGCTGGGGGCCGCCGGCTTTCGCCGCCTTGACGATCAACAACACCAGCCCCACCACACTGCCCAGGGCCCCGATGCCGTGAGTGATGGCGTGGGCGATCTCTTCGCCGACTGAAAAATTCTTATGGTCAAAGGCGCCGCGCATGATCGTCTCCTGGCCGGGGTCAGTAGCGCCGGGTCCACTTCAGTTCCAGGCCGGAATCTTCCTCGCCCTGGCCGTAGGTGCTGACCAGCTTGAAGAACTTGTTGATGGTGTAGTCCAGGGTCATGAAATAGGTGCCGCTTTTCTCCAGCGACTGGTGGTACTTCACCAGGATGCGGGGGCGCAGATACTTGCCCACCATCAAGGTGCTGTCCCCATCAGTTCCGGACCCGAACTCCACCATGTCCACCCCGAGCGTGGAACTTACGCTGTTTTGCACGCCGGAGGTACCAAATACCACGGCCAGGGCGGCCAGATTTTGCTGGAGCTGCTGGGCCGGGGTGCTTTCTCGCTGAATACGTCCGCGTTCATCATTGTCCAGGTCACTCGAGGTCTGACCGAACAGCAGCAGGGCCATGATGTCCGCCTGCTGCAGTTCGGGCTCCGACACCAGGACGATCTCCGGGTTGAGGCCCGTTCCTCTGACTTCGATACGCACGAGGTAGTTGGCGACCTCGGTTTCCAGATTCACGTTGAGCCTCGGGTTGGCGGGTATCTGGTTCCGGAAAAGGATTTCGGCCTGGGTGAAGTTGAACAGGCGGTTCATGAACTTCAGGTTGCCCTCGTTCACTCCGATGTGTCCCGACAGGGAGGGGACCGGGTGGCCGTCGGGATCCATTCCCCTGGTCACCTTCAGCTGGCCCTCGAGATCAACATTCAAGCCATACCCGTGCACCACCAGGCCCCCCGGCAAGATCACGTCCAGATCAAGATCAGGCAGATACGGCGGGCTGGAGGATTCAAGGGAAGGGCCTTGGTCCGCTTCCTCAGAAACCCAGCCGAAAGCGCCAGGTTCAGGCGTGGACTCCATGGCTGCCCACAGCAACGATGAGCCTTCGACCGGCAACAGGTTGCGGGGGATTTCCGGTATCCGGATGAAGCCGGAGGAGACCTTCACGCTTCCCACCCACCGGGGGTTCAGGGCGGGGCCGGACACCCGCGTGTCCATTTCCAGGCTCACCCGCGACGAGTTGGGAAGATCCACGCGGACACCCGCCGTGGAAACCTTGCCCTCCCAGTTGCTCTGCCGGCTGCCATGAGCCCCCAGCTTCAGGGCCACCCCGAGTTTGCCCTCCAGGCCGAAGGTCCCAGGGAAAAGGGTCTTGAGCGCCGCCAGATCGATGGTCTGCTGAGGAAAATCGATCCGGGGACCGGAGGTCGAGTCGGGCACCCAGGTTCCGGTTTTGAGATTGGCATGTCCCGGCCACAAGGCCCGGCCCTTGAGCAAGAGAAGATTGCCGGAATCCAGGCGCATTTCCGCGGCCAGACCGCTGGAGTCGCCCTGGTCCAGCTGAAACCGGGCCTGGGCGGAAAGCGGGGGAGTCGAGCCATGGGGTTCCATGGCGGCCTGGAGCCCCCCGCTGAAGCGGGGGCCGCGGGGAGTCCCCTGCAGATCGGCCTCGCCCTTCAAGGCGATGTCCATGCCCTCGTTCTGCGACCAGACCGGTGATGGGTAGAGCACCTGCAGGATGGCCTCGGTGAACAGCATGTCCCAGCTGGCGGTCATGTCGATGCCGCCAGGAGAAACGAAGCCACCCATCTCGAGATGCCCCGGATCACCCAGGATATCCAGCCCCTCGACAGTCACGGAGCGGTCCGCGGGCGCGTAGGTCAGGGACATGGGCTGCGCCAGCCGGGCTTTCTGTTTCTGGATGCGCACCTCCATGGAGTCCAGCCGCACGGTGCGGATGGTGTCCCCGGAGGCCGCACCGCCGAAGCTGAGGTCGATTTCCGGTGACCAGGCGTGGACCAGGAAAGACTGGGCCGCGTCCAGGTTCCAGGACCCGGCGGGAGGGCGGATGGTTTCCCAGCGGGTTACCAGGGAGTCCATGGGCTGGGTGCCCAGGAGGATTTTCTGATCGGCCCTGAGGGTCACGGCCAGCGAGTCGCCTTGCGCCTTGCCCTGGGCGGTCAGTCGCGGCAGGACCAGCTGAGGTGAATCCACCGAAGCCTGGAGATCCAGATCCATGTCGAGGCGCCGCACTGGACCGGACAAGTGCCCCTGGAGCTGACCGGCCACCCGGTAGTCCTGGAATTCCGGTTCCAGGAACTGGTTGAGCTGGTGCTCCTCATCCAGGACCAGGAGGAAGTCCAGATCGATTTGCTGAGTGTCGGCGGTGCCCGAGGCGGTCAACCCGGCTCCCAGCAGGGCCAGATCGAGGGTGTCCACCACCACTTGGCCCTGGCGATACGTCCCTCGGGCCAGACCGCGGTCCAGCCAGGAGGAGCGTCCCAGATCCATCCTCAGCTGGGCTTCGTCGATGGAATTCAAGCCCGGACTCAGGGTCACCCGGGCTTCCAGGGTGCCCTGGCAATCCTGATCCGCGGCCACGGATCTGGCGGCTTCGGGCAGACCTGACCAATCGGTGGGACAGGGCATGGTGAACAGTCCGTCCAGCTTCACCAGCCGGGCCAGTCGATCGTAGGTCAGGGTCATGGGACGGGCCAGTTTTCCCTCCTGATTGCCGGTGCGCACCCGCAGGGAGTCCAGCCGTACGGTGCGGACGGTGTCGCCCCAGGTTTTGCCGCCGAGCCCCACCTGGCGGTCCGCTTCCCAGGCCTGAAGAGTGAACGCGGGCGCCGAGGTGAGGACCCAGTCCGCTCCGAGTGGCCGCGTGGATTTTACGCTGGTCCGCAGAGAGTCCAGGGGCAGGGTACTGAGTTGCATTTTCTCATCGGCGTCCAGGTAAACGCGCAGGGAGTCTCCCCACACCTGGCCGCGGGCCCTCAGGCGGGGAATGCTCAGGTCGGGAGTGGTCAGTGCGGCTTCCAGGTTCACCTGCAGGTCGGGTCGGCGGACCGGGCCTTCCAGATGTCCTCGAAGTCGGGTGGTCCATCGATAATCCTGATATTCCGGCCCGAGGAAACTGTTCAGCTGATGATCCTCGGCAACGACCAGCTGGAAGTCCAGGTTGGCGCGGCTGGTGTCCGCTGTCCCCGAGGCCATCAGCTCCGCGCCCAGCAGTGCGACATCGAGGGTGTCGATCTGGGCCTGTCCCTGCTGGAAAAGACCGTGAATCACACCTCGGTCCAGCCATGGAGTCTGGGCCAGGTCCACGCGGTATTGCGCCTGGTCCAGCGCCCATGCGTCGGCATTGATTTCCAGCCGGGCCGTCAGGGTTCCCTGGGTGGGCTCGGCGGGCACCGCCCCGGCGGGGGCCGGGGGCAGGCCGGGCCAGTCGGCAGGGCCGGGAAGAGTGAATGCCCCCTCCACCTGGGCGATGATTTCCTGGGGCTGTCCCTTGGTCGGGAAAGTGTCCAGGTTCAGTTGCAAGTGGTCCAGTGCCACGGTCACCGGATCGGGCAAGTGGGCCGTCGCTTTTCCCGAGGTTCTCTTCAACCACGCACTGGTGGGATTCTCCGGCCGCAGATCGATCCCCGCCAGCAGGGTCAGGTCATGGATCTCCAGGCTGTCGGGCAAGGAGGCCTGATGCAGGACCAGGTCCAGGGTGTCCAGATAGGCGGCCGGCAGTCCAGGCCAGGACCCTTCCCGGAAGTAGGGGAGAGAAAAGGCGGGAGTGGCGGAGGAGTCGGCAGAACTGGCCGGGGTTGCCGGCATGGCCTCGGATATTCCCACCACATCCAGTTGATCGATGCCCGCGGCCAGGCGATGGATGCCCAGCCGGCGGCCGAACAGATCGCCGAGATCAACCTTGAGCTCAAGGTGCCTCAGGGACAGCAAGGTGTCCGCCTCGGCCGCCGAATCGGGAGCGGTCCAGGTCAATCCCTGGATTTGCAGCCGATCCAGGTCCGGCCATTCTGCTTGCTGGGCGACCATTTGCCCGGGCAAGATTTTGGCGGCCCGCTCCAGGCCCTGGCGCAGCAAGAAGCCACGACCGGACGGCAGGGCCATGACCAGGAAAACCAGGATCAGAAACAGGGCCAGGAGGCCCATGAACCAGCGACCGGCCTTCCAGGTGCGCTTCATGATCCGCCGCCACCGGACGGGGGCTTTCCGGGTGCCGTCTACCATGGGTAACCGATCCCGAACAGCCACACGCTTTCGGATTGTCCAGATTTCAGGTTGGCGAAGTTGCGGGCGTAGTTCAGGCGCAAGGGGCCGATGGGTGTGCGCACGTCAAGGGCCAATCCCCAGGCGGCAGCCAGATCGGCCAGCCGGGTTTGCCCCGTTTCCTCCCAGACCTGGCCGGCATCGACGAAGGCGGCTCCCTGAACGAGGGAATAGATGGGAAAACGAAGCTCCAGACCGGCCAGGAGGGTGGACTGACCGCCCCGAGGATTGCCCTCGCTGTCGGTGGGGCCCAGGGCGCGCCTCGTGTAGCCGCGCATGGTGTTGAACCCTCCCGCGTAGAAGCGGCGGTTGGCCAGGAGGTCTGTCGCATCTCCCAGTGGAGAGCCCAGACCCACCCGCAGGCGGCCGGTCAGGATGGTCTGGTAAGCCAGGGAATGAAAGGTGGCCACGTCCGCCTGTCCGGCCAGGTAAGGGACCTCGGAGATCAAACCCGGGGGCGCCACGGTGCCGGAGAGTTTCAGGTAGGAGCCTCGGGTGGGGAAGATGGGATTGTCGGTGCGATCCAGCTTACCGTCCGACCAGAATTCCAGCAGCCAGCCCTGACCCTCGGGAAGGCCGGTGGAGTCCTCATTGTAGATGTCGACCTCCACCAGGGAGGTGGTGACCCCCACCTTCCAGGCGTCCCGGTTGTTGGGGCGGAAGGCCTGGACGATGTCCAGGATCTCTTCCTTGGACTTGTAGGCATCCTCATCTTCGACCAGATACTCCAGGCCGGCCCGGGTCTTGGCGCGGGGGGTCAGCCAGCCCAGCCAGAAAACGCCGGTGCCCAGGTTGACCCGGTGGGTGGCCACCGAGGCAAAGCTGTCGAAGCCCACCCCGTGCTTGAAGAGGTTGCGGTGAGTCCAGCCCACCTCGGCCATCAGGGGATTGTCGGTCCAGGTTCCCACGCTGGCCGACCAGGTCCGCATGCGCGCTTCTTCCAGCTGGGCTTCAAGGATGAGTTGTCCAGGCTGGGTGCTGGTGGTCGTCATGTCGACCTGGCGGAACAGCTGGGTCCAGCGCAGGTCGTTGGCCATTTCTTCCCGCCTGGTCTGACTGTACTCCTGGGGAGGATTAAGGTTGGCCACACGGCGCGCCACCCCCACCAGGTCGGGCCCTGTCCCGGTGATGTTGAGCCCTTCGACCAGGTAGTAATCGCCCGCCTGGACGTTGAAGGCCACGTCCACCTGGTGGGAATCGCTCAGGGAAATGGAGAAATCCACCTCGGCCTCGGCAAAGCCCCGGTCTTGCAGCCAGCGCTGAAGGAACTGGCGGGTTGTTTGCAGTTCGCTGTCGAGAAACGGCTGTCCTTCCCGGATAAAACTCCCTGAGCTGGAATCCGGGACAGCCGCCCTGGCAGGCCACCCTTGCCAGGTCAATTTTCCCACCCTGGCTCTGGGTCCTGGCTCCACCCGGATGACAATGCCCAGTTTCTTCTGTTCGGGCCGGGGGCGGGCCTCGGGGAAGGTTCGGGCGCTGGGATAACCCATGCGGGAGAGAAACAGGCGGATGCGGGCCAGGTCCGCAGCCAGCAGCTTGACCTGAAAGGGAGGCCGCTGGGTACGCAAAAATTTGCGCGTGCCGGCCAGGGCCAGGTGAGGGGTGACGGCGCCCTCCAGTTCCTGAGGCAATCCTGTGACGTCGAAGGAGGTGGTTCCCCACCCGTTATAACGCGCCCACTGGCGAGAGCCCTGGGCCTGTGCAGAATGGTCCCCGACCAGAAAGGTCAGAAACCAGATGGTCAGCAACAAAGAGGGGTGGGTCCTTGAGAGAACCTTTGGCGCAGTGATCATGATGGGGGTCAGTATAAGCCATTGGCTCTTGGTGTAAAAGGCGCGACGAAAGAATTGGAGAGGGAGGGGACAGGTGAGCTATACTGGATCTTCACCATCTTGGAGGTCATTTCTTTGGAACGGCGCGATTTCTTGAAGGTCATGGGGGCCGGCGGTCTGGCTCTGGCACAACCCGGATTGCTGCTGGCCGGCCAGCAACAATCTTCGTGGCACCACTGGGCCTGGACCCAGCTGCCCGCTGGCGAAACATCCGACCAGTGGCAGCGTTCCTTCGCCGCCATGAAAGCAGCCGGAATCAGCTCGGTCCTGCTGGGGGGAGCCACGGCAGAGGCCTGCAACCTGGCCAGGACTGAAGGCCTGGACGTCCACGCCTGGACCTGGACCCTGTGCCGCGGGGGAGAAGATCTGCTGGCCAACCATCCCGACTGGTTCGTGGTCAGCCGCGAGGGCCAGTCGGCCGCGGACCATCCCCCTTACGTGGGTTACTACCATTTTCTGTGCCCGTCCCGGCCCGAGGTGCGCCGCTATCTGGCCGAGGATTTTGCCCGCATCGCGGCCACCGAAGGTCTGGCCGGGGTGCACATGGACTATATCCGGTTTCCAGATGTCATTCTGCCGCGAGCTCTGTGGGCGAAGTACGGGCTGGTGCAAAACGAGGAGCTGCCGCCCTACGATTTCTGCTACTGCCCGGTGTGTCGGGAGGCGTTCAAGGCCCAGAGCGGAGTGGACCCCCTGGACCTGCCCGATCCTGCCGCTGACGAGGCCTGGCGACGCTTCCGCTGGGACGCCGTGACCCGCCTGGTGAACGAGCTGGTCGATGTGATTCACGGGGCGGGCAAGCAGGCCACCGCGGCGGTTTTCCCTTCGCCCACCATTGCCCGTCGGCTGGTGCGTCAGGACTGGCCCGCCTGGAATCTGGATGCCGTTTTACCCATGGTTTACCACAGTTTTTACGAGCAGGATGTGGCCTGGATCGGTCCCACAGTGCGCGAAGGGGTGGCGGCTCTGGGGCCGGCCCGCCCCCTGTATGCGGGCCTTTACTTGCCTGCCCTGACCGAGGATGGGCAGTTCGAGGCGGCGGTGGAAGCGGCTCTTGAAGGAGGCGCCCAGGGGGTGGCGCTCTTCGGCGGCGTGCGCACTATTTCAGCAAGGTGACCGGAAGAACCGTGGTCTGTCCTGCCGTCTTCAAGCGGACAAAATACACTCCCGAAGCCCTGGTTCGGCCCTGGTTGTCCCGACCGTTCCAGGCCACCCGATGTCCGCCTGTTCCGAAGGTCTCTCCGGCCACCAGAGTGCGAATCATTTTTCCGCTGGCATCGTAAACCGCCAGCTCCACAGGACCGGTCACCTCCTGGTGGAAACGCACCATGGTGGTGGGGTTGAAGGGGTTGGGATAGGCCGCCAGCCGTGGGGCCCGGGGGGGGAGCTGATGGTCGGGCACGGGGCTGGGGGCGGCACATTGCAGGGGCAAAATATCCACGCCACCCAGGTAGCCCGATCCCGAGGCGATCAGATGGCCCTCGTACACGGCGGTCGATACGCAACCGCCGCGTT
>JAZBOO010000286.1:0-4284 GCA_036351155.1 Candidatus Krumholzibacteriia bacterium | reverse complement strand
CATATCTCTCCGCCGCTGCATCCCACAGGATTGACGGAAGGCTCCGATGGGTGGAATATGTACTTGCAGCGCATCGTCGATGCGGTGGGCCAGTTCGTCTTTGATCATCCCGAACAATGGTTCTGGGTTCACCGACGCTGGAAAAGCGTAACCCGGCGCTCTGTCGGAGAAGGATCGTGATGGAACCCCGTCACCCGGATGCCACGAATTCAAATCCTGAAATCAGCCCCCGGATGTGGGAAGGCTTTTTCAGGGAATTCCAGGCGCCCCTGTTCGTGGAGGACGTCACCGAGGTGCTGGCCGCCCTGGACAAGATCCGCAGACAGGGCGTGACCGACCTGGGGCCCTGGCTGGATGCCCACCCCGACTTCATCACCAAGTCCCTGGACCTGACACGCATCATCGATGTCAGCGACTACACCATCCAGTGGTCCGGCGCCGCCTCGCGTGAGGAATTGCTGAACTCCCTGGATCGCATGATCCTGCCCGAGACCCTGCCCGCCTTGAAAACCATACTGATCGATCTGTTCGAGGGCCGGGGCTACTACTCTTCCGAGAGCCAGTACCGCACCCTGGACGGGCGGCATCTGTACACCTGGAACAACGGGCTGCTGCCCCGGCGGGGGGACAAGCCCGCCCTGTTGTTCCTGGCCACCACCGAGATCACCGACCTCAAGCAATACCAGCTCGAGCTGATCACCAGCCGAGAACGATACAGCCTGCTGATCGAGGCGGCCCAGGACGTCATCCTCAGCCACGACCTGGGAGGGAAGATCACCTTCATCAATCAGGTGGGACTGGACCTGACCGGCTGGTCGCGGGACTCGCTGATCGGCCAGGACCTGAGCTTTCTCTTTCCGGAAAGGGCTCCGGACGAAAGCCGGCGCACCAGCTTGAAGGTCCTCAGTGAAACGCGCGGACGCTCTCTGTACGAGGCGGGCCTGGTCACCCGGGACGGACGCAGCATTCCCGTGGAGGTCAGCGCCACCATTATCCCGGGCCAAAACAATCACGAGGGGCAGCCCCAGGTTCTGGCCATGATCCGGGACATCACCGAACGCCAGGAGGCGGACCGCAAGCGAAGAGAACTGGAGGACCAGCTGAAAAATACCCAGAAGCTGGAAAGCCTGGGCATGCTGGCCGGAGGGATTGCCCATGATTTCAACAACCTCCTGGTGACCATCATGGGGCACACCGAGCTGCTGTCGTCCGGCCAGCAGAGAAAGGCGGATGTGGAAAGCGCCCTGGGCGTCATCATGGAAGCTTCGACCCAGGCGGCCGACCTTTGCCGACAGATGCAAGCCTACGCCGGTCAGACGGTGGCCCATCTGACGGAAGAAAATCTCAATTCCATCCTGGAGAACATGTCCCGACTGCTCCAGGTCTCGGTCAGCGGCAAGGCGCATTTGAACTTTGTCTATGGCGGAGATATTCCCCCGGTGGAGGTGGACGCTGGCCAGATTCGGCAGGTGGTGATGAACCTGGTGACCAATGCCGCCGAAAGCTTGACCGATCGGGGAGGTGAAATTTTGGTGCGCACGGGGTACCGGAAGTTTGAAGGCAAGGACCTGAGACGGCACCAGCTGGCCAACCACCTGCCTCCAGGCTCCTATGCCTTTTGTGAAGTCAAGGACTCGGGACGGGGTATGGCCCCCGAAGCGAGGCTACGCCTGTTCGACCCCTTTTTCACCACGAAGCCGGGCAAGCGCGGACTGGGGATGTCCACGGCTCTGGGCATCGTGCAAGGACACAAGGGGGGATTCATGGTGGAATCGGTACCGGGTGATGGGACGATCATCACCTTCCTCTTGCCGGAAAGCCATCGGCCTAACAAGAACCATCCCAAGGTGAAGGCCAGCCGTAAAGCCCCGGACAACCTGCACCTCAGCCTGAAGAACAAGACCGTCCTGACCGTGGACGAGGATGCGGCGGTCCGCGCCGTCGGGGATGGCTTTTTACGCCGGCTGGGCTGCCGCGTGTTGTCGGCGGGCAACGGTCCGGATGCGGTCCGGATATTCGGGGACCGCCAGCAGGATATCGATGCCGTTTTACTCGATCTGACCATGGAGGGCATGGACGGGGTGGAGACCTGCCGGCGGTTGCGCGCCATCCGGCCCGACCTGCCCATCGTGTTTGCCAGTGGCTTCAGCAGCGAAGAGGTGGAGAAGCGGGCGGCGGGTCTGGAACCTTATGCTTTCGTGCCCAAGCCTTTTCGCCTGGTGCAGATGCGGCGCATCATGGCCACGGTGCTGGGAGCCGAGCTCGAAAGTTGATCGGGCGAGGCAACAACCGAGGTGGCATTCCGTACTGACGACCTGACCCTCACCCGAGACGGAGGTCTTCCGTGCGCCCA
Organism: Candidatus Krumholzibacteriia bacterium; assembly: GCA_036351155.1. Taxonomy (GTDB): domain Bacteria; phylum Krumholzibacteriota; class Krumholzibacteriia; order LZORAL124-64-63; family LZORAL124-64-63; genus LZORAL124-64-63. The sequence goes on along the minus strand of JAZBOO010000286.1, from coordinate 1,931 downwards.
TTTCTTCCCTTCCTGTGCGTTCTCCTGTTCGGAATGTCCTGCGTTTTTCTCGTGGGAGCTGCGCCCTACCCCGGAGGCGATATTCCACCAGGTGGCCCCCGGCTGTTTGCCCCGGGCCTGGTCAACACGGGGCTGTTGACCCGCGATGTGGCCATGACCCCTGATGGGCAGGAGCTGTACTTCTGCCAGGCCACCGTGGGGTACCGCCAGGCGGCCATCCTGGTGATGACCTTTGGACCGGAGGGCTGGTCGGAGCCCGAGGTGGCCTCCTTCAGCGGACGGGCGGGCTGGGTGGATCTGGAGCCCTGCGTGTCGCCTGATGGGAATCATCTCTACTTCTATTCCTCCCGACCGGCGGTCCCGGGCGGGGAGGCGGCCCAGGACCTGTGGGTGGTGGACCGCGAAGATGCGGGCTGGAGTGAACCCCGGAACCTGGGCATGCCGGTCAACACCGAGGCCCCGGAGTTCTTTCCCTCGATCACCGCCGACGGCACCCTCTATTTCTGTCGGGCTGATCCGCGGACCCGGCTTCATCAGGTGTACCGGGCGCGCCCGGTGCCGGGCGGATTTGCCGAGCCGGAACTGTTGCCGGCCCAGGTCAACTCCGGCCGCAGCCAGTTCAATGCTTGGGTGGCCCCCGATGAAAGCCGCATGATCATCCCGGTGGCGGGGCATCCCGATAACCTGGGAGGTGTGGACTACTGGCTGGCCACGCGCAACGCCCAGGATGTCTGGTCTGGTCCCTTCAATCTGGGCCCTCAGGTCAACGACGGCTCACCCGGTTCCTGGTCGCCTTATGTATCTCCGGATGGTCAGGCGCTTTTCTTCATGTCGGGCCGCACCGAGGGACCCGGAGCCCCCTGGCCCTCCTCCTGGCTTGATCTGCAAAACCGGCATTTCAGCCCGGGAAGTGGGCGGGCGGGCATCTACTGGATGCAGGCGGCATTTCTGGATCAGCTCCCCGAGAGTGAACCGGGACTGGCCGAGAAGGAAGTCGGCGATCCTTCGCTCACCGCCGGGCCCGGAGCGGTGCGGGAGCATGTCGACTGGGTGCACTGCTCGGGTCCCTACCTGGGGCAGGATCCTCCCGGTGAGGAGCCCGTGATCTTCGCCCCCGGCCAAATCAGTACGGGAATGAACGAACGGGATATCGTGATCAGTCCCGATGGCCGGACCATCTACTACGGGGTCATGGATCTGGGACTGGTCACCGTCCTGATGACCCGCGACCTTGGCGACCGCTGGTCGGTGCCGGTGTCCGCTCCCTTCCATGCCGAACAGGATTTTGCCTGCTTCGAACCCACGCTGGGGCACGGTGGACATGAAGTGTTTTTCTTGTCCAACCAGGCTGCTCCTGGACAAACTCAGGGGCGTGGCTGGGCCAATCAGAACATTTTCCACAGCCGGTTTGCCGACGGCCGCTGGTCACCACCGGAGGCCTTGCCCGCCCCTGTCACCACCGATGCAGCGGAGTATTTCCCCTCGGCGGCCACCGATGGCACGCTCTATTTTTCACGGGAGGATTCCCTGGGTCATCCTTTCCTGTGGTCCGCGGAACCCACGGGTCAGGGGGGCTTCGAGGCTCCAGTTCGCCTGCCCGACACCGTGAATGTGGGCACCAGCTGTTACAATGCTTTCGTGGCTCCGGACGAGAGCTTCTTGATCGCCTGTGTGGCGGGCCATGCTGAAAACCTGGGCGCGGCCGACTACTGGATCAGCTCGAGGGACCCGCAGGGACAGTGGCAACCGGCTCGCAATCTGGGGCCGCGTTTCAACGGGCCGGACACGCGGGCGGCCTCGGCTTTTCTCAGTCCAGACGGCCAGTACCTGTTCTTTAGCTCCTCGCGGTCCGCGGTGGCGTGGCCGGACCGGTTCAACCGGGCCGATCTGCACCGTTTCCATGGTCAGCCTGGGAATGGTGCCTCGGACAT
>JAZBOO010000285.1:0-9285 GCA_036351155.1 Candidatus Krumholzibacteriia bacterium | reverse complement strand
CCCCCGTTGGCGTTCTGCATGAACCGCTCCATGAGACAGGAATAGTCAAAGGCACAGGAAGCACAGTTCAGTGAGAACAGAACAAAAGGACGGCCGGTGTTGGTCAGATTGTCGGCATCCGAAGTCCGGAAATTTCCGTCACCCACCGACATGTTGAAGTAATAGCCATGTCCGATTTGATTGAAGATCCCGTAATGGCCCGAGTTCAGGGAGTCAACGAGGGCGTCTTTGGTCAAGGGGGCGTCCATGGGGAAAAGAGCGTCGGTCTCGTACATCCGCGTCTTGCTCATGTCCGTGCAGGGGTCCACCAGATCGTTGACCATCTGGTCGGAGAACTGGGCACCGTCCAGGGTGATGAGTCCACCCGGGATGTATTCGGAGGGGAAGAGAACTTCGGAGGCATAAAGGACTCGGCTGGGCCAGAGTGATTCCGCCGGAGTGGTCTCGTACCCGATGGTCTTGTCCACGAAGACCTGTGCAGCCTCCGGAGTGCTGACGGGGGCCCGTCCGATGTACAGTTCCTCGGCAAAATCTGCCTGATCTCCCGTCAACAGCGAGACCCCGGGTTCCCCGTAAAACGCGTCGCCATCGGCATTCCAGTTTCCATCCAGGCCCGCAAAATAAAGCTCCACGGGGATGTCTGTTTCCCCGGAGGCGGGATAGAACGAATTGGTGATCATGCGAGGAGGCAAGATGTCGGAATCTCCACCCAGCAGAACGTACTCGGTCCCCCACTTCGCATAGGCATCCTGCAGGAACATGCGAATGGTTTCCTGGATATCGGATCCATTCCGGAAATTGGCGGCAATGAACTCCCGGGTGGTCACCAGGGTGTTGATCCCCTGGGCCGTTTTATGGTCGGCCAGGCGCTGGAACTCCGGGGCCAGGGCCTCGTTGGTGATGATCACGAAATCCACGGGACTGCCACTCAAGCTGGGCGTCCGGGTGGGCTGGAACCCGCCCTCGGACTTGGCCACCACCTGTCCCGCCGGGCGGGAGTAACTGGCCAGCTTTTCGGGGTTCTCCACCAGCCGGGACAGGACGGCCTGATTGGCGGCCTTCTCCCCGGGCACGAAGCGTTCTCGCTGGAGAATCGCCGGGCTGCCGGCCCCTTGCTCGCGAGTGACCACGATGGCAAAAGCGTCCAGGAATTCCAGACCCTCACCAGTTTCGCGCAGGGGATGCAGGCCCACGGCGATCAGCTGATATCCACGCCAGGCGTGGGTTCCCTTGAATTCCCCCCAGGCCCCGGGAAAAGCCCCCGACTTGCGGACCAGGCGGGGAGTGGTGATGAACTCCCCCGAGCTGGCGGCCAGAGGTCCCGACGTGGCCAGAGTACCGGGCACCTTTTCGAGATGCGAACCCAGTGGCTCGATCTGAACATCGGTCACCTTCCATTCGGCGGGCACCAGGAAAAGGAGATCCCGCACGGGTAGATCCGGCAAGCCGGGCTGGCTCAGCCGCTGAGTCCGGGGTAAAACAGGGATCACCTGACCGGAGCCATCCTGATCCCAGGTCAGCTGGGCGGCGGAAAATCCCCCTTCGTGGATGACCTCCGTCACCTGTGCCGCACCGGCCACGCCACAGAGGGCTGTCATCAGGATGAAAACCAGAAAGGTGGTGCGATGGGTGGCAAAATCAGGGCGAGAGAAGTGCGAGATCATGGGGTCCCCTCATGCAGTTCCTTCCTCGGCCCAGGCTGGACACATCAGGAAGAAAACAGTCGAAGTTGAGGAATATCCTCAGGGTTCGGATGCGGGCGAAAACCAGACCGTCATGGCCTGGCTAAGTCATCCAACCCAGAAAATTTGCGAGGTCTCGGGAGCCAGGGCGATTCCGGCTCGAGTCCGGACCTGAAATCCATCTTAATCATCATACCACAACTGGATAGAGGCGTCAATGAGGCAAAAAAGGGGCACAGGGAACCACTAATACTGATAAGTTCATGCCAATTCGGGGCTAATAATTCTTCCGGGACAATTTTTCATCTATCGAAAGAACAAGTTCTCCCCTCGCCATCCCGGGTCAGGATGACAGTGGCCAAAGCCGGCAACTTGAACAAATATTGCCCCTCTCCTTGGGTTGCCGGCAAACCTTGGAAATCCACTGAACGGGGGATCGCCACCATCCGACTTCCATGGGTGGCGTTACGCAGGATCAAATGGGATCCCCGCTGAACCCAGCTCACACCTCGCGCTTGCAAGCGGGATATTTCGACATCTGTCAGGAAAACCGGTAAATGGTCTGATTGCGAAGTGACCCCCGCCAGGTAATCGGACAATGCATTGATGCCCAGAGAGGACACTTCCGGGTCCAGATGTGCGAAGTTCACACGGTGCGATTCGACAATGGCCGGTTGATTGGCCGACCAGGCCCTGCGGGTCTCCTCCAGGGCCAGCCGCACCACCGCGTCAGGATCTGGCGCCTGAACAGGCTCCAGCCGCACGTTGCGCTCCAGGAAAATCCGGTCGGGATAGCGCAAGGCTGACCAGCGTCGCCCTACGAACTTCTTGAGTCGCCCGGGCACACCGTAGCCCAGCTGGGGATTCCGCTGTTCCCGCTTGGCCTGGATCACTCGGAGCCCCCGGCTGTACCAGAGATCTTCCAGGCTGGTGTTCCAGGTATAGTCCGGGGCGATCACCGATGCGGGTAAACGTCCGAAGGCCAGGGAAAATACCCTCAGGGAAGCATCCAGTTCGCTGGCGAGGTCCGCTCGCGACCGCCAGGGACCCAGTTCCCGCGCTTTTTCACTGTCGGGAAAAAGGAGAATCCCTCGTTCGGCCGCCAGCCTGGCCGTGGCATCGCGCATGCTGTTTTCCTGACGCATGACGGGATCGTAATGCCACCGGGCATGCAGTTCAGGATACCAGGTCCCGGCACCCAGCGCTTCGTTCACGGCGGTCAGCAGGCCTGGCCGTGCGTAGGCCATGGCCAGCTCAGGCCAGTTGTGCTGACGCCAGGTGCCGCCCTCTGGCCCCGGGATCCATTCCATGGACCCGGTCACGTAGTTGGGCTGGAAGACGGCCGGCATCCCATCCTGCCCGTGATACCGCAACATGAGCCGGCTCATGGCCTGCACTGTGGCGGCATTTTCCAGGGTGGAGTGCCAGTACACTTCGGGAAAATGGCCAGGGGCCAGAGCGGCCCGGTCAATACCTTGCCAGGCCTCCAGAGAGGGGGAAAACCCGGGTAAACCCCAGTCGTCACTTTCCATGGCCACTGCCCTGATCCGTGTCCAGTCCACGGCACTGCGGGATTGCCCCATCATGAAGGCCCCACCGGCCACCAGGAGGCACACCACCAGCCCCAGACCAAACCCCAGAAATTTCCCACCACGCACGCCGTTACCCTTTCGCAAGCGACTTTTGCCAGCCAGCCCACCAATAATTGGTATAGGCCAGACCGTCAACCCCGATCGCCTTGATCAAGGCCCCCGGTCTCCCCTGGGGTTCTGGGCCGGTGCCCCGCAACATCTGCATCACCCGGTCGGTGTCAGGGGACCAGCTGTTGGGCTGGCTCGCGGAGTGCCAGCGCCCTGGCAGGGACCTGGTTCCCTCTAATTGCAGGAAGTGGGCCAGATCGATCAAGGGGCCACGCTGCCCGGGATTCAGCTGCCGGAGGAACCCCTGCAGCTCCAGATAATGCTGCTGGCTCCTGCTGTTCGCCCGGGGTTCATCTTCAAGAATGAAAAGCCATCCTCCGGGACGAAGGCAGGAGCTCCACCTTCTCAGAAAACCGGCCGCGGCATCCTGGAGCAGCAGATGGCGCACCAGGTTCCCGGCCACCAGAAAATCGGCGGTGCCGGCCAGAATTGGCAGGGACAGGACATCGCCCACAACATCGGCAGCGGAACCCAGATGGGAACGAGCCCGATCACACCCCACCACGCGCGCCCCGGCCTGCTCCAGCGGCCGGCCCAGAGAACCGTCGCCACAGCCGAGATCGACCACCAGGGGAGCACGATCCGGAGCAAGATCAGAAAGAGCGTCGAGAAGTATCCCGGGCAGAGGCTGGAAAGACACTACCGGCGACGCGGTGGGGAATCCGCGCGTGAAGAATCGTCATCCTCGGTGGGCGAAGCATCGGACCCGGTGGTCCCATCCCGCAGGGAACGACGGTAGACACGTTGCCTTTCCACCTGAAGATCGATGATGTCGGCCACGTTGCGTCCCACGTGCCCGTTGAGCTTGTCCAGACGGTCATCGAATCCCAGCGCGTAGGACAGCTCGCTGAAAAGATCCAGGCCATTCTGCCTGTTATGCAGATGGCGCAGGGCGCCCAGCTGAGCAGCCCACATCCAGGCCCCCATGGCGGGCAACCCCAGCCAGGCCAGACCCAGGAAGTCGCTCAAGCCGAACAGGATGGTGCCCACACTCACCAGAAGGAGGCAAACCACAGCCCCCCGGGGCGAAAAGCCCAGCCGCAGCAGCCGGTGATGAAGGTGGAAATCATCGGCCAGAAAAATCGAGGTCCGTCGGCGATAACGCCGCACGATGGTGGTTCCGGTATCCCAGATGGGGACCACCATGGGAGCCAGCAACACGGGAATACTGACGCCGGAAGTCTGGCTGAGGTTGAGGGTCAGGCTGCCCAGAACCAGGCCCATCCACATGCTTCCCGAATCACCCAGAAAGATTTTCCGCGAACTGATATTCCAGTAGAAAAAAGCCGCGGTGGCTCCACACAGGGTGCTGGAAAAAAGAGTATTGTACATCTGCCCGGCCGCCAGCGAGATGACCATGAGAGCCAGGGCCGCCAGGATGCTGATACCGCTGGCCAGACCGTCCAGCCCATCGATCAGATTCATGCTGTTGATGAACCCCAGGTACCAGAACAGGGTGATGGGCCAGGCCCAGCCCCCCAGATTGATCTGTCCGAGCCCCGGCAGGACCATGATGTCCACCCGCTGCCCGAACAGCATGAGGGCCACGATCACCACCAGTTGCCCGTAAAGTTTCTTTTCGGCATGGATTCCGAACCGATCATCCCCCACGCCCAGAGCCAGAATGGCCAGTCCGGCCCCGATGAGAATTCCCAGCCAGGACCACGGCAAACTGGTGTCCAGAATAATGTTCTCGACGAAGAAAAGGGCGCAGAAAAAAGAGATGAAGATGGCCATGCCACCGGTGCGGGGCACCGGTTCCCGATGAGGCCGACGATGACCGGGGTGGTCAACAATCTTGGTCAAGAAGCCCAGGTTGCGAAAATGAGGTTGCACCAGCCACGACATGAGGAATGCCACAACGAAGCCCAAGGCAGCGATAATGCCCAGATTCACGGTTCCTCCCTGAACGTGGTTGGGCCCGAACAAACGGGCGAGTGGTTGGTGACTTGACCGGCAGGAAAATATCCGATCCTGGACCGTTGGGCAATCATTTTTTATCGAGCGGCCCCCTGGATGACTCGCCGGTAAACCCCTGCGGTCAAATCGGCTGTCCTTTCCCAGCTCCATTGGCGAGCCCAGCCCGGCCCCGCCTGACTCAGCCTTTCCCGCAGCGGACCGTCAAAGGCGATGCGAGCCATGCCGTTGGCCAGATCCGCCATGTCCTCCGGGTTGACCAGGCACGCGTTCTGCCCGGCCACTTCAGCCATGGCACCCCGGTCGGAGGTCAAAACAGGCAATCCGAAGGCCATGGCCTCCAGTATGGGGAAGCCGAAACCCTCGTGGAGCGAGGGGAACAGCAAAGCGTGTGCCCGCTGGTAACTCTGCCCCAGGCGAGCCGTGTTGCAATAATCGAGAATTTCCAGGTCCCCCTGGGCCCTCAACCTGGCCATCATCTCCTGGATTTTGCTATCCCGCCATCCCTTGCCTCCGATGAAAAGCAGGCTCGGGACCGAGGTCGGGTCCATCTCGGCCACCTGGGGCAAGGCGCGAAACACCTCGTAAGCTTCGAGCAAATTTTCCAGGTTCTTTCGAGGCTCAAGGGTCCCCACGAACAGGAAAAAAGGGCGTTCCTCGGGAGCCATCGAATTCCGGGCCTGGCTCCACACCCAGGAGGGTGTGCCGAAAAAGGTCGGGCTGATTTTCCCGGCGGTGGCAGGGTACAGCGCCGCCGTGTCGGAGGCCGTGGCCTGGCTGTTGGTGACGATGGCCGCCGCCCTGTTGAGCGTGGGCGGAACCACCGCCCGGTAGTATCCCAGACGCGGCTGCTCCACGGTGCCCGGGAACCGGCGCCAGGCCAGATCGTGCACCGTGACCACACAGGGGCAAGGCATGATCAGCGGAGAGACAAATTGCAGGCTATGCAGCAGGGCCACCTTTTCCTGACGGCAAATCCGGGGCAACTGGAACTGGGTGAAGAGCGCCTTGCGCAGGGTGCTTCCCGCGGCATCAGGGCACACCTGGACGCGCCAGCCGGGGACCTCCTCAAGATGGGCAAAAAGGTCGGGCTCACTGGCCAGCAGGAGGAAGTCCCAGTCCCAGGAGCGGGAGGACATGGCTCTGACCAGCTCCAGGATGGACCGTCCCACGCCGGTCGGTGTCCGGTTGACCAGGAGGGCGTCCAGAGCGATCAGTGGTCGTTGCCGAGACGATGATACACTCAAGAGGAAACTCCAGTCAGGGAAGCCGCGCCGCCGGGATCTTCCCGGACAGCCAGAGCCAGGCCAAACGCCACCCAGATGTGGGGCAGGTTGTACTGGGAGAAGGTCATGAGCTGGACGGAAACGGCCAGCAGAGAAATCATGGCGGCCCAGGCAGGGGCCGCCCCCAGCGGGACCCTGGGCCGAGCCAATGACCAGAGGCTCATCATGGTCTTGTACCAGATGGTGCCCAGGGCCACAAGGCCGATGATCCCCACTTCACAAAGAACCTGCAGCGGAAAATTATTGACCACGGGCCAGGAGAACTGGCTTTGCAGTCCCATGGGGTCTACCACCAGGGGAAAGTGAAAGGCAAACTGTCCCCAGCCCACGCCCACCAGGGGACTGAGCAGATAAGCGCGCCAGGCCGCCTGCATGCTGTACAGACGGGTGAGATTGGACCAGTCCTGGCTGCTGAACGTCTGAATGAGCCGCTGCCGGGGATAGTCAAAATAGGGCTCGGGCCCCACGGCCAGAAGCAACAGGATGCCCCCGAATCCCGCCAGCCAGGGCCAAAGTCGTCTCCTATCGGGAAAAACGGCGCCATGGCCGCCGGGCCAGAATCGCCCTGCCAGAAAGACCAGCCCAGCCCCCATCCCGGCCAGCCATGCTCCTCGAGACCAGGTGGCCAGCAGGAGGAGAACCAGTCCCCAGGTCAGAACGGCCACCCCTTGTTTCCGGCGCCACATGAACAGCCAGGGCAATACAAAGAGCAGATAATTCCCCAGGTACAAGGGTTCGCACATGGTGCCGCGCAAACGGGGCACTTGCCGCATGGCATCACCCAGGTAGAGCTGCTCACTGCCGGCCAGAATGGCGGGATTGGAGGTGAACACCTTTTCCAGGGTGTCGAACACCGGGCTCGTCCAGAAAAAATGCCCACCCTGTCCCGCGCTGTAAATCAGCTGGAAAACGGCGCCCAGAGCGAGGGCCCCGAGAGTCCAGCGCCAGCGGGAAGAGCCTCTGATCCACAACCCACACCACACGGTGAACATGAGCATGATGAGGATCTGAATTAACTGCTTGAACCAGCGGAACCAGACCACCTGTGCGGCCTCACCCGAGGGTGCCAGCGCCATCCCCAGGGCGCTGATCAGAATGGGCAAAAGGAACAGACCGGTCAATTTCCAGAGGCGCCGCGAGCGGGGAGTCAGGCCAAGAAAAACCGCCCCCGCCGGGGCCGACTGCCCCCGTCGCTGAATTCGCCACTCGACCACCATCTGAAGGGCGGCGGCCAGGGCCAGAAATGCCCACGAGGGCTGGAGGCCGAAGCCCAGATCCCGTCCGGTCACCAGATTGATCAGCCCAACCCCGCAAAAGGGCAAGGTCAGGAGCGAGGCTCCGAAGAGCCACTGGACCAGACGGTCGAGCATGGCTCAGGAGCCCTCCCTCAGCCGCTTGCGGGCCCGCCTCATCAGGACCAGGATCAACAGGATGATACCGGCCAGCATCATGAAGCTGGCCCGGGGATCGGCCCGGTCTTCCTCCTCAGTAAAGGCAGGTGGACGGTAGCGGATGCGGGTTCCCAGGATTTCCAGCTGCCCACCGCTGACCAGCATGCTGACCACGCCATCGGTGATCATCACGGGTTCAGATACAGGGTAAGTGCCTTCGCGCCAGTCGAGGGTTCCCGTGGCGCCGGCCCCGGTGAGGTGTCCGGTAACAGGAACAGCAAGGTCAGTTTCCGCGAAGGGTTCGAGGGCCATGCTGTCGGGGACGGTGAGCATTCCTTCCCGCCAGGTCAGCGAGATCTGGCCGACACCGGGACCAGATTGCCACTGGTAACCCGCCAGCGAGTCACGGGCGCTGCCGAGGATCAGGTAGCCGGGATGCCCCAGCTCGCCGGATCGGGTTCCGGGTTGCGCAAGGACCACATCCCCCACCAGACCCGAACAGACCATGAGAAGAACAAGACCAACACGCTGGGACAAAGCTGGAACACTCCTGAAGTGGGTAGACTCCGGATCACACACGGGCGCATTCGGAAACTCCCGATCTCGATCAGTACTGATGCAGAATTCAGCCTAGTTCCTGAAGCTGTGGGTATCAATCAGAATCGTCAACCCCGGCCACCTTTTGCCCGAATTTCGCAAGCAGGGTGCCCGGCGAAGGATGCGATTCCCCCACCTGCCGGGAAAGGATGGTCAATCCCACCTTGGCGGGACTCTTGATGCTGCTCATGGCCTCCCGGCATCGATCCACATCCCGGGGATCGAGGGCCGTGAGTTCCGATCGGGGTGGAGAAAGGCAACCCTGGTCCACGATGATGATTTCCAGGCGCATGGGCGCCAGAAGCCTCAGGGCCCGATTCAACGTGTAAAAGCCGGAAAGCGACCCGGCCTCGGATGGTCCCAGGCACCAGGCCAGAGTGCTGCTGGCCGGCAAGCGCAAAACCTCGGCTCCCGGCACCAGATTGGCGGCCTCCAGAAGCCCGAGCTGGTGATTGTTCAGGCTGCCCAGATTCCGGACGGGGAAAGGTTCCCCCTTCAGGAGAGGCCTGATACGAGAAACACCACGGGAAGACTCCGCGGGAGTTTCCGGAGAAATGGACCAGAGGCAGGGGTCCAGTTCACCGGCCAGGCGGTGGTCGATGGTGCAGGACTGAATATCAGGAGCAAGGTCCTGCAGGTGACTGATGGCCGACCAGTGCAATCGTGGTGATTCCCTGAGCTGGACCTGGCTTGACCTCATGCCACGGATCAT
>JAZBOO010000284.1:0-55834 GCA_036351155.1 Candidatus Krumholzibacteriia bacterium | reverse complement strand
GTGGTCACCACGGGAATGCCGCGGGCCATGGCCTCGAGGATCTTGATCTTGATGCCGCCGCCCTGATTCAGGGGCGCCACGAAAAGCCGACTCTCGCGAAACAGTCCGGCCAGATTTTCCACGAACCCGGTGGCCTCGAGACCTTCGCCATCATCTTCATGGCGCGCCAGCCACCCGGCCAGCCACTGGTCAGAACCGCGACCAGTCAGAACCAGTTCCGCTGCAGGGCGGGCCTTGATCACCTGAGGCCACACCTGCTCGGCCAGGAACTGGGCGGCCAGCATGTTGGGGCGGTGCCCGAAGGAACCCACGAACAGCACTTGCTCCCGCGGGGTGGGGGCCCAGTCCGCCGTCACCTCTTCCAGGTCCATGCCCAGAGGCACCGTCACCAGGTTGGTGCCGCCCATGGCGGCGTATCGTTCCTCATCGCCCGGAGTCACGCAGAGGGTGGTGTCGGCCCACTGCGAAGCCTCGATCTGCAACCGGCGCCAGGCCGCCGCCTCGTTCAGCGCCAGGCGTCGGGTCACGGGGTTGGTGGCGATCTGGGCCCGGCGCTCGCGCGGCAATGAGCCCAGCTCGTGGCTGTTCAGCACCAGCCTGGGCTTGGCCGCTCCCGAGCTCTCCCGCATCTTCCGCAAATCACGGCAATACAGGGCCATCTGGAGGTACTCGATCTGGATGGCGTCGGGCTGGAAATCCTGGACCAGCCGGCGGATTTGCCGGCTGATGGCCCGCGAGTAGTACTTGGTCACGTAGTAGGGGTAACCGGTCAGGGCGGCGCGGCCGGCGGCCAGCACCCGGCTGCGGGCCAGGACCACACGGCGCTTGCCGCGGGCCATGTTGTCGGTGAAAGCGATGGGGGCGACCTGCAGGCGTCCGGTGGGATCGAGGGCGCGGACATCGTCCACGCAGCACTCCTCGCCGGGACGCTGGAAGGTGACCAGGAGCACCTCGTGGCTGCGGGCCAGCCACTTGACCAGATCGCGCACGGCGGTGCCGCCGCCGTGGCCCACCCTCTGGTGGGGCAGGTAGGGGCTCAGCACCATCACTTTCATGGGATCAGATGGGCGACCCGAAGGGGACGCCGGAAAGGGAGGTCCAGATCAGAAGCTGACATAACCGCGGGCGACGGACAGCTCTTCCTTCTTGCGCTCGAGCTCCACGCCCCATTCGGTGGAACCCTCTTCCACATTGGGCTTGTTCTTCAGCAGGAAGGCCGTGGCTTCCTCGTCGATCTCGTCCTCGATCTTCAGATCCTTGACGATCAGGTTCTCGATCAGGAAGGTGAAGCGGTCCTCGTCGATTTCCAGGTCCACGAGTTCCTCGTCCAGCATCCGGTCGGTGATGCGGCGGGCAATCAGGGCCACGCGTTCTTCAGACAGTCTCACAACGCACTCCTAGAGGACAAAGCCGCGTTTGCGGGCGATTTCGCGTTTCATTTTCTGGCGCAGCGCGCCCACATCCATTTCCATGGCCTTGATCTCGTTGTAGTTTTCCTTCAGCAGATCGTCGACCTCGTTGTCGATCTCGTCCTCGGCCAGAATATTCTCGTAAATTGTGTCGGCGGCGGCGCGCACCACGAGATCCTCGTTGGCGATGATATGGATCTGTCCTTGCTCCTGGATCATTTTCAGGATCTTTTCGGACAGGTATTCGATCTTGAACTTGCTCAGCCTCACGGCCGCCTCCATCAAAATGGGAAATCCATTGATTAGTTCCTGGTTTCGGGTCTTTATTGAAAGTCTTTTCAAATGGGTTGGCAAGGAAAAACCCGGTGCGCTATTTTCTTGCACCGTGAGGCGGAACCCGGGCCGCTTCCTTACGTATCATCCCGGTTGGTTTTACGGATTCTAGCTTGTGGGAAGGGAAACATGACTGACCAGCAACCGTTGGACAAGATGCGCGCCGATGAGATCTCGGCCCGGCTGGAGGGTATTCTCCAGGAAACCGAGAAGGTGATCGTCGGACAGCGCGACATGATGGAAGGACTGCTGCTGGGGCTGATCACCGGAGGCCATATCCTGCTCGAGGGCGTGCCCGGTCTGGCCAAGACCCTGGCCGTCAGCACCCTCGCCGAGGTGGTCGAGACCGGTTTTCGGCGCATCCAGTTCACCCCCGATCTGTTGCCGGCGGACATCACCGGCACCACCATCTACAACCGGGAAACGGGCGAGTTCACGGTCAAGCGGGGGCCCGTGTTCAGCAACATCATCCTGGCCGATGAGATCAACCGCGCCCCGGCCAAGGTGCAGAGCGCCCTCCTGGAGGCCATGCAGGAGCGTCAGGTGACCATCGGCGGGGAAACCTTTCCCATGGCCGACCCCTTCCTGGTGCTGGCCACCCAGAATCCCATCGAGCAGGAGGGCACCTACCCCTTGCCCGAGGCCCAGGTGGACCGTTTCCTGCTCAAGCTGAAGATCGGCTATCCCACCCGTGAGGAAGAGCTGCAGATTCTCGACCGCATGGCCGGCCAGCCCGTGCCGCCGGTGAACAAGGTCCTGGACCCGGCGGGAATCAAGGACATCCGCCAGGCCGTCGGCGCGGTCTTCGTGGATCCCAAGATCAAGCACTACATCATCGACATCGTGTTTGCCAGCCGTGAGCCCCAGGCTTCGGGGCTGGACCTGGGACCGCTGATCGCCTGGGGCGCCTCACCCCGGGCCACCCTGGCCTTGACCCAGCTGTCCCGGGCGCGGGCTCTGCTCAAGGGCCGGGCGTTTGTCATTCCCGAGGACGTCAAGGCCGTGGGGCTGGATGTCCTGCGCCACCGCATCCTGATCACCTACGAGGCCGAGGCCGAGAATCTGACCAGCGACGACGTGGTGACCACGCTGCTGGACAACATCGAAGTGCCCTAGACCATGGAGCGCAACGTCAACAGTCACGCCATACCGGCCGAAATTCTGGACGCTGTTCGGCGGATCGAGATCCGTACCCGCCGCCTGGTCCAGGAGGTGTTTTCCGGGGAATACCATTCGGTGTTCAAGGGCACCGGTATGGAGTTTCGCGAGGTGCGGGAATACGTGCCGGGCGACGACGTGCGCACCATCGACTGGAACGTGACCGCGCGCACCGACGAACCTTTCGTCAAGCTGTTCGAAGAAGAACGCGAGCTCACCGTGGTCCTGGCGGTGGACATGAGCCGCAGCGGCTGGTTCGGGTCCGGCGACAAGACCAAGGCCGACATCGCTGCCGAGATGTGCGGCGTGCTGGCCTTCTCGGCCATTGCCAACAAGGACAAGGTGGGCCTGGTCATGTTCAGCGACCAGGTGGAGAAGTACATTCCCCCGGCCAAGGGCAAGAGCCATGTGCTCCGCTTGATCCGTGAGCTGTTGACCTTCGAGCCCGAGGGGCGCGGCACCGATTTCAACGAGCCGTTGAAGCTGCTCGGCTCGGTGCTCAAGCGCAGGTCCACCGTGTTCCTGGTGTCCGATTTCTGGGCCACAGGTTACAGCACGCGCCTGTCGGTGCTGGCCCGCAAGCACGATCTGGTGGCGGTGCGTGTGCGCGACCCCCGAGAAACCGAACTTCCGGCGGTGGGTCTGGTGCCCTGGATCGATGCCGAGACCGGCCGCGAGTTCCTGCTCGACACCTCATCGCCCGCGGCCCGCGAGGCCCTGACCAGCCAGGTGCGCGTGCTGGACGAGGAACTGGAGAAATTGCTGGCTGCCCACGGAATAGACCTGGTCGAGGTCGATTGCACGGAGTCCTATGTCGAGCCCCTGCGCAAGTTCTTCCTGGAACGGGAAGGGCGCCGCGCCGGAAGGGGGCGTCGATGATCGGTCGCGCCCGGTGGTTCGTGGTTCTGCTGACGATCTGGCCCTTGCTGGGTCTGGCCCAAGTTGATGGTCCTGCATCGGGAACGGGATTGCCGGCCATTCCGGCCATGCCCGCGCCCGCCGATCCCGACACGGTGACGGTGCGCCTGGAGTTTCCCGAGGATCGTGCCCTGCCCGGTGCAGTTTCCCTGGCCCGCGACACGTTGCTGATGGGCCAGCAAACCCTTCTGGCCCTGGATTTTGACCCGGCGGCCCTGCCGGATGAGCCCCTTTCCCTGCTGGATGGGCTGGAATTCTCTCAGACCTGGCTGGCCTGGGATGGCACGGCCACGGTGGATGCCGCCCAGCCGGGCCGCCTCCACCTGCCGGTGCGGGTCTATCAGATCAATCCTTTCCGCATAGAGGCCGGGTTAGCTTCCACCGGGGTCAAGCTGGTGAACCTGCGCACCGAAGGGTCCCAGGAAACAGCCACCATTCGCGACCCCCGCCGCTGGGGCTGGAACTTGCTGACCATCCTGGCCGTGGCGGTGGTGCTGACCCTGCTGGTGCTGGTCGGCTGGTGGGCCTGGACCGCCCGCAAGGTGGCCACGGAGGAAATTTCCGACTGGAACGTGCCGGTGCCGGGCTGGATTCCCGCCTCGGTGGATCTGCAAAACCTCCTGGATTCCGGCCTGCTGGAGCGGGGAGACTTCCGGGATTTCCTGGACCGCCTGGCCGGGATTTGCCGTCACTATCTGGCGGTGCGCTTCGGGATTCGCGCGGTGGAAATGACCCCGCCCGAAATCAGGGCGGCCTGCCGGGCCCTGGCTCAGCCCGCTTCCCTGACCGACAGCTTCCTCGATATCCTCGAGGGCCTGGACTCGCGGCGCTACGATCCCCAGCCGGCCGATCCGGAATACTGCCGGCATACGGCGTGGCGTTTCCGGACCGCCATGGAAACGGCGCGGATCGTGCCCCGTTTCACTCCGGTGCCTGCCGAGGACTTGCTGGCCGCCGAAAAAGCCTGGGCCCACAATGCTACGGCTCTCGCGGCCTTCAAGGTGCCGCCGTCGGTCACCTATGCGCCGCCTGGCGAGAGAGGGGACAGCTGATGGAACTGGCGCGTCCCTGGTTTCTCCTTCTCCTTCCTGTGGTGGCCCTGGTCGCCTGGCACCACCTCAAGCTGGGGGGCGACCCCGCCCGCCTGCGTCATCCCCGGGTGATGCTCATGCAGGGCGCTCCGGTGAGCCTGCGCATGCGCCTGGCGCGCTGGCGCCCCTGGTTTTCCATCGTGGCTCTGGTGCTCCTGGTGATCGCCGCCAGTGGGCCCCGGGTGGCGCACTTCAGCGAGGAAATCGAGGGCGAGGGCATCGACATCATTTTGTCCCTGGATATCAGCGGCAGCATGCGCTCCCTGGATTTCGAGCCCAAGGATCGGCTGGAGGCGGCCAAGGATGTGATCCGCGACTTCATCACCGGGCGCCCCCACGACCGGATTGGCCTGGTGGTCTTTGCCGCGAAGGCCTTCACCCAGTGCCCGTTGACGGTGGACCAGCAGGTTCTGACCGGCTTTCTGGACGAGGTGCAGGTGGGGCTGATCGACGACGGCACGGCCATCGGTCTGGGCCTGGCCACAGCGGTGGCCCGGCTGCGCCACAGCGATTCACCCAGCAAGACGGTGATCCTCCTGACCGACGGGGTGAACAACGTGCCCACCCTGGAACCCGAGACCGCCGCCGAGCTGGCCGAGGAGCTGGGGGTTCGAGTGTACACGGTGGCCATCGGCCGGGAGGGTCTGGTGCCCTACCCCGTGGACGATGCTTTCATGGGACGACGCACCCGACAGCTGGAAACAAAAATCGATCTGGAGTTGTTGCAGAGGATCGCCGACCTGACCGGCGGCCAGATGTTCCGGGCCAGCGACCCCGAGGGGTTGCAGCGCATCTTCAGTTCCATCGACGAGTTGGAAACCGCCCGATACAAGACCACCATCAGCACCTGGTATCGCGAGCTCATGGTGTGGTTCGCTTTCCCGGCCCTGCTGCTGCTGTTGCTGGACCGGGTGCTGGCGGCCACCTGGCTGCGGCCGGTGGTGTGAGATGGAGAAAGGAGGCAGGACATGCGATTCGTGAATGAAATCTGGCTCTACCTGATTCCGGTGCTGCCTCTTCTGTGGCTCGGGTTGCGGGCTGCCGACCGCCGGGCCGCGGGTCGCCTGGCCGTCTTGCTGGGACCCGAAGGTGCACGTCATCGCGAACAGGCCAGCCCCCGGCTGCGCACCTGGCGCCGGTTTCTGGCCTTCGCCGGCGTGTTCTGGTTGATGCTCGCCCTGGCCCAGCCGCAGTGGGGTGCGCGCGAGGTGGCGGTGACCCAGCGCGGATCGGACATCGTGGTGGCCCTGGATATCTCCAACAGCATGCTGGCCGAGGACGTGCCGCCCAACCGCATGGAAAGCGCCAAGGGCGAGCTGAACAGCTTCCTGAAGCGCCTGGAAAACAGCAGGGTGGGTCTGGTCTTTTTTGCCGGTTCGGCCTTCGTGCAATGTCCCCTGACGCTCGATTACGGCACGGCCGAGATCTTCCTGCGCATGGCCGGCCCGGACATGATGTCCGAGCAGGGCACCAACATCGCCGCCGCCCTGGAAACCAGCCGCATGCTGCTGGCCAAGGGGCGAGGGGAGAAGGAACGCAGCACTTTTCAGGCCATCCTGCTGGTCACCGATGGTGAGGATCTGGAAGGAGCCTGGGAAGACCAGGCCGAAGCCTGCGGACGCGAGGGCATCAAGGTGATTCCCGTGGGCGTGGGCGAGGAAACCGGGGGTCTGATTCCCGTCACCGACCGCCAGGGGCGTCCTGCGGGTTTCATGAAGGATGATGAGGGCAACCTGGTCATGTCACGCCTGGACCTGGCCTCGCTGGAGAAGATGGCCGGCATGAACGGAGGGAGCACTTTTCGCATCGGAGTCGATGGTCTGGCGGGCGATCGCCTGTTCAGCGAGTTGCAGCGCCTGGGACGTCGGGATCTCGAAGAGCGGCGCATCTCCTCGTTCCAGGACCGGTACATCTGGCCCCTCGGACTGGCGCTGATCTTTTTCCTGCTGGAGATGGTCCTGTTCACACGAGTCCAGACTGGACCTGTCTCGCGCCGTAGCCTCTCGCGGGCTCTGGTGGTCTTTCTGGCCCTGGCCTTGAGTCCCTCGGTGACCACGGCCCAGGTGGCCCTGCGGCCTCCCGGTGCCGGCGAGGCCGAACAGGGGCGCCGGCTCTACCTGGAGGGCCGCTACGAGGAAGCCCTGCAGGTTTTTCAGGAAGCGCTGGTTCTGGCCCCCGACGATCCCAAGATCAGCCTGGCCGTCGGCGAAACACTGCACCAGCTACAACGTTATGATGAAGCGCAGGCCGAGTTCGAACGGGCCCGCCAGCTGGCCGAAAGCGATGAGCTGAAGGCCGAGGCTCTGTACAACAGCGGGACCAGCCGACTGGCCGCCGGCGATGTTCAGAACGCCGTGGAACCGCTCATGGAATCTCTGAAATTGCAGCCCGAAAGCGACGACGCGCTCTACAATCTGGAAGTGGCTTTGCGGCGGCTGCAGGAGCAGCAACAGCAGGAGCAGCAGCAACAGCAGGACCAGGACCAGCAGGAGCAGGAAGAGAACCAGGAAGAAGAGCAGAATCAGGATCAGCAGGACCAGCAAAAGCAGGATGAACAGGAAAACCAGGAACAGCAGCAGCAGGAACAGCAGCAGGATCAGCCTCAGGAAAATCCGGAACAGCAAGAGGAACAGGAACAGCAGCCGCAGCCTCAGGAACAGGAACTGACCCGGGAGCAGGCCGAGCAAATCCTCAAGGCTCTCGATCGTGACGAGGAAGAACTGAAACGGTCGGTCCAGAAACGTCTCAAGGGCGGGCGGCCCAAAAGCGGGAAGAGATGGTGATCGGTATCTCCAGCAAGCGCGAGCAGATCCTGACCGGAGCCCTGGCCCTGGGCCTGGCGCTGAGCTTCTGGGTTTCACCTGTCCGGGCGGCGGACATTGCCTGTCGGGCCGAGGTCAACCGGACCACCGTGCCCCAGGGGGGGACCCTCTCCCTGACGGTGACCGCCGAGGGGGGCCTCACCTGGTCGGCCGATTTCGCCCTGCCCGAAATCAGCGGGGTCCAGTTCTTCGGGGGTGGCACCAACCAGAGCGTGTCCTACGCCAATGGACAAACGATGACCATCGTGGCGAAAAGCTACTACCTGCAGGTGGACACCGAGGAGGACTTCGTCATCGGGCCCATCGTGGTGACCTCCGATGGCAAGACCTGCCAGACCGAGCCCATCAGCATCAAGGTGGGGCCGCCCGCCGATGACGCGGCCAACCCGCCTCCCGATCAAACCGGCAACCGGACCCGGGCGCCCACCAGTATTCCCAGCGATCCGGCTCAGTCCCTCGACGGTTCGGGCGATGACATCTTCATCACGCTGGAAGCCGATCGCAACGAGGTCTGGGTGGGCCAGCAGCTGGTGCTGAGCTTCAAGTATTACCGGCGCATTCAGCCCTGGAACAATCCCCAGTTCACCGCGCCGCGCACCGAGGGCTTCTGGCGCGAAGAGCTGGGGCAGGAGCGCCGCTACCGGGCCGTGGTCAAGGGCCGCTCCTACACGGTCACCGAGATCCGCTACGCCCTGTTCCCCACCCGCACCGGAGAGCTGACCATCGAGCCGGCCGAGCTGGCTTTCCCCGATCAGGGGCTGGAACGGTTCTTCTCCTCCCGACGACGGAGCGGGCCCCGGGTTTTGCGCACCGATCCGGTCACCGTCACCGTGAAAGCTCTGCCCTCAGGGCAGCCGGATAACTTTTCCGGCCTGGTGGCCACTCAGGCCGAGCTGAAAAGCGTGGTCGATCGGCCGGAGGTGCCCCGGGGTGAACCCGTCAGCTGGACCACCCAGCTGGTTTCCGATGGTTTTCTGAAGGGGTTTGCGGGCATCGAGCTTCCCGAGCCCGAGGGGGCACGTTCCCACGACGCGGGCGAGGGATTCGTGACCCGTGCGGAAGAGGGCCGCTTGATGGGCTCGGTCACCAGAGAAAAGGTGATCGTCCCCTCCGAGGAAGGGGTTCTGCGTATTCCCGCGGTGGAGCTGTCCTGGTTCGATGCAGCCGCCGGGCGCTATCGCATCGCCCGGACCAGCCCACGACAGGTCTCGGTGATCCCCAGCGATCTTCCCTACTTGCCCGATGAAGACTCGGGGTTCCTTCGCAACGAGGTGGCCCGTCTGGCTCAAGATCTGGCCTTCATCCACAACGTCCCATCCCATCTGGGGAGCGGCAGCTGGTCGCCCCTGACGTCGCCTCTGTGGTGGACCGGGCTGATCCTGCCCTTGCTGCTTCTGGGCGGCTGGTGGCTGTATTTGCAACGCCTGTCGGCACTGAACAGGGATCCGGCGGCACGTCGTCGCCGAGGGGCTCTGACCGCCGCGATCCAGTTGCTGGAACAGATCTCCTCCGCATCCGATGATGCCGGTGCCCTGGCCCTGTTGACCCGGGCGGTGGCCGGATTTGTGGCCGATTGCCGCAATCAGCCCCTGGCCGCGGTGGGGCCTGCAGAGGTCGAGGCCTATGTCCGCGCCCAGGGACAGCCGGAATCAGCGCAGCGGCTGCGAGAAATCATGGATCTCAGTGAGTCGGCCCGCTTCGGGGGCCTGGGCAATCCTCAGGGCACCGGTTCCCTGGATCCCCGTGCTCTGGCCAGGGAAACCCGGGAACTGCTGGAAAATCTGGCCCGAGCCAAGCATCCCGGTGGGGTGTCCGGTGGAGCGGGAGCGGCCCTGGCCGTTGTACTCCTGGTGGGGGCTTGCCTGCCCTTGGCCGCCCAGGCGGAGGTGGATCCGGCCCGTCTGATGGCCGAAGCCAACCAGGCCTACACCGCCGGCGATCTGGACCTGACCCTGCAGCTCTATACCCAGGTGGAAGAGATGGGCGTTCAGGATCCCACCCTGTATTTCAACCTGGGCAACACCTTTGCTCGGCGCGGTGAGCTTGGGCGGGCGGTGACCTACTATCTGCGTGCTCAGCGCCTGGATCCGCGTGACCCTGACATCAGCGCCAATCTGGACTGGGTGCGCGGTCACATCACCGACCTGGAGCTATCCGACGCGCCTCTGCCTCTGTTCGTCGCGCAGTTCGTCTGGCTGGCCCGTTACCTGACCGTGGCCGAGTGGTCCCTGCTGGTTCTGCTTCTGGTTTGGCTGGTGGTGGGCCTGGTGGCCTGGGGCTGGTACCAGGGGCGATTCTCCGACTCCCTGCGCCGAACGGCTCTGGTGGCCGGCGCGGTCCTGGCCATCACCGTGGTGGTCTTCGCCTGGCGCTGGCACGGGCAGGAAATCGCGCGGCAGGCCGTGGTGGTGGCTCCCGAGGTGTCCGTCCTGTCGGGCCCGGACAACTCTTTTCCCGTGCTGTTCAAGGTGCACGACGGCTTGACCGTCCTGGTGGAGGGCCGTCAACAAGGCTGGGTACGGATCAGTCTGGGGGGAGAGTCCCTGGGCTGGTTACCCGAAGCTGCGGTTCTGCCGGTCAATCCCCGGCAGGAGTCCTGACCGGGTCAGGGGCGGTACATGGCGGCGGCCGTCGGGGTCTCCTTCACGGTCACATCGGCCAGCAAGGGCAAGCTGGGCTTGAGTTGCGCATAGATCCAGGCGGCCATCACCTCGGCGGTGGGGTTTTCCAGCCCTTCGATCTCATTCAGACAGTGGTGGTCCATGGCCTGATACAGCGGCCGGAAGGCCTGGCTGACCTCCCCGAAATCCTGCACCCACCCCATGACCGGATCCAGCTCCCCTTCCAGACCCAGCACCACGGTGTAGGTGTGCCCGTGCAGGCGGCGGCATTTGTGGTCCTCCGGCACCCGGGGCAACCAGTGGGCAGAATCGAAAGTGAACGATTTGGTGATCCGGCAGGGGCCGGAGGATTGACCTGCGCTCATGATAGTCCGGTCCTTGGTCTGGGGTATTCTGTCCTGAAATTTAATCGTGAAGCGCCCCAAATGGCCACGGAAATTCGAAAACGGAGCGTTTTTTGCGTACCTGAAAGGTCAGAGCCTGAGAACAAGGGACTCCCAGATGCCCTGGGAAGACCTTTCTGGCCGGGATCGGACGTCACGGCAAATATTGCGTTAAACCCGCGCATTTTTGGCCGAAGCAATAGGAAAGACCGCAAAGGGCAGAATGCACGCCTTCCGGCAGGGAGGGGTGGCTGGTTCGACCAAAAGGCGAGGCGAATTAGTGGCGCAGAAAACGGAAGAAATCCAGGATATCATGCAGACCTTGCAATCGCTGCAATCCCGGGTGCAGGAACTTTCGGTCCAGCCCCAGGGCCAGGGTGTTTCTGCTGCGCCTCAGAATTCCGGGCCGGTCCTGGCCCCGGCTCCTGTCCCCGCCAGCAGGGGAAATATCGGTCCCGACCAGCTGACTCTTTTGCGCCAGGGTATCGACGAGCTTGCCCTGCTGACCAAGCTCAAGGATTTTCCTGCTTTCTTCGACCGCCTGGCCGAGCAAACGGGTTTGCGGTTGATTCTGCTGAAAAAGTGGACCACCGGGCTGCAGGTCTTCATGGAACGCAACATCAAGATGCCCAGCGAAGCCAAGCGCAAGCGCAAGGACGGCCGGGCTCCCATCCCCTGCAGCAAGAGCGATATCTTCTCGGCGGTGGGCGAGGATGCTGCCGTGTATTCCGGTCCGGTTCCGGTCAAGCATTTCCCACTGGATCTGACCTTGATGCTGGGGCGGGGCAGCAAGGAGCGGCAGATCATCATCCTGCCCCTGCCCTCGCAGAATCACTGGAACACGTTCCTGTATCTGGACAGCGATGCGGAGAACGAGCCCATCCTGGCCGTGGCCGAGGTGCTGGCACACTACGCGCTGTCCCGCATGTGCCTGCTGAACAAGGGCGTGCGCATGGGGACCGGAAGAGTGCGGTCCATTCTGCAATCGGAACAGGCCCGTCGTCGCCTGGTCACCGAACAGCGAGCCCGGCAAACGGAATCCCAGGCACCGGCGGTATCACCTGCCGCGGACGGGGGAGAACTGACCTTCGTGAATCGGCGGCCGGCTGAATTGACGACTGATCGGCCTGCTGAACGTCCCATGGTGCCTCAGGCCCTGCCGGAAAACGAGATCGATCCCTTCGTGGTCAGCGAACCGACGGCGGAAGCCGCGGCGCCTCAACCCAGAATCGAGCCCATCCCACTGGCTCCTCGGCCTGCACCAGCGGCCGGAAAGACCTCGGACGCCTTGCCCGACCCCGAGCCCGATCTGGACCGGAATCATCTGACCCCTGAGGCCGTGCTGCACCACAGCGGGGAATTGCCCGCGCTGCCCAAGGCTGCCTGCCATATCATGGCGGTCATCGAGGATCCCAAGACCACGGCCACCCGCCTGGAGAAGGCCCTGGCCATGGATCAGACATTGACGGCCAAGGTCCTGCGCATTGCCAACAGCCCCTTTTACGGCGCGGTGCGGGAAATCCGGACGGTCAGCGAGGCCATCGTGCGCCTGGGCTTCGTGACGATCCGCAACTGGACGGTGGTCACGGCCACCAAGTCGGTGTTCCTGGCTCCGGGGGCCGGTTCGCTGTACAAGAAGATCTGGCGCCAGTCGGTGATGTCGGCCATGGCCGGCCAGCTGGTGGCCCAGCATCTGCGCATCGGTGAACCCGAGGGGATTTTCATTGGCGGGTTGATGCAGAACATCGGCCAGCTCGTTCTGGCCCGCAGCCACCCGGAGCTGTTTCAGCAGATCCTGACCGAATCGGAACTGGCCGGCCGACCCTACCATGAAATCGAGCGTCAGCTGCTGGGCTTCGACCATGGTGAGCTGGGCGCCCTGCTGATCAAGGAATGGAATCTGAGCCGGGATCTGGAAGATGCGGTTCGCTGGCACCACCGCTTCGAGGAGGCCGAGGCCCTGGACCCACGGGTGGCGGCCATGATTGCCCTGGGGGAGGAAGTGGCCTCAACTTCCGGGGTGCAGGATGAGGACGTCACGTCCTTTGAAAGCGCCCAGGAGCAGGACAGTGCCGAGGACCAGGAGGAGCAGCCCCTGAGCGCGGCCTGTCGCTATCTGGGGGTGAGCCGGAGCCAGCTCCAGGACATGAAGGCCGAGGCGGCCCAGCTGCAGATCGATCCCCACTTCTTCAACTGACCAACCGGCAAGATCAACCTTTGGCCTGGTCCGCTTCCGTCTCGGGGGCGGGCCTTGTTTCGCGAACCGGGGGCTCGAAATGCTGCCGGCACCGCGCCTCGTAGGTCTCCTGCGCACCGACCACGATCTGGTCCTTGCTGGCCGTCAGGCGCTGGGTGAAGTTGGCCGGATCGCCGCAGGTCATGCAGATGGCCAGCTGCTTGGTCACGTATTCCGCACAGCACATCAGCTGGGGCATGGGGCCGAAGGGCTGGCCCATGTAGTCCAGGTCCAGGCCCGCCACGATCACGCGCTTGCCCTGGTTGGCCAGCTTGTTGGTCACCTCGATGATGTCCTGGGTGAAGAACTGGCCCTCATCGATGGCCACCAGCTCGGTCCGGTCGTCCACCAGATCGAGGATGTCCATCACATCGGTCACGGCCACCCCCGGCAGGCTTTGCTGGCTGTGGGAGACGATGCTGGTGGCATCGTATCGGGCGTCGATCCCGTGCTTGAATATCTGAACCCGGCGACGGGCGATCTGGGCCCGGCGCAGGCGCTTGATCAGTTCTTCGCTTTTGCCGCTGAACATGGGGCCGCAAATGACTTCCAGCCAGCCCGATTTGCCGTTGATGATCTGCATCCGGTCTCCGCTTCTGGTGTAATGAGCACAAGAGAGTAACTTATTCTACCATATCCAAGGCCACAACCTGGAATTTCTGGTGCGGTGCCCATTGAACGTGACCCCGTCCTGTCTCGGGGTTAGAATGGCAGCGCAAGAGAGGCCTCGGCCCAGACCACAACACCGGAAGGCATTGAGCATGAACATCCTCGTCACCGGCGGTGCCGGATTCATCGGTTCCAACCATGTCCGGCTGCTGCTCGAGGAATCGGACGACCGTGTGGTCAACTTCGACCTGCTCACCTATGCGGGCAATCTGGCCAACCTGGCCGACGTGCGCGAACACTCCCGGTACACCTTCGTCCGCGGCGATGTGACCGACCGCCAGTCCGTGGCCGAGGTTCTGAAGAAGCACGACATCCAGGCCGTGGTGCATTTCGCCGCCGAGAGTCACGTGGACCGATCGGTGGAGGGACCGGAAATCTTCGTGCGCACCAATGTCCTGGGCACGGAAATATTGCTGGAAGAATCGCGCCGCCATGGAGTGGACCGCTTCGTCATGGTCTCCACCGATGAGGTCTACGGCAGCCTGGGGGACAAGGGCATGTTCACCGAGACCACGCCGCTGGCCCCCAACTCGCCCTACGCGGCCAGCAAGGCCAGCAGTGATCTGCTGTGCCGCGCCTTCTTCCACACCTTCGATTTTCCCGTGCTCATCACCCGCTGCAGCAACAACTACGGTCCCTACCAGTTTCCCGAGAAGCTGATTCCCCTGATGATCGCCAACACCCTGGAGGACAAGCCCCTGCCTGTTTATGGCGATGGCCAGAATGTGCGCGACTGGCTGTACGTGGGGGACCACTGCCGCGCCGTGGACCTGGTGCTGCGCAAGGGCACGCCGGGCGAGGTTTACAACATCGGCGGTTGCAACGAGATGAAGAATCTGGACCTGGTGGAGATACTGGTGGACAAGCTGGGCAAGAGCCGGGACCTGATCACCTTCGTCAAGGATCGTCCGGGGCACGACCGCCGTTATGCCATCGATGCCGCCAAGATCATGAACGAACTGGGCTGGGCACCCAGTCGAGATTTCAGTCAGGGGCTGAAGGAAACCATCGACTGGTATCTGGAAAACCGCACCTGGTGGGAGACCATCCGCAGCGGGGCTTACCGTGACTATTACGCCCAGATGTACGGCACCGGCGGCCGCCACGACACCGCCGATTGAAAGGACGACCCATGGGCCTGGCCTGTTCCCTTCCCGATGGCCGCACCGTTTCCATTGCCGACGAGGCGGCCGATCGCCTGCTCTGCGGGGTGATCGTCATCGACCCGGTGGAGGTCAATGAAAACACCGGCGCAGCCGAGGACAGCGTGGCCCTGGCTCCCAGCCTGAGGGAAAAGCATGAGGGCAAGTTGCCTTCGGAAATCGCCGGCCTGACCGAAGCGCGCCAGCTGTACAAGAGCTTCGGGATGGATCCCTCGCGTCACCGGCCCAGCAGCGAAGCCTTGCTGCGCCGCGTGCTCAAGGGGCAGGATCTGTACCGGATCAACAATGCCGTCGACAGCTGCAACCTTTCTTCCCTGAGCATGTTGCTACCCATCGGGATGTATGATCTGGCCCTGGTTCAGGGCGATGTCCAGCTGCGGACCGGCGCAGCCGGCGAGGAGTATCCGGGGATCCGCAAGGGACCGGTCCACCTCGAGGGGCGGCTGGGGTTGTTCGATCGGGAGGGGCCTTTCGGCTCGCCTACCAGCGACTCGGCCCGCACCAGCGTCAGCACCAGAACGCGCGGCATTCTGGCGGTCATCATGGCCACGGCGGGCTACCCATCCGGGCAGATGCAGGGAAATCTGGAGCTCTTCAGCGAAATTTTCGGCAGGCATTGTGGCGGAACCACCGCCTTTCAGGGCGTGATTGGCAGAGGAGAGGTGGCGTGAAATCTCAGATCCTGGTTTTCCTGCTCCTGGCCCTGGCTGTTTCGAGGCCGGCCGTGGCGGTGGAGTCTCCCGCCCACGGCGATTCCTGCATGGTGGTCAGTGCGCATCCCCTGGCCACGGAGGTGGGGCTGGCCATTCTCCTGCAGGGGGGCAATGCCTTCGATGCGGGGGTGGCCACCGCCCTGGCCCTGGCCGTGGTGGAACCCTATAGCTCGGGCCTGGGCGGCGGCGGCTTCCTGGTCTCCTACGAGGCGGGTCATGACCGCTTCCGGGCCCTGGACGCGCGCGAGGTGGCGCCCCGCGACGCCCACCGGGACATGTATCTTGACGGGGGCGAGGTCGACCCGCGCCTGAGTCGGGATGGGCCGCTGTCGGTGGCTGTACCGGGGCTGGTGCGCGGCCTGGAACGCCTGCACCGGGAAATGGGAACTCTTCCCTGGGCCGATCTGGTGGAACCCGCCCGGCAGCTGGCCGCCACCGGGTTTCCCGTTTCATCGTTGCTTCAGACCCGCATTGCCTATCATGCCGACCGGTTCAATCCTGCGGCCCGGGCCATCTTCCTGCCCGGTAATCAGGTGCCGGCGGTGGGGGATCTTCTGGTTCAAGAGGACCTGGCCCTGACCCTGGCCGCCATCGCCGAAAAGGGGGGCGACGCCTTCTACACCGGGCCCATCGCCCGGGACATGGTGGCCACGGTGCGTCAGGATGATCCCCGGGGTCTGACCCTGGCCGACCTGAAAGACTATCACCCCCAGTGGCGGCAGCCGTTGATCGGCACCTACCGGGGATTGACCATCGTCTCCATGCCGCCGCCCAGCAGCGGAGGCGTGCACCTCTTGCAGATGCTGGCCTTGCTCGAGCCCTTCGATCTTTCGGCCACCGGGTTCGGGTCTGCGGCCACGGGACACCTTCTGGCCGAGGTCATGAAGCTGGCCTATGCCGACCGCAGCCTTTATCTGGGGGACAGCGATTTTGTTCCCGTGCCCCTGGATATGCTTCTGTCCACCGACAGGACCGACTCTCTGCGTGCTCTGATCGATCCGGACCATGCTTACCCAGAAACGGCCATCGTGGGTGCTCCTCTGGTGCCGGCCGAAAGTGACGAGACCACCCATTTCAGTGTGGTCGATGCCCGGGGCAATGCCCTGGCGGCCACCCTGACGATCAATCTCAGCTTCGGCTCGGGCTGGGTGGCTGCGGGTACGGGTATCGTCCTGAACGACGAGATGGATGACTTCGTGGCTGCGCCTGGACAGCCCAACGCCTTCGGGCTGGTGGGCGGCGAGGCCAACAGCATTGCGCCCGGCAAGCGGCCGCTGTCGAGCATGACACCCACCATTGTCCTGGAGGGCCAGGAGGTCCGGATGGTCACCGGAGCTCCCGGGGGCTCCAAGATCATTTCGACCACCATGCAGACCATCATCAACGTTGTGGACCATGGCATGGATGCGCTTCAGGCTGTTTCGGCGCCTCGTCTGCACCACCAGTGGTACCCACGGGTTCTTTACCACGAGCATTTTGGCCTGAGTCCCGACACGGCCGCCCTTCTCGCGGACAAGGGACACCTCCTGCAAGCCCGCAGTCCCATGTGCAATGCCCAGATCATCGTGCGGGATCGGCAGACCGGTGCCCTCACCGGGGCCAGCGATCCGCGGGGTATGGGCACGGCCCAGGGACGGTAATCGAAGGCCAGAAATGGAGACTACATCATGACGCGCGTTTTCCTTCTCCTTCTGCTGACAGTGAGTCTGCTGGTGGCTGCTCATCCGGCCGCCGGCCAGGATACAACTCCGGTCGCAAGGATGACGGCACGTGTGCAGACCCTGACCGCGCCCGAGCTGGCGGGTCGGGGCAGCGGCACCCCGGCCACCGCGGCCACCGCCGAGCTCCTGGTCGAGTGGATGGAGCAGAGCGGCCTTCAGCCGGCGTTCGCCGGCGGCTGGCTCCAGGAATTTGACCTGACCGGAACGGGCTGGCTGGGCCAGGAGCTGGCCGGACACACCAGCCTCAACGTGGCCGGGACCCTGGCCGGTCATGGTGATCTGGCGAACCGCTGGGTGATCATCGGGGCCCATCATGACCACCTGGGATTGCTGGCCGCCCAGGACCCGACCGCGGTGCCGGCTCCGGGGGCCTTCTATGCGGGCGCCAACGACAATGCCTCCGGCGTCGTGGTGGTGTCCGAGATCATGGAGCGTCTGTCGCACCTGGAGTCTGAAGCCCATCGCCGCAGCTTGCTGGTGGTATTCTTCGGGGCCGAGGAAGTGGGGTTGCAGGGCAGCAGCTATTTCGTCAACCATGCTCCCCTGGCTCTCGATCAGGTGGATCTCATGATCAACTATGACACGGTGGGTCAAGTCTCCGACAACACCCTCTACGTGAGTGGGGTGGGCACCGCCGCCAACCTTCGCGAGATGGCCCGGACCGCCGGTGACGGGGGCCTGACCTTGAGCCTGGCCGAAGGGGGCTGGTCGGGCAGCGATCACATGGTGTTCAACACACGCGAAGTGCCCGTGCTGTTTGTTTTCGGCGGCCCGTACCGTCAGTACAACACGCCCGCCGACACCTGGGAAACACTGAACTACTCCGGGCTTGAGGCCGTGGCCGACTACGGTTTTCGTCTGGCGGTCCAGGCGGTCACGCGGCCGGAAAATTCCACCTGGATCATGGTGGCTCAGCCCGAACTGCGCGACGACGACGGGCCCCAGAACCGCAGCTCCTGGCTGGGAACCTTGCCTGATTTCACCGAGGAGATGGCGGGTTACAAGCTGGCCGGAGTGTTCGATGGCAGCCCGGCCGCCGAGGCGGGATTGCTGAAGGGAGATGTCCTGATCACGCTGGCCGGGCACGAGGTCACCGACCTGCCCACCTTCACCCGCGCTCTGCGGGCCAACAACCCCGGCGACCTGGTGGAGATCACCTTGTTGCGCGACGGTTCCCCGCTCAACTTCACCGTTGTGCTTGGTGACCGGAAGGATCGCAAGTAGGGCAGCGGGGCTCGTCCTTGAACTCACCTGGCTCCACATGCACGAATACCCGGGCAATCTTCGCGACCTCGCCGCGCACGGCGTCCTCGGCCTGATGGGCGATGTCGTGGGCCACGGCGATGGTGTGTTCGGGGTGCACGGCGATGCGCAGGTCGGCCAGGAACCAGGACCCCCGCTGGCGCACATGCAAGGCCCGGACTTCCTGGATGCAGGGCACGGTTTCGACGGCGGCCTGGATCTGGCCCACCAGTTCCTGGTCGGGCATGGTGTCCATCAGCGCCATCACGTTTTCCCGCAGCAGTTCCCAGCCCATGCGCAAGATGAACAGGGCAATCACGAAGGCCCCGATGCTGTCGAGTATGGGCCACCCGGCCATGGCGCCGGCAATACCTGCGGCGGCGGCCAGGGAGCTGATGGCATCGGAGCGGTGCATGGCCCCGTTGGCCAGCAGGGCGGGGCTGTTGTGATGCTTGCCCACGGTGATCGTGTAGCGGGCCATGACTTCCTTGATCACCACGGACACCAGGGAGGCCACCAGGGCGGCCCACTCCGGATGCTTGAAATCTCCCTCGAGGATTGCCAGGATGGCCTCGCGCCCGATCATGACCGCCGTGCCCAGCATGAACACGGCCACGATGATGGCCCCGAGGGTTTCAAAGCTGTGATGCCCGTAGGGGTGATTGTCGTCGGGTGGCTGGTTGGCCGCCTTCAGCGCCAGCAAAATGCCGATGTCGCTCAGCACGTCGGCCAGGCTGTGGTAGCCATCGGCCACCAGGGCGGCCGACCCCGCCAGTATGCCCACGGTGATCTTGCCCGCCGACAGCAGGGAGTTGCCCACCAGCCCCACGGCGGTGCAGAACATGGGCTGCATCCAGCGCGACAGGGGGGGCGTTACCTGGCGGGGGCCCGTTTCAAGGGAGGGTTCGCTGCTCACCCGTCGCCTTCCTCGCCGGGAATGGCCGCAGGGTACATCCTGTCGATCACTGCCGCATATTTCCTGCTGATGGCAAACCGCTTGACCTTCATGGTGGGCGTCAGCTCTCCGTCTTCCAGGGTGAACTCACGCTCCAGCAAGGTGAATTTCTTCAGCTGGTTGAAGCCGGGCAGATCCCCGTTGATGCGGTCCATCAACTGACTGTACAGCTCCTGGACCTGGGGATGGGTCAGCAAGGCGGCGGTGGTAGGCGCGGCAATTTCATGCTTCTGGGCCCATTCCTCGAGGACCTCGAAATTGGGGACGATCAATCCCGTCAGGAAAGATCGGCGGTCCCCGATGACCACCATCTGCGTGACCAGCTTGTCGGCGGTGAACCGATTTTCGATGGGCTGAGGCGCGATGTTCTTGCCGCCGGCGGTGACGATGATGTCCTTCTTGCGGTCGGTGATGTAGAGGAAACCATCATCATCCAGGTGGCCGATGTCCCCGGTGGCCAGCCAGCCATCGGCGCTCAGGACTTCCCGGGTGGCCTCCTCGTTGTTGTGGTACCCGATCATCACCTGGGGGCCGCGGGCCATGATCTCGCCGTCCTCGGCAATTTCGATTTCCGTGCCGGGCAAAACCTTGCCGATACTGCCAAAACGCATGTTTCCATGGTAGTTGCAGGACAGCACAGGCGAGGTCTCGGTCAAGCCGTAGCCCTCCAGAATCACCAGCCCGCAACCGTGGAAGAACTTGTTGATCTTCATGCCCAGGGGGGCCCCACCGGAAACCATGAAGCGCACGTTGCCTCCCAGCTTGCTGCGCAGCTTCTTGAAGACCAGCGTGTCGGCCACCTTCTGCTGGAAGGCCAGCCAGCCGCCTGGCTTCTTGCCCTCGACTGACAGGTCGGCACATTCCATGGCGATCCGTCGCGCCCAGAAGAAGATGTTCTTCTTGAGACTGCCCGAACCCACGGCAGTGGCCATGGCCTTGGCGTAAATCTTCTCGTACAGCCGGGGCACGCTGATCAAGATGGTGGGCTTGGCCTCGAGGATATCCACCGGGACGGTGTCCATGCGCTGGGCGTAGGCGATGCCCGCGCCGGCACTGATCATGGTGTAGTATCCCGCCATGCGCTCGAGCACATGGGAAAGCGGCAGGAACGAAAGCGCCTTGTCCGTGGGGTAGAAATCGAAGATGCTCTCGATGGCCTTCACATTGGATACGAAGTTCCAGTGGGAAAGCACCACACCCTTGGGATTGCCGGTGGTCCCGGAGGTGTAGATGATGCTGCAGGGGGCGTCCTTGTCCACCGTCACGCAGTCCTGATTGGGGGCGGGAGGATTGCTCTCCACCTGGTTCTGGCCAATGCGTAGCAGCTGCTCGAAACTCATCGCACCGGGCACGGCCACCTCATCGAAAACCACCACGTCTTTCAGGGTGGGAACCTGGTCCCTGACCTGGTTGACCTTGTTGGCCTGTTCTTCGGAACTGACCAGGACCACCTGGGGCTGGCAGTCGTTCAAGATGTATGCGATGGTTTCGGGCAACAGGGTGCTGTAGATGGGCACCGAAACCCCGCCGGCGCACAGGATTGCCAGGTCGCTCAGGGCCCATTCCACCCGGTTCTCCGAAAGGATGACCACGTTGTCCCCGGCCTTGACACCCAGGGATTGCAAGCCGTGACGCAGGGCCCGGACCCGCCGCAGGGCTTCCTCGCTGGACATGTCCTGCCAGTGCCCGGTCCGGTCCCGGTAGGTGAACAGGTCCGGACGCGGGTGGTCGTGGACCGCCGCCAGGAAGAGTTCGGGAAGGGTTTGCACGGACATGGCAGGCTCCCATCGAGGAAGTGGCAACTTGGGGAATATCCCTCGTCAAAAAGACAATCCTTACTCTTTGCACTCTGATTTGTCAACGCCCTGCCTGTGGGAATTGACAGGGGAAAGGTGTCATGTTCGACCTCGATGACCAGACAATCAAGGCCCTCCGGGACAATCTCTTGGGCTGGTTCGAGGAAGTGGCGCGCCCCTTGCCCTGGCGTCGGGACCGCACCCTGTACGGCACCTGGATTGCCGAGACCATGCTGCAGCAAACCACCGTGTCCGTGGTGGAGGGGTACTGGAACCGTTTCCTGGCCCGTTTTCCCTCGGTCCGGGAACTGGCCCAGGCCGAGGAGCAGGAGGTCCTGGCCATGTGGTCGGGGCTGGGGTACTACCGTCGTGCGCGGCATCTGCATCAGGCGGCCCGTCAGGTCATGGCCCAGGGGGGAGAGCTCCCTGATTCTCAGGCCGGATGGGCGGCGCTGCCCGGGGTGGGACCCTATGCCAGCGGAGCCATCGCCAGCCAGGCTCTGGGGGAGCGGGTGCCCGCCCTGGATGCCAACGCCAGGAGGGTGCTCACCCGCTGGCTGGCGGGCCATCCCGATCAGCTGGACTCCCTCAAACCGCGGGACCTTTCTCTCTGGGCCGCCCGGCTGGTTCCCGCCACGGATCCCGGCCAGTGGAACGAGGCCATGATGGAACTGGGTGCCCTGGTGTGCGGCGCTCGGCGGGCCGCTTGCGACACCTGCCCCGTGCTGGACCACTGTCGGGCGGGCCTGGCCGGAATGGCCGATCTGATCCCACTGCCGACCCGACGTGAGGCGCCGTTGCCGGTGGAAGCCTGCCTGCTGGTCTTGAAGAACCGGGAGGGGCTCTGGCTGGTCCCGGCCACCGGGCCGGCAGATCTGCAGTTGCAAGGGCGGGAGGTGGAGCCGGTGCGATCGGATTTTTCGGGACTGCAGCAGGGCATGCTGGGGTTGCCCACCACCGTCTGGTATGTCCCGCAGGAGATCCCGGTCACTCTCAGGTGGAGTCCCGACAGTCCCCTGGCAGGGCGCCTTTCCCGGGCCGGTGTTGACTGTGATCTGAGCGAAGCCAGGGAATGCGGAAGGTTCTCCCATGCCATCACGCGCTATCGTTTGACGGTGCGGGTCTTTTTGCTTGATGGCGGTCCGGGGGGGACCCCGGACGCCTCGTGCTCCCAGGCCGGCGCCGATCTCGAGGCCAGATCCTCTTTGGCCAGGGAATTCTTTAAGGAAAAATCTCTGATGGAAGGCCTGTATTCAAGAGCTAACTCATTGTCGAAAATGCCCTTGACGGGCATGACGGTCAAGGCGCTGGACGTGGTACCCGACAACTTCAGTTGACAATTGGCAGGCAAGAGTTTTTCTTCGTTTTCTGGACAACGACATCAGGGAACGAACCTTAAGCCTCCGAGGTCCCGTACATGCTGCAGATCACCCGTCAGACCGAATATGCCATCCGCGGGCTTCAGGAACTGGCCCGCCGTCAGGACGACACTCCCGTGCAGCTGAAGGTCATTGCCGGCGCCTGCGAGGTGTCCGAAGCGTTCCTCGCCAAGATCTTCCAGATGCTGGCCCAGGCCGGCATCGTCAAGTCGCATCGCGGGGTCAAGGGTGGGTTCAGCATGGGGCGCGATCCCAAGGACATCACGCTGCGGGAAGTGGTGGAAGTCTGTGAAGGTGGCATCGTGTTGAATCACTGCCTGCGCAAGGTTGATCCCTGCAAGGATGCCGACACCTGCGCGGTGGCCGGGGTCTGGCGGGAAGCCCAGAGCGCCCTGACCGGTGCTCTGGACCGCACCAATCTGGCCGACGTCATCTGACTTTCGCCGCATCATCCAGCCGATTTTTCTCCGGGCCTCATGGGCCCGGAGTTTTTTTGTCCTCAGGCTCCACGCCGCCGACGCAGCTGCCCGCAAGCCGCCGCAATATCACGCCCGCCGCTCAGTCGAATAAAAGTGTCGATGCCCGCGGCGGTCAGAACTTCCTGGAAGGCCAGGGTGCCCTTTTCCTCGGGTCGTTCCAGATCGATGTCGTCCAGGGGATTCAGGGGAATGAGATTCACCTTGAAGTTGCCCCGCCGGGCCAGCTTGACCAGGCGGGCGGCCTGCTCCAGCTTGTCCGTGCTGCCCTTGATCAGCACCCAGGCCAGGGTGGCGCGGCGCCCGGTCACCTTGGCGTAGCGGGCCGCCAGATCCACCGCCTCGGTCACCGGGGTGCGGCCAGGAACGGGCATGACCTTCTTGCGCTCGGCGTCATCGCTTCCGCCCAGGCTCAGGGTCAAGCCCACGCCGGGTGCCGCCGCCAGAAGGAGCTCCAGCCCCTCGCGGGGACCACTGGTGGAAATCTGGATGCGCCGGCGGGAAAGGCCCAGTGCCTGCTCGTGGGTCATGATCTCCAGGCTGGCGGCCATGGCCGGCCAGTTGTCCAGGGGTTCACCCATCCCCATGAAAACCACGTTGTGCTGCTTGCCGCCCAGGCCGGGCACCGGCTCGGCCTTCAGATCCTGTTCCAGGCGCTGAATCTGCTCGATGATTTCTCCGGGCTCCAGATTGCGTACCAGCCCACCCCGAGCCGTGGCGCAGAACCGGCAGGCCATGGCACATCCCACCTGGGTCGACAGGCAGAAGGTAGGATGGTCTCCGGTGGGAATGATCACGCTTTCGATGGTGCTGCCGTCCCGCAGACGAAACAGGAACTTGCGGGTGCGATCTTCCGAGACCTGACGCTCCTGCAGCTCGAGACCGGCCAGATCGAAATCCTGGGCCAGGCGGTCGCGAAGGTTGCGAGGGAGGTTGGACATGGTGTCCCATTGCCAGGCGGCGTGGGGGTACAGCCATTCAGACAGCTGGCGCAGTCGGAAAGGGGGCAGCCCGGACTCGGCCACCAGACGGGCCAGCTCGGCGGGAACCAGGGAGCGGATGAGGGGTTTCATGAATCCTGTTTTCGGCACGGGGTTATGGTCTTGACAGCGGCCTGCCGCCAGGTGCAGATTCACTGTCGGCGGGTGTTCCTGCCGCCCATATAACCCTCATTTTCCTTCAATCCGCAAGGATGACCTGTGAAGTCCGTACTCATCGTCGACGACGAACTGGCCATCAGGGAGACCCTCGAACAGATCCTGAGCTACGAGGGCTATGCTGTCCTCAAGGCGGGGTCAGGTGCCGAGGCCCTTGAGCTGGTCGACAAGAAGCAGCCTGATGTCATGCTGCTGGATATCAAGATGCCCCAGATGGACGGTTTCGAGGTCCTGGCCAAGCTGGGGCCCGACAAGCCGCGGGTCCCGGTGATCGTCATCTCGGGGCACGGCACCATCGAAACCGCTGTCGAAGCGGTCAAGAAGGGAGCCTACGACTATCTGGAGAAGCCCCTGGATCGATCCCGGCTTCTGGTCAGTCTCCGCAATTGCCTGGAGCATTTCCAGGTTCTCTCGGATCGGCGCATCTTGCAGGAACAGACGGCCATCGCCAGCCCCCTCGTCGGGCAAAGTCCTCCCATGCAGCAGGTGCGTCAGTTCATCGAGAAGGTGGCGGCCAGCGATGGCACCATCCTGGTGACGGGCGAGAACGGGACGGGCAAGGAACTGGTGGTGGGGTCCATTCACCAGGCCAGCCGTCGGGCCGACCGACCCCTGGTCGAGGTCAACTGCGCCGCCATCCCCCACGAACTGGTGGAAAGCGAGTTGTTCGGGCACGAGCGGGGGAGCTTCACCGGTGCCGATCGTCAGCGGGTGGGGAAATTCGAGCAGGCCGATGGCGGCACGCTGTTTCTGGATGAAATCGGCGACATGAATCCCGAAGCCCAGGCCAAGGTTCTCAAGGCGGTGGAAGAAAACCGCTTCCAGCGGGTGGGCGGCAGCGAGACCCGGGAGGTCGATGTCCGCATCGTGGCGGCCACAAACCGGGATCTTTCGGCCCCTGAGTCGGGATTCCGCCAGGATCTCTTTTTCCGCCTGAACGTCCTGTCTGTCCATTTGCCGCCCCTGCGGGAACGCCCCGGCGATGTGGAATTGCTCCTGGACTGGTTCATGGCCGATCTCGGGGTCAAGCTCAATTCCCCACCCCGTACTTTTTCTGCGGAAACCATGGCCATTTTGCGAGAATACTCCTGGCCGGGAAATGTTCGTGAATTGCGTAACCTGGTGGAAAGACTGCTGATTCTGTGTCCTGGCGACGTGGTCAAACCGGCGGATCTGCCTCTTTTGCCAGGGGCCGCCAGCGCCGTGTCCCAGCAGCCGTCCTTTTTCGCCTGCCGGGATTTCCAGGATTTCAAATCGGAGAGTGAAACTGCTTTTCTGCAACACAAGTTGAAAGAAAACCTCTATAATGTGAGCAAGACGGCAGAAAAGCTGGGGATGCAGCGCAGTAACCTGTACAAGAAAATCACCAAGTACGGACTGCGAACCCAGCCAGGAAACGAGGATTGACCGGGCCAAAAGGCTTGACCAGACTTGAGAGCATCCTTAAATATAGGGTTCAAAGGGGAACTTACGATCTGACGCGGCTCGGGCATGGAGGCGCGCGGGTTTTCAAAAAAAGGCAAGACGGGGTGCAGTCCGTGAAGGAGAGCAAAATGACGAGGGTTATGCAGGGAACGATCATGTTGGTGGCACTCGTGCTGCTGACCGTCGTTTCGGCCCAGCCCATTCACGCGTCGTTAGCAGGCCTTCCCACACTGGAAGACGGAACCACGGTGTATCAGAACACCGAGGATGATGTCAGCGACAGTCTGGGTGGGCCCACCGACGGTGGTGAAGGCGATCCCGACAGTGTGGGCGGCGGATACGGCGCGCGCGCCGGCGAATCCGATCTGTTCAATCTGTTTGGCGGATTCCTGGGTGATGACGACACGATGGATTTCTCACAATTCATCTACCTGAAGATGTTGCAGTTCATGCTGATGCCCTAAGGGCCGCTCTGGCGGCCCTTGAGGCAGCAAAAAAACTGTCACCGATCCACTGACTCGCCAAGGGATACGGTTGATGCGAGAGTACCAGGACGGAAATCACAGGTTTGACCCCGAACAACACCCGATGGAGGCTTCTGCCCGTCAGGTGGACTGGGCCCGACTCGAGGAAGTGGGAGACTTGCATTTCCACGCCTCGGCCTATTCGTCGGCTCTCGACTACTACCGTCAGCTGCTGGATGACCAGATTCTGGTGCAATTGCCGCTCGATCGGGCTTTGAATGTTCTGCGCAAGGCCACCGACACCAACATCCTTCTCGGCGATTACCACCAGGTTCAGCATCTGATCAACGAGGCCCTGGATCTGATCCGTGCCAGCGCCGACGCCGGCGCCGGGCCCGAAATGACCGTGCAGAAGGCCGTTTTTCAGGTGCGGCAAGCGGTGGTCCACCGCGAGCGCGGCCAGCTCCAGGACTCGCTCCAGGTTTCCAAGTCCGCTTTTTCCGTTCTGGCCCTGACCGACGAACACGCCGATGTGGCCCGACTCCAGGCAGGCATGGGCATTGTCCACTATCGTCTGGGACGGATGGAAAAAGCTGAAGAATTCTACAGCGACAGCCTGGCCACCTTTCGCCGGATCGGCAACGACCTGGGTGTGGCCAACCTGCTGAACAACCTGGCCCTCCTGCACAAGAACCGTTGCCACTGGGATCAGGCTCAGTCCCTCATGGACAAGGCCCTCAGCCTGGCCGAGCAGATCGGTGCCAGCCATTTGCTGCCCCGTTTCTACCTGAATCAGGGGATCATCCTGACCAAGATCGAACGCCTGGGAGAGGCCCGGCCCTACCTGGAAAAAGGTTTGCGGCTGGCCCAGTCTCTGGGCGATGTCCAGCATCAGGCCCGCCTGAGCCTGGCCATGGGGCGGCTGGAAATCCAGTCGGGACGACTGGCTCGGGCCGAAGAGCTGGTTCTGGCGGCCAAGACCCTGTCCGAGGAATACCAGTACCTGCGGGAAGCCACCATCTGTGACGAGTACCTGGGCGATATTCTGCTGTCCCGGGGGCAGGTCGAGAAGGCCCAGTTCAATTACCAGCTGGGTCTGGACAAGAGCCGCCGCATTGCCGTGGGCAACGATCTCGAGGGTGAGTTGCTGCGCCGCATTGGCGAGGCCCATCTGGCGGCCGGCGAGCTGGAAGATGCCGTGGCTGTCAGCCAGGCGGCCATCGCGGTCTGTGAACAATGCGGTGAGCTCTACGAGCTGGGCTTCTGTCACAGTGTGCTGGGTCGGGCCTATGCCGCCCAGAATGATCTGCAGCAGGTGGACCACCACTTCCGCGAAGCCATCGCCACCTTTTCCGAACAGCGCTTGAACCACCTCTGGTGCCAGACCATCATCCGCTACGCCGATATCCGGCGCGAAACCGCCGATGAGGGTCTGCTGCTGCTTCTGCGCCGTTACCTGATGGATGCCCAGGAGAGTGGGGCCAACCAGGTCAGCGACCACATGCTGTGCCGGGTACTGGATCAGCTGGCCCATATCCAGGTTCACCTGCGGCAGTTCGACGATGCCCTGTTGACCGTGTTCGAGTTCGAACGCCACGCCACCGGCCTGGATGACGAGAAACTCAGCCTCCAGGTGGTGCGGCTGCGGGACATGATCGAGTCCGGCCTCTTGACCGGAGTGGGTAGCGCGGAAAGCCACCTGCAGGCCATTTCCGGCTTGCCGGGGCTATTTGCCCGCACCGACACTTCGGTTCCCCGCAACCTGGAAACCATCCTCGATGCCGGGCTGGAGAGGGTGCAGGCCGACCACGGATTCATTGCGATGCTGGACGATCAGGTGCCGGGAGCCGGCTTGCGGATCACCGCGCGCCGTGGCTTGACCGACAACCTGGCCCAGCAATTGACCCGCTGGTTCGATGCCGAGCTGGCCAGTGGACGGCGGAGCGGAACCACCCTGTTCTCCCGACTGGCCGAGCACGATGACCTTCTTGAGAAAGTGCCCGCCCTGGGGTCGGTTGCCGCCAGCTGCGTGTTCATGCCCATCGCGCTGCACGGGCGGCAATTCGGGTTGCTTTTCCTGGGCAAGGCTGCGGCGGAACGGGGCAAGGGCGGTTTTGACCGTGCGGCCCTGGACTTCCTGGCCACTTACATGGGGTTCCTGGCCCTGTTCCTTTTCGAGAAGGGGCGGTCTTCCGGGGGTTCTGCTGTTTCCACCCCCATCGAGCGCATTGAAAGCTTCGAGAACATCATCACCCAGAACAGCAAAATGCTGGAAGTTCTGGCTCTGGCCCAGAAAGTGGCGCCCAGCGACTTGACCGTCCTGCTGAACGGGGAAACGGGCACCGGCAAGGGGCTGCTGGCCTACTCCATTCATGCCTTGAGCAAGCGGGCGGACAAGGAATTCCTGTCCATCAACTGTGCGGCCATTCCTGACAGTCTCCTCGAAAGTGAGCTGTTCGGGCACGTCAAGGGTGCCTTCACCGGCGCCGACAACGACAAGAAGGGGCTGCTGGTCCAGGCTCAGGGTGGAACCCTGTTCCTGGATGAGATCGGCAAGATGCCGCTGGCCATGCAGGGCAAGCTCCTGCATTTTCTGGACACCAAGTCGGTGCGCCCGGTGGGCAGCAACAGGGAAACCAAGGTCGATGTCCGCATCGTGGCCGCCTCCAAGACCGATCTTCATGCGCGCTCCCGGACCGGTGGGTTCCTCGAGGATCTTTACTATCGCCTCGTGGACTTCCCCCTGACCATTCCACCGCTGCGTGAACGGGCCGACGACGTGGAGTTGCTGACTCGGCACTTCAGCCAGCGATTCTGCCAGGAACTCGGCACGGCTCCTCTGGCGCTGGATCGGGTGTTCATGGACCTGCTGGTGCACCACTCCTGGCCCGGGAATATTCGCGAGCTGGAGAAAACGTTGAAGCGGGCCATCGTTCTGGCCCAGGGCGATGGTGTGTTGAGACCGCAGCACCTGCCCCGGGAGTTCACCCAGTTCCATTCCGCGCCCGAATCATCGGAAAGTGGTCGAGTGGTCCCGCTGAAGGAGACCCTGGCGGGGATCGAATGCCGGGAGATCGAGCGCGCCCTGAAGGTGTCCGCGGGGAACAAGTCCGCCGCAGCCCGTCTGCTCAAGGTCAGCTACCCCAACCTGCTCAAGAAGATCAAGCATTACGGCATTGCTTCTTGAGGTCCCGGCTCATTCCGGGTGCCTGAACTGTTAATTTGAAGGGCATTCTTCGGTTGGGCTGGTCTTTTTTTTTATACCTTAACTCGTTGTTTGGCAACGGGTTATTTTTTTGCCTGAAAAACTATAAAAACATTTAATAACCCTCTGCCGTGCAGTGGAATCAAGAGGTGTCCCGTTCCTCGTAACATGTTGTCAACATAAGACTTAACATTTATTGGCAAAAGAGGGTTTCTGGTATGCGTCGTGCAATATGCCGTGTGTTGAAGGGGTGAGTTACAGGGATCCTCTTCCAAGTTGAACGAGTTTCGTGTTTTCGGGAGAGTCGAGGTTTTTTTCCTCAACTGCTTACCGGCGAAGAGGAAGTTCTCATCAAGA
Organism: Candidatus Krumholzibacteriia bacterium; assembly: GCA_036351155.1. Lineage (GTDB taxonomy): Bacteria > Krumholzibacteriota > Krumholzibacteriia > LZORAL124-64-63 > LZORAL124-64-63 > LZORAL124-64-63. The sequence continues at coordinate 26,141 of JAZBOO010000284.1, read as the reverse complement.
AGTGTCGGCTGGATGATTGTGAAGAGGTGGGGTCTTAACAATTATTCTCGGCCGATGAGAGAGAACTCGGGACCTTTCTCCCGAAACACGAATAAAATCTGGATCTGATCACCGGATCCTCGAAATAAAGAGCCCTTCTGTTCTTGAAAAGGCGAGATTCAAGAACGGGTAGCCGCAAGGCGGGGCTCTTTTTTCATGCCTACCGATAACCTTCTTTCTCCCTCCCATTGTGTCCTTTTTTGGAGATGGTGTCCCAGTTAGCGATCAGCAGGAGCTGGTCCGGTGGGACCGTTGTCCCGATCGCGGGGGACCTGGTTCGTCCCAGATGGATCATCTTCAGCGATGGCTGAGCTTTCTTGGATTTTGTCAAGACGTTGTAAAATAAAGAAATGTGTATTCTGGTTGCCCGCTTTTTCCCTCCGGCCCTCACTCCATTTTTCCTGATGTAACTTCCCTGAACAATTGCCACCCTCCTGGCACGAAGTCTGCCTGATACATGGTGAGAATGGCAGGAAGAACAGCCAAGGAGAGGCCGCGAGTTCAGTTCGGGCCAGGAGGTTCAAGGGATGAGCAAATTTTCAGGCCAAAGAAAAGTGGTGGATCAGTTCTTTGCCGGACGGCATGGCCGTCGCGCCCATACCCGCAATCCACGGATTTTCAGGGTCCGTGGAACCCTTCTGGCCCTTAGCATCTTTTTACTGCTGGGTTTGCTGAGCGGTTGTGAATCCGATGATTGCGTCAACTGCATCGAATTGCCCTCGCCCGTGGTGCCCACCGGGGTCCACAGTATCAGCGGGGACAACCTGGTGATTGTTCAGTGGTACGACCTGTCCTATCATCCTTATGACGGCCGCTACAACCCCAACGTGGTGGCCTACTATGTTTACAGCCGTTATTACACGCCGGGCGATGAGGACATTCCCGATCGCGAGTTCTCCTACATCGGCGAGGTGGCCTGGGATGAGAATTTCGACTCCAGTTCCGGTCTTCATTTTTTCTACGATGACCTCGCCGTCAATGGCGAGGAGTACGAGTATGCCGTCACGGCTGTGAACGAAGCGGGGCGTGAAAGCGCACTCAGCTACGAGTTCGTCATCGATGCGCCGTTGCCCATGAATCTGGACGCCACCGAAGTCTTCGATGTCAACGTGAACCCCGCACTGGCCGGATGGGATTTCAGCCGTCTGCAAGACGGACGGGTTGATCCCACGGCCCCCGGGAACACCGCAGACATCCGCATTGCTTTCCAGGGTAACGTCCCCTACGTCCAGACCAATCACCTCGGTGTGGAAATCCAGGATTTCGGCGTCTTCCTGGACAGTGAAAATTACCTGATCTTCGAGGGCGTGTCCTATGCCCCGGCCGGTGGCTACTCGTCCACCGGGACCATGGAACTCATCATCGGACATATCTATGTCCTGAGAATTGACGACCCGATCGCCGGTATCCATTACGCCAAGTTCGGAGTGACGGCCATCACCAGCAATTCCGTGGGGATCATCTGGGCTTACCAGACCATTGCCGGTCTGCCCGAACTTTCCGTTCCGGAGAAGCCCGCGACTCATGATCTCAAGCCCATGACGATCAGTTTTTGATCGGTCATGTTTCCAGCAAAGGAGCGTGCAGCCATGCAAAACAGGATAAAGCTGAAAGACGCGAAGACGGCCCGGTGGAATGCCACCGTGGGTGGGAGCTGTCTGTTGGCCCTGGCCGTGTTGCTGCTCGGTCTGGTCGGTCCTGCCACGGTGCAGGCCCAGGACGAGGCAACTGAAGCCGCCAGCAGTTTCGATTACAGCGCCCAGACCCTGCGGGTGGGTGTCTGGCTGGAAGGCCAGGACGATGGGGCGGTGCTACAACGCGGGGACTACTACACCGTGGGTTTCCAGACCAATCAGGATGCCTACGCTGTGGTATACCGGATCGACGCCAACGGGATGGTGGACATCCTGTGGCCGCGCACTCGCTACGATGACGGATTTGCCTTCGGTGGTCATGAGTACCAGCTGCCCGTGGCCGGCGCCAAGCGTCTGCAGGCCGGCTACGAGCCGGGTGAGGGATTCATCGAAGCCATCGTCAGCTCGTATCCCTTCGACCTGCGTGAACTGGAACTTGATTTCCATCACGAGAACGCCACCAAGCGGTACGACTTCCAGGTGGCCGGCGATCCTTTCCTGGCCATGAACGAGATCAACTTCGTGGTGACCGGGCTCGAAGACAGCGAAGAATTCGTGGTCACCAACTACGCCAGTTTCTATGTCCACCAGAAGGTGGACCATCCCCGGTACCTGTGCAACCAGTGCCATTTCGATGACGAGGTGGCCTACGACCCTTACCAGGACGAGTGTACCCTGGACATCCAGTACGACTACGGCTGGAACAACAACTGGTATGACCAGTACGGGTACTATCCCATCTACGCCAATCCGGTCTACGTGTACGTGGACCCCTGGACCACGCGTCCCTGGGTCAATTTCTGGTACGATCCCTGGTACCGCTGTGCTCCCGGCTATGGCTGGGGCTGGCGCTGGAACTACTCCTGCTACAGCTGGTACGATTCCCCCTACTACTGGGGCAACAGCTACACCTATTACAACAACGGGCACCGTCGCTGGCGCCCGCTGGACCGCAGCGCTCTGGCCCGCGCCGACAAGGTGAAGACCCGAGAGTTCGGACGAGTGACCGGTCTGATCGGCAAGGAACGTCCCGATGACCGTCAGCGCGAGGCCATGCGTGCGCGGACCTCGCTGGCCGATAATCGGCGGGTCGTGGACCGGGATCTGGGCCGTCGCGGAGCGCCCGGCGTCATTCGCGGAGAAGCCCGCGCCGATCGTGCGCGTCCGGAAATCACCGGGACCTCCAACGTGCGGGGATCCGCCGGACTGCGCATCAAGGACAACACCCGTGTTCGCACCGGAGAGGGCACCCAACGGACCAATATCCGCCACACTTCCGGCGGGGGAGAAACCCGTTCGGCCCTCAAGCCCGCGCGTCGCTTGCCCACCGAGCAGGCCCCGGATCGCAGCAGCAGCTCGGTGCGGACCAACCCCCGCACGGGGACCCAGAGGGACAACACCACCCGCGGTACCCAGGTCAAGCCGGATCGCTCCACCGAAGGTGGGCGGACCATCAAGCCGGTGGAGCCCCGTCGCCGAGGATCCCGGGTCTGGAACACCCGTCCCGAGACCAAGCAACCCGAGCGCAACCTCAGGTCGCCGTCGAACAGGACGCAGGGCAGCGACAAGCCCCGGGTGCAGCCGCGCAACAATAGCCGGAACAGCAAGCCCGTGGTCAAGCCCCGGAGCAACAACAGCGGGTCCAGCAACAAGCAGCCCACCGCTCCGCCCCGTGTGAAATCGGCGCCCAAGTCGAAAAGCAGCGGTGCGACCTCCGGCGGGAACACCCGCAGCGGAGGCAGCAAGAGCAGTGGCAGCAAGAGTGGTGGCAGCAAGAGTTCAGGGTCCAGCCGAGGAGGCTCGACCACGAGACGATAATCCGCGGATTTGACCCGCGGTCAAAAAGTGTGTTGATGGTTTTTCCCCCCATCACCCGTCGGTCGGAGAGGGACCAGATTCTCGAAGAGGTTGGCAGCCAGTAGGGAAGGGTCGCAAACCGTCCGGCAGGGGACATCAACACCTTGGGAGAGCCCGGCAGGGCAATGTCGATCAGGGGTGACAGGAACCCCGCTCGGGCTCTCCCGACACTTTGTTTCCGGGTTCGATCCGGAATACGGTACCTGACAGGATAGCATATCCCGAGGGCCCGTAGAAGAAAATTGCGGAGAGGATAGGGGCGTGACGCCTGCGGCAGGCTGGGATTGACCCGATTGGGCTGCCTTCCTATAATGCCCGGCGATCCCGTGGCTTCTGAAATGTCTCGAAGCAATCCAGCGCTTCGCCCTCAACGTCCAGCATGATTGGCAGTCCATGAATAACCGGCGCTTCCTTTTCCTTCTGAATTTGATCCTGGTCCTGGCCTTTCCCCTCGGAGCGAAGGGGCTGGCGCAGTCTCCCGTCCAGGACCCAGGTTTTTCCTGGCCAAGCAAGGCTCTGTCCCCGGTTCTCCAGGACCAGCTGGATGCCCGCACTCTCACGTTGCGCAACGATGGCTCGGCCGGTTTACAGGCGCGCCGTCTGCGCGGCGAGAAAGCTCCGGCCACCATCGAAGCCGTGTTGCTGATGTGTGACTTCAGCGACAGCCTCATGCTCGGGCGTTATGGAATGGTCCCCGGCGATTTTCCCCCGCCTCAGCAGACCGAGATCTACTATGCCGCGCATGATTCGGTTTTCTTCGATCACCTGCTGCGCGATGTGGCCGACTACTACGCCGATGTCAGCGGGGGCGCCTTCAGCTTCAACTACACCATCGTGCCCGAAGTTGTGAATCTGCCCAACCCCATGGCTTACTATGGCAATCATCCCAGCGAAGGGGAGCAACCCCTGGTCATGGCCGAGGAAGTGGTGGCTTTCCTGGATGACCGCGTGGATTTTTCGCTGTACGACACCGTGCTGCTGGTGCATGCCGGTGCGGGTGAGGAAACCGACATCCTGGGCGATTCCCCGGAACAGATATACAGCACCTACCTGGATCCCGACGATTTTCAGTCGGCGGTCGAGGACTCTCAGCTGACCGTGCCCTTCCTGACCACGGACGATTTCCCCGAGGGCGAGGGACTGGATCATGTGCTGGTCCTGCCGGAGACCGAGTACCAGGATCTGGTGGACGGTTTCGGGGGTTATTTCGGCAGCCTGGGCGTTTACTGCTTCGAGGTGGGGCTGCGGCTGGGGATGCTGTCCCTGTCCGATTTCACGCCCGCGGGGCGCCCGGACAGTCAGGGCATCGGCGAGTTCGGTCTGATGGGCTACGGGCTGTTCGTTGGCCTGGGGTACATTCCGCCTCATCCCTGCGCCTTCAACAAGTACCTCATGGGCTGGCTGGACCCGGTCGAGGCGGTGGCCGGACCTGCCCAGGAGCTGTTTCTGACCCCCTGTGAAAACACGGCCGATCCCGAGGCGGCCCTGCGCGTGGATATTTCCGGCCAGGAATATTATCTGGCGGCCTATCGTCTGCAGGACCCCGACGGCAACCGGAGGTTCACTCATCCGGGCGACCTGAACGGCAACAACATTCCCGATTTCTTCGATGCCGACTCCGAGTTTGGCGACGGCACACCCACCAGCTTCTTCGATCCGGCCACCGACACGCGCGAACGCCTGGCCGGCAGCGAGTGGGACTTCTTCATGAGCGAGAACAGCGCCCGCGGTCCCCGGGACAAGGGGGCGGGCAGCGGTGTCTATCTGTGGCACATCGATGAGGGCGTCATTCTGGATTCTTTCGACCGGCCCAGCAATCTGTTCAATGCGAATCCGTTGCGGAAGTCGGTGGACCTGGAGGAAGCCGACGGCATCCAGGACCTGGACTCACGCGTGCCTTCGGCCTTCCAGCTGGGAGGCGATGACGACAGCTTCCGGGGCGAGGACAATGACCGTTTCGGTCCCTTCACCAGTCCCGGCAGCGAGTCGGCCGGCGGGGCCTTCACCGGAATCACCTTCGCCGGTTTCAGCAATGTGGTGCAGGACTCTGCCGCCTACATCGTGGCGATCGACAATAGCGTGAGTCCTCCCGACACCCTCATGGGATTGGCCTATGCCGACACCCTGCACTTCACGCTCAGCCGACAGCCGGCCGAGCTGGGAGGGCCCGAGCTTGTGGCCTCCCGCCAGTTGCCCGAGGGCCTGGATCTGCGAGGCAGCCACCTGGTGGCGGCCGACCTGGACGGGGACGGCTTCGAGGAAATCATCGCCGCTGGACACGCGGGCGAGTTGCTGGTGTTCAACGGGCGACTGGACGAATTCCTTGATCACGACAGCGATCCGGAAACCTTCGCGCCCTTTGCCCTGGGGACCTACCAGGATGAACCTGTGGTCTGGAACCTGCCGCCGGCGGTGGGGAACATCGACGATGATCCTGAAGCCGAGATCGTGCTCACCTCCCCCGACGGCATCTATGCCTTCAACCACGACGGATCTCCGGTGGCGGAGTTTTCGGCCTCGAGTTTCGGGTTGTATCACCCGTTGAGTGGCTGTCTGTTGCCCGCGGTGCTGCGACCGGTGGAAGCGGACAGCATGTACTCGGCCCAGGAGCCTGCCTGGATCTGCACCATCAGCGAGCAGGGAGACAGCACCCTGCTGAGTCTGGTCCGGGGCCAAACGCCCACCCTGCACGGAAGCGCCTTGCTGGGTGCGGTACGGGTCACCGCTCCGCCCGTTTTTGCCTGGGGCCAGATGTTGCTGGCGGTGGCCGATACGGTCAGTGGCGAGCACCACCTTCGTGCCATCAACCCCTTCGTGGTCAGCATTCCCGAGAACCCCGACCGCACCCGGTTCAGCCTGGACCGTGTGCCCGGCCCCTGGCCCGTGGTGACGGGGCTGGTGGGCGATGCGGATCCGGAATCCTCGCTGCGCTTCGTGGTCGTCCTGGATGAAATGGGTCGGGGCGAAACCGTGGTCTTCAACAGTGAATTCGAGCGGATCCTGTCTGGCTTGACCTGGGACGAGCGCGTGCTCCCGGTGACCGGCCTGAGCGCCGGGGGAGCCCTGGTGGGCGATGGGATTCTGGGCCGCGCAGGGCACAACGGGGAGTGGCTGGACGGCTGGCCCGTGCGGCCGCGTCAGGACATGGCGCCGAGCCTCTGGGGCAGCGCGCCGCTGGTTTGCACCTTGACCGATGCGGATCTGCCGCTTTCCCAGTATCTCTTCCCGGTGCGGGATGGCCGAATTTTCGGTCTGGGGACGCGGGGCGAGGACCTGACCGGCTGGCCTCTGGCCGGGCCGGGTGAGTCGGCGGGATCGCCGGCACTGGGGCATTTCCTGGACGGGGAAGCCCTGGATCTCGTGGCCGCAGGAACCTTCGACCGTATTTCCGGGCTGGACGACGAAGGGGCGCAGCTGACCACCCGCACGGTGTCGACCCTGAGCCTGTGGTCCGCGGTGGCCGAACCCGGCGCGCCCTGGCCCATGTGGGGCGCCTCGCCGTGGCACAACGGCAACTGGGATCGGGCGGCCTGGCCGGCTTACCCCTCGGCGGCTCGCGGCTCCGGTCTGGTTTCCGGCAGTCACATCTGTTATCCCAGCCCTCTGCTCAGCGGCCCCCTTCAGGTGCGGGCCAGCGCGCGGAGCACCGGGAGGGCTCGGGCCGAAATCTATAATCTGGGCGGGGAACTGGTCGAGAGCAGCGCCTGGCAGCCGGTCTCGGCTCGGGAACCGTTTTCCATCAGCCTGGATCTGGACCGGGCCGTGTCGGGCATGTACTTCTGTCGCCTGACCCTGGTGGGCGACGATGGCGCCACCGACCACAGCGTGATCAGCGTGGCGGTGGTTCGGTAAAGTTCACCTTTACCCGCCGGCCATGCCGCAACCATATTGAAGCGGGCCACACCTGTGAGGTGGGGCCCAAACCGGACAATGAAGAAAGGGATTCCATGCGTCGCCTGAGCAAAAATACCCAAGTGATCTTTCTGGTCGCGGCCCTGATCACCGTGCTGGCCTCGGTGCCGGCCTGGGCCGGAAGTCCCGGCGAGTCGGGCGGACTGTTCCTGAGGCTGGGCGTGGGGGCAAGGGAAGCCGCCATGGGCGAGGCCGGTGTGGCCAGCAGCCAGGGGGCGTCGGCCCTGTACTGGAACCCGGCCAACAACGTGTTTGCCGATTTCCAGACCGATCTGGTGCTTCAGCACCACCGGTACCTGGGCGCGGCCAACCAGGAAGCCGCCGCTGTGGCCCACCGGATGGCCGGGGGTGTGGTGGGATTCATGTTCTCGGGCCTCTACTGGGATTCCATTGACCGGCGCAGTGAAGAGAACGTGGGGCTGGTGGAGGGCACCTTCAAACCCTACGACATCAGCTTCGGCCTGTCCTACGCCCGAGCCATTGGTGAGCGCCTCGGGGTGGGTCTGACGGCCAAGATGATCCATTCCGAGATCGACATCTACTCCGACACGGGCCTGGCCTTCGACTTTTTTCTGAGCCACCAGGCCATGATCGAAGGACTGACCTTCGGGGCCTCGGCCACCAACATGGGCTCCGACATGAACCTGTACACCGTGCCCTATCCCATGCCCACGGCCTACCGGGTGGGGGCGTCCTACAGTCCGGTGGGTGAGGGACTCATGGGCCGTTTGACCGTGGCCGGCGATATCTCGTTCCCCAACGACACCAAGGAAAAGGGCCACTTCGGAGCCGAACTGGAGCTGCTGCCGGAACTGACCTTGCGCGGCGGCACCCGGGTCAACTACGACCTGCTGGGCTGGACGGCCGGTGCGGGCTTCAAGCCCCTGCCCAACATGGCTCTGGACTACGCGTACCAGAACTCCAAGGTCGACGGGTTCGACGACGGCCACAAGTTCAGCTTGTCCATGGTCTGGTAAGTCACGGCTCGGAAAACAAGGCGGTGGAGGAACGGGCCGGGTTACCGGCCCGTTTTTCAGAACTGGGGCAAGGGATCCCGATCGAAATCCCGCAACTGGAACTGCCCGTCCTGCCAGATTGCGTAGCCCAGGGTGTCGAACCAGCCGGCCAGGGCGGTCAGGGACTTGCCTTCGTGTTCGGCGGTGAAGGCGTGGTGAACGTGGCCCATGACCAGCAGATCCCAGTCGGGGGAATGGTTCTCCTGGAGCCAGGCCAGGCCCTTGGCCTCGATCTCGTGGGCCTCATCCCTGGTGGCGCCCCGGCTGGTGCCGCTGAGCCATTCACTGAATCCGTACAGGATCTCCGGGTGCAGTGATTTGGCCAGAACAATCCCCAGCCTTGTGCGTACCATGGTCCTGAAGGTATTGTAAACCCAGTCGTACCCGAGCAGGCCGTCGCCGTGGTTCAACATGATCCGGCGGGAACCCAGGTGCAGGATCCGGGGTTCCGCCTCGGGGGCGCAACCGTAGCGCTCGTGCATGTAGCCGGCGGCCCAGATGTCGTGATTGCCGCCGATGAAATGGATGTGGGTGCCGGCCGTTCGGACCCGGTCCAGAGCCTGGAGGATGGTTTCATACCCCCGCAGCCTGAAGTGGGGGTAGTCGAACCAGAAGTCAAAAATGTCGCCCAGCAGGATCAGGTGGTCTGCCGTGCAGGCCAGATCCATCAGCTCACAGAAGCGCTCGACCCGGCGGATCTCCGCTGCGTCGGGATGCAGGTGGAAGTGGGAATCGGCCACAAAGAGGGCACTGGGCTGTGTTTGCGAGTTTGACATGGCTCCTAATGTGACGCAACAAACTGCTTGCCGCAAGCGGTATTACCTGCTCCGTGGATCAACCGCGGGGACCCCAAGGAGGACGTCAAAATGTCATTGTGGGACGAGGTCAAAAAAAATGTGGTCGATATCTACTCGGTCACCTCTGACAAGACCACCGAGATTGCCAAGGTGGGGACACGGCGCTGGGACAAGTTCGGCATCAGTCGGGATATCGAGCGCCAGTTCAGCGAACTGGGCAATCTGGTGTACACCGGAATCAAGGACGGGAAGGATCAGATCCTGGAAGATCCGGCTGTTTCGGTCTTGATGTCCCGCATCGAGGCTCTGGAGCAGGAACTGAAGAAGAAGGAAGCCGAGATCGAGAGCATCCAGAAGGAGCACCGCGAGCGCAAGGCTGCCGAGGCGGCAGCCGGCGGCGCCGCAGCTGGCGGAGATTTCGAGGCGGCCGATCCCGAAGACGCGTCCGCAGGGGACCACACAGCGCAGGATGAGGCTCCCGAAATCCTGATCAAGGATCCCGCCCTGGAGAAGGGACAGGACGCATCGGCCATCCTGGTGGAACCTGCGGAGGACACCCCGCCCGAGGGTGAAACAACCCGGGACTGAACCTTTTCTGCGGATCCGGCCGCATAATGGCGGGCAATTTTTGTCCGCCATTGTCTGTTGACAAAGGTTCTCATTGGGAGTACGATTTAGCTGTTCCCTGTAATGCCTCGGGATTCCTCTTGATCCCCATCACGTGGATTCCCGGGAAGCGGCTCACTCCTTCACCGAAATCCATCTCGCTGGACGGTGAAAACGTGAAGCTGCACCAGAAAAACCAAACTATGCGCAGGCGCGGTGTATCCGTTGTTCAGGTCAGGACTGACCAGAGCAGCCGATGGACGCGTCTTTTGTTTGTGGTTTCCCTGCTGCTGCTCCTGGGCCTCGCGGCTCTGACGGTCGGCACCCGCCCGGCCGTGGCTGCCCCCGATGCCTCGCCCTTCATCGACGTCAGCCGCATTGTGCGGCCTTCGGTGGTCAACATCCGGATCACCCGTTCGGTGACCCAGGCCGGGGTGGGCACCAGCCCTCTGCAGGAAATGTTCGACCAGTTCTTCCCCCAGGAAGAGGGCAAGGGCGGACGCTTCGAAATGCCTTCCACCGGATCCGGATTCATCGTGTCCGATTCCGGTGATATCCTGACCAACAATCATGTCATCGACCAGGCCGAGGCCATCTTCGTCCGCTTCAGCGGCGAAAAACGGGAATACCGGGCCAAGCTGGTGGGCACCGACCCGAACACCGACCTGGCGTTGATCAGTATCGATCCCCGGGGGCGCGATCTCGAGCCCCTGCGCTTTGCCGATTCCGACCTGGTTCAGGTGGGGTCCTGGGCCGTGGCCGTGGGCAACCCCTTCGGCACCCTGGAAAGCTCACTGACGGTGGGTGTGGTGAGCGCCAAGGGCCGTGGCGATCTGCAGATCGGTGGGCAGTCGCCCCGCTATCAGGACTTCATTCAGACCGATGCCTCCATCAACTTCGGCAACAGCGGCGGTCCCCTGGTGGATACCCAGGGCCGGGTCATCGGGATCAACACGGCCATCAATGCGCAAGGACAGGGCATCGGGTTCGCCGTGCCCAGCAACCTGGTGCAGTCGGTGTACGGGCAACTGAAGGAGCATGGACGGGTGATCCGCGGTTACCTGGGCGCCACCACCGAGGACATCGTGCAGATCGTGGGCGAGGAAACCACCGGGGAACCCGACCAGGGGGCCCGGGTGCTGTCCGTTCTGCCCGACTCGCCGGCCGCCGCCGGAGGGTTGTTGCCCGGCGACATCATCGTGGACTTTGCCGGGCAGGAAGTGGATTCCCGGCGCAAATTGCAATTCCTGGTGGCGGGCGTGTCGCCTGGCCAGGAGGTCGAAGTGGCTATTATCCGGAACGGTCAGCGCGAAGGTTTGCGTGTCCGTCCGGTGGAGTGGATAGAAAACGAGCCCGGTGTGTCCGCACAGGTTGCGGGACTGTGGCTCGGTATGGATGTGGCCTCCCTGGCCGATGGTGACCCGCGGGTCGCCCGGCTCAAGGAGGTCCTGGGAGTCACGGCGGCCACCGGAGTGATGGTGGTCGGCGTGCAAGAAGACCAACCCGCAGCGGAAGCCGGTATCCGCCCGGGTGACGTGTTGATTTCCGTGGACGGCCACGAGATCACGGATCTGGAGTCTTTCGGCCAGGTCCGGGATCTGATGGCTGCCCGTCGAGATCCCCTGTCCATCCTGTTGAAGACAGGGGGCACGGAAAGCTACGTCACGGTCACCCCCCGCGTACGCGGGGTCGAGAATTGATCAAGCCCCACGCTGGCATGGAGGAATCCAATGGCTGGCCGCAAGAATATTTTGCCCGCGATGCACGAAAAGGGCCTGGAGGTCTATTTCCGTGACATCAACCGCTATGAGCTGATCAGCCGCGAGGACGAAGTCGCGCTGGCCATCAAGATCCGCGAGGGCGACGAAGAAGCCCTGCAGACCCTGGTGCGCGCCAACCTGCGCTTCGTGGTCTCTGTTGCTAAGCGTTATATAAATCAAGGTCTTATGTTGTCTGACCTGATCAACGAGGGCAACCTGGGCCTGCTGAAAGCCGCCCGCCGCTTCGACGAGGAACGGGGGTACCGCTTCATCTCCTATGCCGTGTGGTGGATCCGGCAGTCGATCATGCAGGCCTTGCTCGACAAGAGCCGGACCATTCGTCTGCCCCAGAATCAGACCGCCCTGCTGATCAAGATCGGTCGTACGCGGTCCTTGTTGCAGAACGAAGGCATTCCCAGCCCGGGACCCGACCAGATTGCCGAACGGCTGGATCTGGATGTTGCCGACGTGATCCACGCCCTGCGCTCGGACCGCACCGAGATGGCGCTGGAAGACGAAGGCATGTCCGGAGGCGAGCGTCCCCTGTCCGAGGTCCTGGAGGACACCAACTCCGCGCCGCCCGATTTCGACGTGCTCCAGCGCGGCCTGCGTGAAGACGTGCGGAAATGCCTGGCGGTTCTGACCGCGCGGGAAGCCCAGATCATCATCCAGTACTTCGGGCTCAGCTACGAAGATGCCCAGACCTTGCAGGTGATCGGCGAGCGCATGGGCTTGACCCGGGAACGGATCCGGCAGATCAAGGAAAAGGCCCTGGTCAAGATCCGGAATTCAAAGAGCCGGGCCATGTTGTACGACTATTACTAGAAGGGGCGTGGCCTTTCTTTGAAGGTCACGTTGTTCCTTCTGGCCCGCAATTTGCTGTGCCCCGGGTGCGTCGGTTGTGGTCAATGGGACCCTCTGGTCAGGGTTTCATTGTTGACAACCACCGCCCCTGGGGTATTTTTGCGAGGTCCATAACCCGCAAAAGTGCCGTTTTCCGATGTTTTTTCCCTGGTCAGGTACATGAAGCTGAAAAAAGCCTACACCTTCCTCTACATGCCCGAAGATCACGGTCCGACCCGTACGGTCAAGGTTTCCCGCTGGGGTATTCTGACGGGTGTGGGCGTGATGTGCCTTCTGGTCGGGGTTGGCGTGCTGTATGGCCTGGGGTTGCATTTCGGGAACGGGTGGTTGCCCGGTGGGTCCCGGCTGCAGAAGGAAAACCTGGCCTTGAATAACCGGGTCCATGGTCTGGAAAACCAGATCGAGGGATTGAAGGACGAGGTTTCCCTGGTCTATGACGTCCAGAGCCTGGTGGCCAGCGCGGTCAACCTGGAGCCCCTGGATGCCGAGGTTTTCGCCGCCGGCGTGGGGGGGCGTGGCGATCTCATGCTGGCCGGGGCCGAGGTGCCCGGTCTGGACAGCCACCTACCTCCTGCTGCCAGTTTCGACGGACTGGACGAGGAACTGGGGCAGCTCCTGCGCCAGGCTCGGATTCAGCGCCAGGGTTATCAGGCCATCCTGGATACCCTGGGAGCCCGGGAGAGCATGCGGGCCAAGATTCCTTCCATCCGTCCCACCGACACCGGCTGGCTCAGCTCGCGATTCGGTTTCCGCAACGATCCTTTCACCGGCAAGCAGACCTTTCACCGGGGGCTCGATTTCTCGGTTCCCGCCGGGACCGATGTCCGGGTCACCGGCACGGGCAAGGTCGTGGCGGTCCAGCAGCAACGCGGACTGGGCAAGGTGGTCAAGGTCGACCACGGGAATGATGTCATGACCGTGTACGCCCACCTGGACCGGATCCTGGTCAAGAAGGGCGCCATGGTGGAGCGCGGGCAGGTCATTGCCAAGTCCGGAAACTCGGGCCGTTCCACGGCTCCCCATCTGCACTACGAGATCCGGGTGCAGGGTCGTTCTGTCAATCCCATCACCTACATTCTGGATTCCTACGCCAGTCGAAACTGAGTGGGCTGCCGTCCATCTGCTTTCCCCGTTGAAACTTCCTAGGCGTATGCTATGTTAGCGCTGGATCAGGCTGTTTTCAGCGGGATGCTGAAGGCTGGGGCCTGAGTTTGTCCCGGTTACTTGGCCCTGCGAAGGAGCGATGGATGCCGAGCCCGCGTCTCCCTGTTCAACTTCCCATCACCAGGCGATGGTCCTGGCGTGTCCTGCTTGCAGGTCTGCTGGTCTTCCTCGGGCTTGTCCCGGGCGGTCGGGCCTTGGCCGGACCTGAAGTCCTCCGGGTCCGGCATTTCACGGGCCCCGACTACACTCGGGTGGTCCTGGACCTGTCCCGGCCCTGTTCCTACGAGGTGCGCGAAATTGCGAATCCCCGTCGCCTGGTGATCAATGTGCGCCAGGGGGCTTTCCGCCTGGATGGCAGCATTCCCGTGGGTGATGGCCTGGTCAAGCGCATCCGCCGCAATGAAGGCGATGAACGGGCCCAGGTGGTGCTGGATCTGGAAGGTGCCTACACCTTCAAGAGCTTTTCCCTGCCCGCCGCCGATGGCAGGCCGGACCGGGTGGTCGTGGACGTTTTCCGGGGGACCGGCTCCGCTGCGGACGATTCTGCCGCCCCGGAGATGGGAACCCCGTCCACTCCGCCTCTGGACGAGACTCCGGACCTGGCCATCCCCGCCCCTGTGGATCGGGTGGGAAATCCCTTCACCGTGATCATCGATCCTGGGCATGGGGGGCTGGATCCCGGCGCCATTCGCAGTGACCTGCAGGAAAAAGATGTGGTCCTGCAGGTATCCCGGGAAATGGCCCGATTGATCAATCAGTTGCCTGGTTACCGGGCCATCTTGACCCGACAAACAGATCACTACCCCAGTCTTGCCCGTCGGGTGGATATTGCCCGCGAGGAGCAGGGCGACCTGTTCCTTTCCGTGCACTGCAACACCCACCGCAAAAAATCAGTGGCGGGCATGGAAGTCTATTTCCTGTCCCTGCAGGGGGCGACCGACCGTGAGGCTCGGGAACTGGCCGACAAGGAAAATGCCGCGGACATGGTGGGGCTGGATGTGCGCGGTGTGCATGACGACCTGGTGATGAGCATCCTCATGGACCTGAAGATGACCCGGGTTCTGCACGAGTCATCCCGCCTCGCCGATCACATGCTGGAGGCTGCCTCACGCTCCGGAGTGGTGAACAGCCGCAAATCCAAGCAGGCCGAATTCCAGGTGCTGCGCAACCTGGCCATGCCCTCGGCCCTGGTCGAAATTGCCTATCTTTCCAACCCGGACGACTATAAGGTATTGAACAGTCCCGAGGGCCGAGGTGCCCTGGCGGCCACCCTGGTCGAGGGGGTTCTGACCTGGCAGGGAGACCGTCAAGCCCTGGCGCTCATGGGCAAGAACCTCCCGGAAAGCTGGACACGCAAGTATGCTGTCCGGAGAGGGGACAGCCTGTGGGATCTGGCCCGCCGGCACCGGACCACAGTGGTGGAAATCGCCCGCCGCAACAATCTCCGTTCCCGTTCGATCCAGGTGGGCCAGGTGCTGAGCCTGCCCGATGGAATACCTGAGCCATGAGTCGTATTGGGTTGCAAATAATGTGCTTGGCCGCGGCCATCATCATCTGGGTGCAGGTGGCCGCGACGTCCGTGGTGGAGCAGTCGGCCAGGCTGCCCCTGCGGGTGACGGGACTGACCGAGGGTTTGACCGTCGAGGGCAGCGAGCTGCCCGCCAAGGTTTCCGTCCGGCTGGAGGGGAGCAAGCTGCGGTTGCTCGCCCACAAGTATCTGAACCGGTATCTGGGTGAGGTGCGGGTCAATCTGGCCGATCGTACTCCGGGGCCGGCCTTCAGCTATGAAGTGAACCCGGGTGATGTCTTCACCGACCTGACAGTCATGAGCGTGTTTCCGCGGGTGCGGCTGCGGCTGCAGGTCGATCGCATGGCGCAGCGCTACCTTCCGGTGTCCCTGCAAACCGATGGGTCTCTGCCGACGGGACTGGACTACCTGGAGCCACCCTCCGTTTCCCCTGATTCCATTCTGGTCCGGGGGGCCTCTCGGTTCCTCCTCGAAGGCCTGGAGGTCCCGACCCTGCGCGTCAACCTGGATCGCCTGAAGGAAAGCTCGGTTTTTCCCCTGTCGCTGGCATCCCCCGGGCCCTTCCTCCATCTGGGTATGGACGAGGTGAGCGCCTCCTTCAAGATCGCCGCGCTGGAGGATCGGACCCTGGCCAATATCCCGGTTATCCCCCTGGTGGATGCGGGTCAACCCGAGGTGGGTGTTTCGCCTCCGGTGGTGGATGTGATGGTGCGGGGAGTGGCCGACTCCGTGCAGAGCCTGGACCGCAGCCGCTTCCTGGTGACCGTGCCCGTGGGCAGCCTTCCCGAAGGGGTGTATCTCCTGAGTGGGCAAATCGAGCACCCTCCCTGGTTGACGCTCATCGGCATGAACCCCTCGGAGTTCCAGGTGATTGTGGGGAATCCCGTGACCCTGCCCGCCCTGGCCGATACCACCCTGTCCGGGGCAGGTGGTGAACAGCTTGACTGATCCACTCCAGACGGCCAACCCCGTGCCTCCGGCACGACCTGCCCGCGCGGGACTGGTGGTGACCATCGTGGCCGCCCTGTTTGTTTTGATCCTGGCCGTCGGGTCCCTTCTGTGGCCCGCCGGGTCGCGAGGAAAGGTGCAGGGTCTGGTGCTGGTGTTCGATTCCGGGGGGGACATCCAGCGCGCCCAGCGGGTTTACACCCCTCTGGCCAGGTTTCTGGAAGCCGTGGCCGGCCAGGACATGGAACTGAAAATTGCGGCGACCCGTCTCCAGTTCGATACCTATCTGTCCCAGGGGGTGGATTTTGTCCTGGCCCCCGACGGTCTGTCGCTGGAGCTGAACCGCCAGGAGTTCGAACCTCTGGTGGTGGGGAGGCGGCCGGCTCCTCGCAATTTACGCCCTCGGGGAGTTCTGCTCTTTCGCAAGAGCGGATCACGCGATGGGCCCCCTTCCATCCTCTTGCCCGAGCGCATCGCCTTTGGCGATTCACTGTCTCTTGTTTGCCGTCCGCGCATTCCTGAACTGGCTCAGATGGCCGGAGCCGGGGGGCTCCGCTTCGGGCCCGATCCCTACGACCACGGTCCGGTGATCCACGCGGCTCGACTCGGGGCCTTCGACTATGTGGTGGTCAGGGGGTGGGATGCGGAGCGCTTCCTGGCCGCCGGTCTCATGGACCAGGCACAATGGGGCCTGCGTCCGCTGACCGGCCCGGTGCCCGATCTGGTGGTTTCGGCGGCCAAGCAGCTGCCCGGTGGGGTGCGGGTTGATGCCCGCGAAAGCCTGGCCGCCCTGGGACGGGGATCCGAGCCCCAGGGGGAACTCGGGGCTTCCCTGGCCGAGGGTTTGTCGCTCATGCATCTGGCCGGGTTCAATATTCTGCTGGAACCTGATCTGGACCGATACCGGGAGAATGGCGAAGCCGATTGGCAAGCCCCACCCGAATGACACATATTGTCCCTCTGCATTGTCTGCCCCTGTCCAGCTGAAGGACAGGCCGTTTCGCGACACGGGCACGCCCGGGAAGGTTGAACATGAACTTGAAGTACCGTCGCCTCAAGGGCACGCGGGACATCATGCTGGAAGAGGTGGAGCGCTGGCGCTGGTGCGAGGAGCACTGGTCCCGGGTTCTGGCCAATTACGGGTATGGTGAGATCCGGACCCCGGTGATTGAAAGCACGGACCTGTTTCTGCGCTCGGTGGGATCGGGAACCGATATCGTGGACAAGGAAATGTACACCTTCGAAAGCAAGGGCGGCGAGAGTCTGACCCTGCGGCCGGAGATGACCGCCTCGGTGGTCCGCGCCTACCTGGAAAATGGCCTGACCCGCCAGCCGGGCACGGTGAAGTTCTTTTACATGGCCCCCATGTTCCGGCACGATCGACCTCAGGCCGGGCGTTATCGCCAGTTCCACCAGGTGGGAGTGGAGGCCATCGGTTCCGATAGCCCGGTGCTCGATGCCGAGGTGATCCAGACCGCCATGGCCCTGTTCGATGCGGTGGATGCCAAGGGCCTCACTGTGCACATCAACAGTATAGGGTGCCCGGCCTGCCGTCCCGCCTACCTGGAGGATCTGAAGGTTTTCCTGAACGAGAACCTGGATGTGATCCCGGAAGGAATGCGCGGTCGGATCGATATCAATCCCCTGCGTCTGTTCGACGCCAAGGATGATGAGGTGCAGGATCTGCTGGCGGGTTTCAAGCCCATCACCAGCATGCTGTGCAATGATTGCCGCCAGCACCACGACACCGTGCTGGGAACTCTGGCCGATCTGGCCGTGCCCTGCGTGGAAGATCCCTCGCTGGTGCGCGGGCTGGACTACTACTGCCGGACCACCTTCGAGATCAAGGCCACCGACGGGCGCAAGACCAGCAGCCTGGCCGGCGGCGGGCGATACGACTACCTGGTTGAGCAATGTGGGGGACCGGCCACCCCGGCGGTGGGTTTCTCCATCGGCGTGGAGCGGACCTTGTTGCACCTGGACGATGAACCCATTGATCCTCAGCGCAGCCGCCAATCAGCCGTGGACGTCTATGTGGCCTGCACGAGTATTCCGGCCCAGCGTGCCGGGTTCGTGGCGGCTGACCTGATGCGGGGCTTTTGCCGGGTCGAGGTGGACACCACCTGCCGCAGCCTGAAGGCCCAGGCCAAGTCGGCTAATCTGCGGCGGGCGCGGCTCCTGCTGGTGGTGGGCGACGACGAGCTGGCCAGCGAAACAATTCAACTCAAGCATCTTGATACCGGAGAACAGAAGCAGGTGGCCCAGACAGACCTCATGGGTGCCGTGCGGGAGGTTTTGGAAGGGTGAGCGACAACAAAGGAAAAATGCGGACCTGCCGTTGCGGCCGGGTCACCGAGAGTCACATCGGTCAGGAGATCAAGCTCGCCGGCTGGGCCAGCCGTATTCGTGACCTTGGCGGAGTGCTGTTTGTCGATCTGCGTGATCGCTACGGCAACGTCCAGGTGGTTTTCGAGTCAGGCCAGCCCCTCGAGGCGGCCAAGGATTTCAAGCTGGAGTCGGTGCTGGGCATCACCGGGACGGTGCGCCCGCGACCCGAAGACATGGTGAATCCCGACATGATCACGGGCGCCATCGAGGTGGTGGCCACCGAGGTGACCGTTCTGAATCCTTGCCGGCCCCTGCCTTTCCTGGTGTCCGAGGCCGAAAGCGCCACCGAGGAAAACCGGTTGAAGTACCGATATATCCATCTGCGGCATCCGGTCATGGCCCACAATCTCAGGGTGCGTCATCTGGTGTCCCAGGCGGCGCGGCGCTTCCTGTCGGACCAGGATTTCCTGGAGGTGGAAACACCTCTGCTGATCAAGACCACTCCCGAAGGTGCGCGTGATTACGTGGTGCCCAGCCGGATTCACCACGGGCAGTTCTATGCCTTGCCCCAGTCGCCGCAGCTGTACAAGCAGATCCTGATGGCCGGGGGCGTGGATCGCTATTTCCAGCTGGCGCGTTGCCTGCGTGACGAGGACCTGCGCAAGGACCGTCAGCCCGAGCACACCCAGATCGATCTGGAAATGAGCTTCGTCACCGAGAACGAGATCTACGAGGTGGTCGAGGAGATGATGGCCGCGATCTTTGCCGAGTCTTCGGGCATCGATCTGCCCACGCCGTTCCCGCGGATCAGCTACGATGACGCCATGAATCTGTACGGCTCGGACAAGCCGGATCTGCGCTTCGGCTGTCCCATGCATACCCTGGACGATCTGATTCCCGGGTGCGGGTTCGGGGTGTTCGAGAAGGCCCTGGAGTCGGGGGGCACGGTGCGCTGTCTGAATGCGCACCAGCTGGCCGGTCTGAGCCGCAAGCAGGTCGATGCCTACGAGGAGTTCGTCAAGAAGCGGGGGGCCTTCGGTCTGGCCCGGGTCAAGGTGACCGCCGACGGGTTCGACACCGGCATTGCCAAGTTCCTGAGTGAGGACTTCCAGGCCAAGCTGCGTGAGCGCACCAGTGCCCAGGACGGCGACCTGTTGCTGTTCGTGGCGGGCGACTGGAAGATGGCCGTGGAAGCGATGGGGGCCCTTCGTCTGGAGATCGCCGCCGATGCCGGCTGGATCCCGGAAAACACCTGGGCGCTGGCCTGGGTGCGCAACTTCCCACTGTTCGAGAAGGACGAGAACTCCGGCGGCTGGACGGCCTGTCACCACATGTTCACCCAGCCTCGACCCGAGGATCTGGATGGCCTGGAGGCCGATCCGGGAGCGGGCCGAGCTCAGCTTTATGACCTGGTTTGCAACGGCGTCGAGCTGGGCAGCGGAAGCATCCGTATTCACCAGCGCGATTTGCAGGAGCGGGTTTTCAAGATCGTGGGAATGTCCGAAGAGGAATACCTGGGCAAGTTCGGGTTCTTCCTGGACGCCCTGGGTTACGGTGCGCCGCCTCACGGCGGAATTGCCCTGGGCCTCGATCGACTGGTCATGATCCTGACCGGCAGTCCTTCGCTGCGCGAGGTGATAGCCTTTCCGAAGACCACGCTGGCCGCTTCGCCTCTGGACCACAGTCCGGGCACCATCAGCGAGGCCCAGCTCGAGGAATTGAACCTGAAGGTCGTGCCTCGGCCGGCCAAGGAGGATGATCCCGCTTGAGCCGTAAATCAGGCAGGAAGCCGGACCCCTCGTCCGGCAGCAGCTGGGATATTTCCGGGCTGGACCAGATGAGCCTGCTCGGCCCCCGGGATGCGAATCTGCGCTTCCTGGAGGACCGCTTCGGCGGGCAGCTGATCGTGCGCAACGACCTGTTGCTGGTCAAGGGCGGAGAGGACAAGGCTCCTCTGGTGGAAGAGGTTCTGTCCGAGCTGATCGACCGGGTGCGGCAGGGCCAGGAAATCGATCAGGTGACCGTGCGTTACCTGTGGGAACAGGTGGATGCCCAGGGACAGCTGGAACGAGGCGAGCCCGCTTCGGGCGAACCCCTGCTGTTCGCCAGCGGCAGCCGGACTGCCGTCAGGGTCAAGACCCAGGGCCAGCAGGGCTATGTCGATGCGGTCCACGCCCACGATGTGGTCTTCGCGGTGGGGCCCGCCGGCACCGGCAAGACCTTTCTGGCCGTGGTCATGGCCATGGACTACCTGAAGCGGCAGCTGGTGGATCGCATCATCCTGGTGCGCCCGGCCGTGGAAGCGGGAGAACAGCTGGGCTTTCTGCCGGGCGACCTGCAGGACAAGATCAACCCTTACCTGCGGCCTCTGTTCGATGCTCTGTCGGACATCGTGGGCTCCAGCAAGATCAGCCGGTACATCAGCAGCGGCGTGATCGAGGCTTCACCGCTGGCCTACATGCGCGGCCGGACACTGAACAATGCTTTCGTGATCCTGGACGAGGCCCAGAACACCACCGTGGGCCAGATGAAGATGTTCCTGACCCGTCTGGGTGTCCAGTCCAAGGCCGTGGTGACCGGCGACGTGACCCAGATCGACCTGGATGGCCGGGACAAATCGGGCCTGGTCCACGTGCGGGAAATCCTGAGCGAGACCGAGGGTGTGGCCTTTGTGGATCTGGATGGCCGTGATATCGTGAGACACCCCCTGGTCCGGCGTATTGTCGATGCCTTCGAGGCCGCGGGTGTCGAATCGGATCGAACCTGATCAACCTGTCCACCGGGCTCCCTGTGCCGGAAACGCGTCAGAAGGATGGACCCCATGTGGTTGTTGAAATTGAGGGAACTGTTGGACCGCGAGGATTCCCGGAGCGGCAAGGCCGCGTCCAAGGGGAAGACCTCCGCGGCCGAGGCGGAGTCCGGTCGACCGGCCTGGGTCTGGCCGGGTATCTGCGGGGCGGCCCTGCTGGTGCTGCACCTGATCCTGTTTCCCCCGGTGCCCCAGCTGGGGGTGGACTTCCCTCAGTTCGGAGAGATCGCCGACCGCAAGATCACGGCCGAATTCACCTTCGAAGCTCCCCGCCTGGATAGCGAGGTCCAGGCCGAGAGGAGCCGCCGCGCGCTGGTGGAACCTCCGGTCCTCATGAGCCAGACCCGGACTGCCGGACAGAGTGCCGAGGGTCGCCTGGAGATGTGGCTGGTGACCCTGGGGGACCAGGTGGCCGACGACAGTCTGCCGGTCGAGGAAAAAATCGATCTCCTGCACCTGCAGTACCCTTCGCTGGATCCGGGGGCACTGGCCTGGCTTTTCGAAACCGAGGAGCCCGACTCCCTGCTGGCCCGCATGGACCGTGCCGGGCGGGCGGTTCTGCGGGGTGGGGTGGCCGACATGCTGCCTACCGGCCTTTACGACAAGGTGGTCATCAAAACGCCCCAGGCCGAGTACCGGAAAAACCTGGACGAGGTGGTGCCCCAGGTTCGTCTGGAAAAGCAACTCGAAGGTCAGCTGCGCGCGACGGGCATGAAGCCGGCCGATGCTGCCCGCACCGCCAATGTCATGCGCAACTTCATCACGCCCAACCTGACCTACTCCCTGGAAGAGACCCAGACCAACCAGGAAAGGGCGCGCCAGTCGGTGCCCAATCGACGGGAGTTCTACCGGGGCGAGAAGATCATCGACCAGGGTGAACGGGTGACCGAGGAACAGGCCCTGGCTCTGGACCGTCTGGCCGAACTGATCCGGGAGCGGGGGGGCGGCGACAGCGCGGGGCGCATCACCAGGACCTTTGTCCGCTCTCTGCTGATCATGATGGCCCTGGGTGTTTTCGCCTGGCTGGGGAGTATTCATTTTCCCGGTGAGCTGCACCGGCTGCGCTCGCTGTTGACCTTGACGGCCATCATGGCGGTCTATCTGGTGGGCTCCTCTTTTGCGCTTTCCCATCCCGGGCTGGGACCGCTGGCGGTGCCCATTGTGCTGCTCTCCCTGCTGGGGACCGTGCTGCACCGGGACCGCGTGGGATACGTGCACACCTTGCTGGCGGTGACCCTGCTGGCCATCCTGCCGGACATCATGGCCATGCATGTGTTCATCTGGTTCGTGCTGGGCATGGTGACGGTGATCTCGGTCCGCCGGATCCGCAAGCGCAGCCAGTTTTACCGCACCATCCTGCTGCTGACCATGCTGTCGGTGGTCCTGATTTTCCTGGAAAACGCAGGGGGCGGCGATGGCCGGGGCGGGGCCTACCTGGTGGGTCTTTTTGCCCCGGTGCTGCTGGTGGCGTTCGGGCTGTTCCTGCTGCCGGTGATCGAGCCCCTGGTGGGCGTCTGCAGCGACCTGACCCTGCTTGAACTGAGCGACCTGAATCACCCTCTGCTGCAGCGGATGGCCCTGGAGGCTCAGGGAACCTACCATCACAGTCAGGTGGTGGGACAGCTGGCCGAGCACGCCGCCCGCGCGGTGGACGCCAACAGTCTGTTGACCCGGGTGGGCGCTCTTTTTCACGACATCGGCAAGATGCAGAAACCCGAGTACTACGTGGAGAACCAGTCGCCCGAGTTCAACAAGCATGACGAGCTGAGCCCCAGCATGAGCGCTCTGGTCATCGCGGCCCACGTCAAGGAAGGGATCGAGCTGGGGCGGAAGTGGCGGCTGCCTCAGGCGGTGATCGATTTCATCCCCGAGCATCATGGCACCATGGTCATGGAATATTTTTACCACAAGGCCCTCAACAGCGAGGACAGTTCTCCGGTCAAGGTGGATGACTTCCGCTACCCGGGGCCGAAGCCCCGGCGGCCCGAGACGGCCATCCTCATGCTGGCCGACGCGGTCGAGGCGGCCACCCGCAGTCTGGCCAAGCCCACCCCCAGCCGGATCCGCGAGATCACCAAGCAGATCATCGACAAGCGCATGCTCAGCGGTGAGCTGGATCACAGCGGATTGACGTTGAGTGATCTGGCCCGTGTCCGGGAGAGTTTCATACCTCTGCTGACGGGGATCCATCACGCGCGCATCGTGTATCCCGGGCAGAAGGACGGCGATTCGGACCGGGTTGTGGAGCGCCGCGGCGACCGGAAGGCCAGGTCATGAAAATCGAGGTGGTGGACTGGAGGCTTGTGCCGCCTGCCGAGGCCGAGGACTGGTTCGGTCTTTACCGTGGGCTGGTGCAGGAGCTGGCCACGGACATCGGTCCGCCGAGCTGGAAGGTGGACCTGGTGCTGGTGGACGACAACAGGATGGTCGAGCTGAACAAGGAATACCGGTTCAAGGACGGCCCCACCGATGTGCTTTCTTTCAGCTATAATCTGGAGGAACATTCCAGCCAGGGCAGCTTGGCCAAGGGCCAGTACCATGCGGCCTGTAATCTGGTTCTTCCCTTCGAGGTCGAACATGACGGAGATCATGCCCTGGTGGGCGAACTTGTCATCGCCCCGGAATTCGTGACCACACGGTGCCATGCCAACGGCTGGTCGGTGGCCGCCGAGTTTCCACTTCTTGTGGTCCATGGGCTGTTGCATATCATGGGCTGGGAACACGACACTGCCGAGAAGAAATCCGCGATGCAGGACCTCGAGGAAGAGATCCTGGCCGCTCACAAACTGACGCATCCCATGCGTCCAAGGAGTTGATCCCCTGATGGATCCGTCCGGTACAACTGGTGCGACTTCCCTGCCCACCCTGGCCCTGGCCGTGGGTGCCTGGCTGGGCGCGATGCTGCTGGGCGGTTTGATGACCGCCCATTTCCGGGTTTCCGGCCTGCACCGCAACACTTTGCTGGAAGAGTCGAGTCTGGGGGGCATTCTCCAGGATTACCTGGCCCATCCCCGGCGCTTTCAGGTTTCCATCGGCAACCTGTATCTGGTGCTGACCCTGGTCGGCAGCGTCAGCTTCGGGCGCTTGCTGGCCGGATTGTGGACGGGCCCGCTGGGCTGGGGTTTTCTGGGGGTTTTCACCCTGGTCACCCTGGTGCTGTGGACCCTGGGCGGACTGGTTTTCAAGAAGGTGGCCGGGGACGCGGCCCTGTCCTACGCCCGTATCGTCGGGACCGTGGTCTACCCCCTGACCTGGGTTTTGCGCCCCTGGTCCGGGCTCATGCTGGCCCTGATGGACAAGGTGGACGACACACTCTGGATGTCCGAGGTGCAGCCCCACCTGTCCGTGGGAGAAATTCGCAGTCTGTTGACCGGTGTGGGTGAAGACACCCCGCTGGACGAAGACGAGCGGGAAATGATCCAGAGCATCTTCTCCTTCCACGACACGGCGGTCCGGGAGATCATGATTCCCCGGATCGACATGGTGGCCCTGGACAGCGAGGTCGACGCCGCCGAGATATTGACCGCGGCCATTGCCAGCGGACACTCCCGTATTCCCGTCTATCAGGGTGGAGTGGACAAGATCACGGGCATCCTTTACGCGAAAGACCTGCTGAAACTGGTGCATGAGGGACACTTCCAGGCCGACCTGCAGTTGCTGCACGATCTGGTGCGGCCGGCCTACTTCATTCCCGAGAGCAAGAAAATCGACGAGGTGCTGGACGAGTTCCGCAGCCAGCGCATCCACATGGCCGTGGTCATCGATGAGTACGGGGGGACCGCCGGCCTGGTGACTCTCGAAGATGTGATCGAGGAGATCGTGGGCGAGATCGAGGACGAGTTCGACGAGGAAGAAGTGCTGCTGGAGTGGGTGGACGAGAAGAGTGTCCGCCTGGACCCCAAGATCGACCTGGAAGACCTGGAAGAGAAGCTGGGTATTGACCTGGCCGCCGCCGACGGTGCGGACACCAGTGAAACCCTGGGCGGCTTGATCTACGAGGCCGCCGGCAACGTGCCCGAGCAGGGGGATCAAACGGAGGTGGCCGGCTACTCGATCAGCATCGAGGCAGTGGAGGATCAGCGCATCATGCGTATCCTGTTGCAGTCTCCCCATGTTTTGCCGGGATTTGTCCGGCGTGAAGAGGAATAGGTCAGGGTGCCTTCATGCTGAAGTTTCTGCAACGATACTTTCTGACCGGACTGCTGGCCATCAGTCCCCTGGCCATCACGGTCTGGGTTTCCTGGCAATTTTATGATCTCATCAGCGCCAATATTCGCCCCTGGATGGAACGGGTGCCGGGCCTGGGCGACGCCTATCCCGAGTTTTTGCTGACGGTCATGGGGTCGGCGGTTTTCGTCCTGTTGACCACCCTGATCGGTATGTTCACGCGGAACCTCATCGGGATGGCCTTCTTTCGTGTTCTGGAGCGGATCATCGAGAAAATTCCCGTGGTCAAGAGCGTGTTCTCGGCCACCAAGCAGATCTCTCAGGTGTTCCTGCAGGACCGCCGCACAGCCTTCCAGAAGGTGGTGGTCTTCGAGTACCCGCGCCGCAATCTTTTCAGCCTGGGCTTCGTGACCCGGGACGAGCCTGGCGATGACCTGGTGAACGTTTTTTTGCCCACGACGCCCAATCCCACCTCTGGCTACATGTTGATGGTGCCACGCCATGAGCTGCGGGAAATCGATGTGCCGGTGGAGGAAGCCATCAAGCTGATCATTTCCGGCGGCGCCGTGATGACGCCCCTGCAGGTGGAGAAGATTGGACAGGAGACCAGCAATCTGTCTGCCGCCCGGGAGATCCCGGAGGCGGGTGCGGCCACCCCGACCGGAGAGGAAAGGACCCCAAATCGTGAGTGACCAGGACCCCAAGAGCGCAC
>JAZBOO010000283.1:0-3375 GCA_036351155.1 Candidatus Krumholzibacteriia bacterium | reverse complement strand
GGCGATGATCGTTTCGAGGGCACGTTCCTGAACCATCAACTGCTCTCGACGATTCCCACCGAGGCCGCTTACCGGGGGATCACCGCCGAGGTCAGCCAGAATGACAAGGCGCGCGGCGGCAAGGCCGGGACCCTGCTGGGCAACCTGGAAGGTCGGCTGGGCGTCACCAAGACCGGCCTGTTCAAGGTATCCTACGCCCGGCTGAGGCAGCTCAGCCTCCTGCCCGACGTGGACATTGCCGAATCGGAAATCCGGCTGTACCAGCGCCGCTATCTGTCCCGCCTGGACGACGGCTCGGGACAGGCCCCCTATGTGGAGATCGAGGTGCCCCTGCACATGGTGGGCGAGGGCAACGATTTCGACGGGGACGACTATTTCCTCTTCTACGGGCTTCGCCTGCGCGACGACGAAGGCTTCAACGTCGACCTTGGCCAGGGACCGGAAAATCTGCAGGGCAGTGGAGATCCCCATGAGATGAACAACCCGGCCAACATCTACTGGCTGGCTGCCAGCGAGCCCGAGGCCGGCCAATCCTGGGCGCGCATGTCCACCGCCACATTGCCCGCCGCCAGTTCCACACCTCTGACCAGCTATCGGCGCACCGAGCACCACGAGGAGCAGCTGTCTTTTCGTGAACTGCAGCCCAACACCGATTTCGATCGTGTCTTTTTCAACAATTCCAACGACACCCAGGTGAACATCGGCTTCAACCCCCTGTGGAGTCCGGATCCCAATGGCTCGGCTGTGGAAATCGAGCTGGCCTTCACCGGCAAGAACGACGTGCAGCGGCCTCTCGAGTTCCACCTCATCAACGCGGACAACGAGGCCACCCTGCTGGGCAACTACGATGTTTCCTCCCTTTATCTCAGCCGTCGGGAAACCACACTCCCGGCCGCGGATTTTGCCGGACCCAATGCCAAGGTCCGGATGGGGCCGCGCGGGGGCGATTCCTCCGACCGCGTCTATGCCTTCATCAACTGGATCGATCTGTCCTACGACGCCCTTTACCAGGCGGTGGGCGGACGCCTCGAGTTCCACACAGGCGAGGGTGCCGGTGCGCGGCCCATCGAGGTGACCGGCTTCACCTCGTCCGATCTGGGTCTGGTGGATCTGCAGGACCCGCGCAACCCGGTCTGGATCAACCTGTCGGCGGCCAATGTGGTGGCCGATGGCGCGGGCTGGAAGCTCTCCATCGAACCCAGTAATCCCACCGCCGCTCCTCGGACCTTCTACGCGGCCCAGGATATGGATGGGGCCGTGGTGCCCGAATTCACGTACTCGAAGTCCTCGGTGGCCCGAGATCAGGTCAACCCCACCGAGCTGGCCGGCGCCCAGCCCGATCTGATCGTGATCACCCACGACGAGTTTGCCGATGCCCTGGACGGGTGGATCAATCACCGTGTGGCCCGGGCCGGTGGCAACCTGAATGTCCACGTGGTCCAGGTGGACGACCTGTTCGACTGGTACAGCGGAGGCCTGCGCGACCCGTGGGCCCTGAAGCGCTTCACCACTCACGCCATCAACAACTGGGGTTCGTGGGCGCTGACTCTGGTGGGCGATGCCAACGAGAATGTCCTGGAACTGGATGTTCTGACCTCGGCTCGCGACTGGTCCACCGACTGGGTGCCCACCCACTACCATGTCCAGGACACGGGGATCTACAACCCCGAGCTGATGGCCTCGGACAAGTGGTACGCCACCAGTCAATCGGGGCAAACCTACCCGGTGGAGGACTTCCCCGAGTTCACCATCAGCCCGTGGGAAATGTATGTGGGGCGCCTGCCGGTCAACTCCGTGGAAGAACTGAACACCATGGTGAGCAAGATCCAGGCGATGGAGACCCTTGAAGCGGGACAGGCCTGGCGCCAGCGGGGCATCTTTTTCGCCGATGACGCCTGGTCCAACGGCTACGGCGCCAACGCCTTCAACTTCTTCACATACCGGGCTTACGAGGAGGATTTCGCGCGCAGCGAACGCGATTCCCTGGCGCCCGCCTGGGCCTCCGGTTCCCCGGTGCCCCTGCAGGCGGTGGAACTTTACCTGGCCGATTACCTGGATCCCTACTGGGAAGGCCAGGGGCAGGCCGACCGCCCCGCGGCTCTGTTCAAGGACTACGCCGAAACCGATGCCAATCCCCCCTTGCTGGCGGCGCTGAGTCAGGGTGGCATCGTGGCGCACTACCAGGGACACGGCAATCCCTACGTGCTGTCCAGCGAGTACTGGATGGAGGACCGCCTGGGCTTCTACCGCAAGGATGTGTCCAACCTGAACAACGCGGGCAAGCCCTGGGTGTTCTTCGGCATGGGTTGCCACATCTCCGACTGGGCTCAGAACCCCGTCTACACCGAGGGGACGCCTCGCGAGCGCTCCCTGTCCGAGAAGATGATGGTCCGCAGCGGAGGGGGCGCCGTGGCCACCTACGGCAGCTCGGGCTACGAGTACATCGACGCCAACCGGATCTTCGGCGAGTACATTTTCCGGCGCTGGATGCGGCATCCGCCGGTGGCCCGCTCGGTGGGCCAGCCCGGCGAACATCGCAGCCGCTGGATGGTGGGCGAGCTGATGTGGGCGGCCGAGGCCGACCTGCTGGCAGTTCTGGGGGGTGGATCCACCTTCCGGGAAATGGTGGCCCAGTACACCCTGCTGGGTGATCCCTTGATGATGCTCGACGCGGGCGAACCCCAGGTCACGGCCGAGCTGCTGGGCACCGGGGGCGGCCCGATCACCGGTGAGGTGGACCTCGTGGCCATCGACCCCGGCAACCAGAGAGTGATCGAGATCAACGCCCGGGACGAGGCGGGTATTGACCGCCTGGAAGTGGTGGACGATCAGGGCAATGACCTGACCAGTCAGATTGTTCTGGCCGAGATGCTGCCGGGCGCCACCGATCATCAGGAAATGAATTACACCCTGACGGTGCCCATCGTGCCGCGGGACCATGTCCTGACGGTCAGGGTCCACGACACGGCCGGGCCCCTGCCGACCGATCGCCACTACGAGCTGGTTCTGAATTTGCGCCAGGAGGCCGAATTTCAGGCGGGGGGCGAAATCATTGATCCTGCCACCTACGTGTTCGCGCCGGATGAACCGGTGGCTTTCTCGGCTACCGTGACCGCGTCCACCTGGTTCCATGATGGGATGGCCCTGGACCTGACCAGCCCCAATCTGGACCTGAGCGACGTCAACTTCGACCTGGGCAAGAGCAACGAACTGACCTTCAGCTTCACCGCCGAAGCCCCGGCCGGCACCAGCGGCGACCGCTCGGTCACACTGGTGGTTGACACCTACGAGACGGTCTATACTCTGCAGGAAGCCGGGGCCCAGTTGCCCTTGTCAACCATCACCGCCGTGTTCAACTATCCCAATCCCATGCGG
>JAZBOO010000282.1:0-3590 GCA_036351155.1 Candidatus Krumholzibacteriia bacterium | reverse complement strand
TACCCGGGTGAAGATCAAGATCCGGACGACTGGCAACTGTCGACCAGCTCGCCATTCGGCGGCAGCGGTCAGAGCCTGCGCCTGTATGGCGACACCTGGAAAACCCAGACCATCGCCCCGGTGGCCGTGGCCGACACGAGCGTGTGGCAGGTGGCCATCAATTGTGCCTCGCGTGGTGCGGTCCAGGCCTTCGGGATCAGCGATGGACAGAACGAGCTCTTCTACACATTCTACGGACGCGACCTGCCCTCCTCTCAGGACTGGTACACCGTATACCAGGGGGCCCGCTCCCAGAACACCTGGCAGGTGTTCCCCTTGCCCATCGGGCGGGACTGGCAGGCCCGCCACGGATACCAGCCCCAGCTGAACCAGCTGATCTACGTGAATGACGGCAGCAGCTCGGGCGACGGCGTGACCCTGTTCGATGCGATCACCGACGTGACCGACGATCTGCCCCGCGCTCCTCACGCTCGTATTCTGTACACCGTGGACAGCCAGGAGAAGGTGGCCGCCAAGACTTATCGGTTGAGCGTGCAGTTCCTGGGCGAGGTGTTCGATCCCGACTCGGACAGCCACGACTGGGCCTGGGACTTCGGCGACAGCACCACGTCCAGTGCGCAGAATCCCCAGCACGCTTTTCTGGTCCACGCCGACCATCCCTACACCGTGGGCTTGCAGGTCACCGATCCGGACGGCATGGCTGCCGGCGACACCTGTCAGATCAGTGTCTCACCCGGGGAGAGCTCGGGTCCCTTGACGGTCAACTTCGTGGGCGACATTTTCACCGGCCGCGGCTTCGAGTACAGCGGCGGCATCATCGACGATCATGGTATCGAAGCCCTGTTTGAACCCACTCTGGGCATCTGGGGCGAAGCTGCCGATGTGAACGTGGCCAACCTGGAAGTGTCGTACACCGACCGCGGCACCCCCCACCCCACCAAGAGCGTGGTCTTCCGCAGCAAACCCGAGAACCTGGTGGGCGTGTCCTACGCCGGGGCCGAGGTGGTGTCCCTGGGGAACAACCACATCGTCGATTACGGAGAAATCGGCATGCTGGACACCATGGACGGGCTGGACGCGCTGGGCATCCGCTACAGCGGGGCCGGCTCATCGGAATACCTGGCGCTGCTGCCCACCTTCTGGACCGAAAAGGGTGTGCGGCTGGGATTCCTGGGCCTGAGCAACCGCACCGGCCGCCAGTGGAACTACCAGCCGTTCCTGGACGCGGGCTACGACAAGCCCGGCTTTGCCCACCTGCTGCCGGTGAACCTGGAAAGCAGCATCGCCTACACCCGGCCCCTGTCCGATATCGTGATCGTGCAGACCCACAGCGGCGACGAGTACCAGACCGCGCCGCCGCCTGACGGTCGGGCCTTCGAGGGAGATCTCAGCGCCCTGATCGAGGCAACGGACATCAAGGCCGGCGACCCCGACTTCAAGTTCCGCAACGAGCCCACCCCCGGAGAGCGGGAGCTGCGCCGGATGGCCATCGACCTGGGGGCCGATGTGCTGATCAACCACCACCCCCATGTGCTGCAGGGGTTCGAGTCGTACCAGGGCAAGCTCATTGCCCACAGTCTGGGCAACTTCATCTTCGACCTGTACTACACCGAGACCATGCCCACCATGGTGCTCACCCTGGAGATCGAGAAGACCGGCATCACCGGCTATCGCTTCACCCCCGCCTGGATCAACCACTGGATACCCGAGCCCGCCACCGGCAATCTGGGCAGGGAAATCGTGGGCCGCCTGACCGAGTATTCGCGGCCCATGAACGCCATCGTGGTGCCCCTGCACGACAGTGACGAGGCGCGGATTCACCTGAGCCGCACCGACCTGGACTCCACCGTGATCAGCCATCCGGTGGTGGCTGATCTGGAAGAGCAGGCCGGGTTCGCCGTGTCTCCCCCCGTGCGCCTGGATTTTGACGGGAACCTGAGCGCCATTGCCGACCTTCTGGGCTCCGGGTACGAGGTGCGCTGGGGCAAGGAGCTGCTGTGGCTGGGCGGATTCGAGGACGAGGGGGCCGATCTGTGGGAGGTCAACACGGCCGACGAGGAACTGGTGAGTGACGTGACCCACGGCGGGGATGTCGCCTTGCGGCTGCGTCGCCTTTCGAGCGCCTTCGGACAGACCGGGACCGACCTGGAAAAGCACCTGCCCTGCGACCCCACCAAGGAACACTCGGCCGTGGCCTGGATGAAGGCCGACAACGCCTACCAGGCCCGGACCATGGTGCGCTTCTACAGCGACCGCTACAGCGAAACGCCGGTGGGCGACTTCGACCTGGCCTCGCGGCTGGACGGATCGACCGACTGGGTGAGGCAGTGGCGCGACCTGGACACCCCCCTGAGCGCCGACTACTTCGAGATGCGCTGCGGCCATGAACCTCCCGCCAGCGGCACCGGGTACAGCTGGTACGACGACCTGGCCCTGATCGAGTGGGAGCGGTTGACGCCGGCCGGGGAGACCGTCAAGGTGCCTGCGCCCAACAACTATCGGTTCGTGCAGGTGCGCGCTGCGGCGGGCACCGTGCAGGCTGCGTTCACCCTGGCGGAAACCATGTATGGAGCCGGCGGCATCAGCCCCGCTCCCGAGGGTCCCCCGCCGGTGGCCGGCGCCGGGCTGCGCTGTTTCCCCAACCCCTTCAATCCCCGGATCACGGTGGAACTGGAAGTTGCCCAGTGGGGCAAGGCGGCCCACCGGCAGGATCTGACCATTGCCGTGTTCGATGTCCGGGGCCACAAGGTGCGCACCCTGCATCAGGGGCCGATGCCTGACGGATTGCGCTTCGGCTTGACCTGGAACGGCACCGACGACCAGGGCCAATCCGTGGCCAGCGGGGTGTATCTGGTGCAGGTTCTGGCGGGTGAGTCCATCGCGCGGCAGAAGATCACACTGGTCCGATAAGAGCCAGATGTGGTAGGCTTGGTGGGTCACCTGGCCCACCAATAAATCGGGAAGGATCATGGCTCACCGCACGGTCAAGAACGGCTATAGCGATCTGGTCACGCGGATCAACAAGCTGCCCCAGGGGGCGCCGCCCTCCGAACTGCTCAATCGCATCCTCAAGATCCTGATGGACGAAAAGGAAGCGGGCCTGCTGGCCCAGCTGCCCGTGCGTCCCTTCACCGCGGCCAAGGCTGCCCGGGCCTGGAAACTGCCCCTGGCCGAAACCCAGCTCCTGCTGGACAAGCTGGCGGGCCGCGCCCTGCTGGTGGACATCGAGCAGAAGGGCGAGTCGGTGTACGCTTTGCCGCCGCCCATGGCCGGGTTTTTCGAGTTTTCGCTGATGCGCACCCGCGGTGACATCGACCAGAAGGCCCTGAGCGAACTGTTCTACCAGTACCTGAACGTGGAAGAGGACTTCGTGCGCGCCCTGTTCGCCACCGGCGAGACCCAGCTGGGTCGGGTGTTCGTGCAGGAGCCCATGCTGCCAGAAGATCCGGATGATCAAGCAGCCTACGTGCTGGACTACGAGCGGGCCAGCGAGGTGATCAACACCGCCAGCCATCTGGGCGTAGGCATGTGCTATTGCCGCCACAAGAAGGAGCACCTGGGCCAGGCCTGCGATGCGCCCATGGACATCT
>JAZBOO010000281.1:0-22350 GCA_036351155.1 Candidatus Krumholzibacteriia bacterium | reverse complement strand
GTACTTCTGGCCAATGTCGTCCCACGGGTTGTCGGTGACCTGCTTGAGGCCGAGGCTGATGCGCTCGCGCTGCAGATCGAAGTCCAGCACCTTGACCTCGATCTCCTGACCGATGGCCACCACTTCACTGGGGTGGTTGACCCGGCCCCAGCTCAGGTCGGTGATATGCAGCAGGCCGTCAATACCGCCGAGGTCGACGAAGGCGCCGAAGTCGGTGATGTTCTTGACCACACCCAGGCGGACCTGGCCCTTTTCGAGCTCGGAAATGAGGGAGCGCTTCTTGCTCTCACGCTCCTGCTCCAGGACGATCCGGCGGGAAACGACGACGTTCCGCCGACGCTTGTTCTTCTTGATGATACGGCACTGGATTTCCTCGCCGATCATGTCCTCCAGGTTCGGAACCTGGCGCAGGGCAACCTGGCTGCCGGGCAGGAACGTGTCCACACCCCACAGCTTGACCACCAGACCACCCTTGATGCGGCGGTCCACGATACCCGCGACGATGTCGCCGGCCTCGTGCGCAACCTTGATCTTGTCCCAGACCTTCAGGAAGTCGGCGCGCTCCTTGGAGAGCACGACCAGACCATCCTGGTTCTCCAACTTCTCGAGGAAGACGTCGAAGGTATCACCCTCGGTCACGGCGTTGGCGCCGAACTCGTCGAGGTTGATCACGCCTTCACTCTTGAAGCCGATGTTCAGCAGAACTTCGTTTTCCCGGACCTCGATCACAGTACCCTGCAGAATCTGACCTTCCTGGATGTCGGTCAGGGTCTCTTCGTACTGGTTGATCAGGGCCAGCATGGCGTCGTAACCCAGGTCCATGTCCTCATCGTTCTCTTCCTCGATGAAGTCGAGGTTCACGATGCTGGCCGGGTCATAGTCACTGCTGATCTTCGGAGCTGCCGGCGTGGGCAGAACTTCCGCGGCGGCGCCGCGGGGATCGTCATCGTCGTCATCGTCATCGCGGCGACGAGGGCGGCCGGCAGGTTCGGGGGTCCGGGTGGTGTTCTCGACGGGCACGGGCGCCTGGGCGGCTTCTTCGCGCGGCTCGTCGGAACCGTGATTGGGGTTGGTGGTCATGAAAGGTTGCCTCCTAGTGACAGAAAAATACACCAAGACCTATTGGTCCGGTAAGCTGGGTAAATTAGGCGATTTTGGGGTGGTTTGCAAGGCGATGAGGCAAAATTAACGTTTGAAGACCTTCTGATGGCGCTTGGCGAATTTCTTCAACTGGATGTCGCCCAGTTCCTTTTCGAACTTGGTCTGAGGGTAGCGCGCAAACGATCGCGCCTGCAGTTCCCAGTATGCGGCTTCGCACAGTGCGGCGATTCGGCGGCTAATCTCTTTTTTATCAATAGTTTGCGTCAAGTACGGCAGGGCGTGCCAGCGGATGGCCGGCCCCACGCTGACTTCCAGGGGGCTCAGCAGGGAGCCGCCCGGCCGTTTTCCGTAGCTGCCCCGGATGAAAAGGGGGATCATGGGGGCTCCGGTGGCCTGAACCACGATGCCCAGCCCGTTGCGCACGGGACCGGGATGGCCGATGGCCTGCCGGGTTCCCTCGGGGAAAATCACCAGGTTGTGCCCGTTGTGCAGGGCCTCATTGGCCTGAAGGAAGGCCTTCTTGTCAAATCCCCGGCGATTGATGGGGATCCCGTCAATCCCGCGAAAGATCTTCCCCATGAACCACTCCGGCTTGAAAAGCTCGGCCTTGGCCAGGGTGTAGACCTTGTAACGGTGAAAAGTGGACCCCACCAGTGGAGGATCCCACAAGCTGATGTGGTTGACCGCCACGATGAACCCACGGGGCAGGGCGTCCATGGGCATCCCGGCCATTTTCAGACCGTAAAAACGCGCGGCACCACGCATGAAGCTGTAGGCAAAACGATAAATCCAGGGCAATTCCGTCCGCGCCACCGGGCGGTCCATGTCCATGGTCAGGTCCAGTGTCGGGTTGACCAGACAGGCCGTGGCGCAGGCCTGGTTCTGCTCCTCCAGGGACATTTCACTGCTGTCGATGACGATGGCATCGGGGCTGACAGTCAGCGGGCCGGTTTCCCGTTCTTGATCCTGGCGATCTCGCTCCACCAGATCCTGGATGATGTCCTCGAGTACCGCTTCGTGACCACGCAACTTGTTCTGGCGAAAACGTCTCTGGCCCCGGGCTTCGGGGCTGGCGTGCAGGTAGATCTTGCAGGTGGCCAGAGGGAACACGACGCTGCCGATATCGCGGCCTTCCATGACCACGCCCCCGAGACGGCCCATTTCCTGTTGCCGACGCACCATCTCGGCGCGCACCGCAGGATGGGCGGCCACCGTGGAGACCTGGCTGTCCACCTGAGGGGTGCGGATGGCCCGGGAAACATCCTTCCCGTTCCAGAACACCGACACCTCCCCCTTGCCTGGCTTGAGCAAGAGGTCGGCGTCTTCACAGAGGTTCAGCAGGGCCGATTCATCATCCAGATCGCATCCGACCTCCAGAGCTGCGGCGGTCAGGGCACGGTACATGGCCCCCGAGTCGATATAAAGCAGGCCGAACTGACTGGCCAGGGCCTTGGCGGTGGTGGACTTGCCAGAGCCGGCCGGGCCATCGATGGCGATCACGGCATCGGCCGGAAGCACGTCGGAGTTCAGGTCATGCAGCATGTCCTGCAAGAGATTCTTGTCGCCGGCGATGTGGAAGGGGAAGGTGGTCGGGGTGCCATCCATATCAAAGATCCCGCCCGATGGCCCGGGCGATGGCACGGCAGGATCCGGCCAGCTCGGCAAACCGCAGGGGATTGAGACTTTGTCCGGCATCGCTGAGCGCCTCGGCCGGATGCCAGTGAGTTTCGACCAGCAGGCCATCGGCGCCGGCTGCCACGGCGGCCCGGGCCAGCGCTTCCACGTACCGGGTGTCGCCGGCGGCGTGGCTGGGATCGACGATGACGGGCAGATGCGTTTCCTGCTGGAGAACGGCCACCGAGCCGATATCCAGGGTGTTGCGCAGGGCCGGCTCGAAGGTCCGGATGCCACGTTCGCAGAACACCACATGGGGATTTCCGGCAGCCAGAATGTATTCGGCCGAACTGAGCCATTCTTCCACGGTGGTCATCATTCCCCGCTTGAGGAGGACCGGTATCCCGGACGCTCCCACTTCCTTCAGCAGGGGGAAATTCTGGACGCTGCGGCTACCAATTTGCAGCATGTCGGCGGCCTCGGCCACAAGGGCCACATCGCGGGGATCCAGCACCTCGGTGACGAAGGGCAAACCCGAGACCTGGCGGGCCTGCTTCAGCAGTTCCAGGCCTTCAGCTCCCAGCCCCTGAAAATCATAAGGGCTGGTGCGAGGCTTCCAGGCCCCTCCGCGGAGCATGGCGCCGCCGGCTTTCTGGACCACCAGGGCCGTTTCCTTGATCTGATCCAGATTTTCCACGGCACACGGGCCACCGATCAAGACCACCTTATCGCCGCCAAAGCAGACATCGCCCACCATGACGTGGGTCCTGGCCTGACCGGCTTTGCGGGTGGCGAGCGGGGCTTTCATGCGGGGTTCGGGAGCTCCCATGAGTGGCCTGATCCTGATCTTTCTGCCCTCGACAGTCGTGAAGGCTTCACTGTTGCGTGGTTTCGCTTCAATGGGACAAAATAAACCTCAAAGTTGTCCCGAAGACAAGGATTTACCTTGATTTCGGGGAACCCTGATCTGGTTTTGCTTTGGCCGTCTCGATCGTCCGGTACAGCTCCTGAACTTCCTGCTGGGTCAGGCGGCGGAAATCTCCCGCGCGCAGCAGTCCCAGCTTGATGGGGCCCACCTGGACCCGGTGCAGCTTCAGAACCTTGAGCCCCACCTTCTTGAACATCCGGCGAATCTGACGCCGCCGGCCTTCCTGCAGTTCCATGATCCAGTGGCGGGTGGTCTTGTCCGGGGCCATGCGCAGGCGGCACGGCAGGCAGGGCCGCCCATCGATCTCGATCTTCCCCGAGGTCAACTGAGGCACGACAATTTCCGAGGGAGGCTCATTCAGCTCCACCTCGTAAACCTTCCAGACCCCGGTCTTGGGGCGGGCCAGCATCTGATTCAACTTTCCATCATCGGTCCACAGAAGCAGCCCCGTCGACTCGGAATCCAGCCGCCCCACGGGGACAAATCGATCCGGAAGATCGGACTGAAGGCGGAAGGCGCGCAGGGCCGGCTGTCCCCCCTGGGCCTTGAGGGTGCTGACCACATCCAGCGGTTTGTGGAAGGCGTAAACCCGATAATCGTGAGGCACATGGACAGGGTTCCCATCGACCTGGACCTGGTCGTGATCGGGGTCAACCTGACGACCCAGATCTTTGACCTGGTCCCCGTTGATGCTGACCCGGCCCTCCCGGATGATATCCTCGACAGCGCGACGCGATCCCAGCCCAGCGCGGGCCAGAAACTTGTTCAAGCGCATGGAGTGTTCAGTTTTCACCTTGTTCCTGACGCGGTTCGGGTTTCTCATCGGGATCATCTGCAGGCTCTTCGGGTGAAAATTCTTCCTCGACCACGGTCTCTGCCACCTCGGGAGCGGAGAAGTAGTCTTCCAGTTCCTCGTCCGACACGTCGCGGCCCACCTGGCTGGCAAAAGCCTTCAGCTGGTCCTTGTCCTCCAGGACCTTTTCCAGCTCGGGAAGATCAGGCAGCTGGCCCAGACCCTTGAGGCCCAGGTGATTGAGAAATTCGCGGGTGGTGCCGTACAGCAGGGGGTTCCCCACCGTGGCACTGCGACCGACCACCGTCACCAGGTTGCGCTCGGTGAGCGTGCTGATGGACCCGCTGCTGTTGACGCCACGGATCTCGTCCACCTCCAGCCGGGTGATGGGCTGACGATAGGCCACGATGGCCAGGACTTCCAGGCCCGCCTTGGACAGCCGGGTGAAGCGCCGGCCCTTGAGCATCTTCTCGACCGTGGGGGCAAACTCGGGCCGGGTGGCGATCTGCCAGCCCCCGCCGAACTCCACCACCGTGAAGGCGTGTTCCTGCTCGTTGTACTCCTGTTCGAGTTCAGCCAGCGCTTCCTTGATTTCCTTGGTGTCGGTGCCGGGCAATATTTTCTTGATGCGTCCGGCGGTCAAGGGGCTGTCGGTGGCGAACAGCAGGGCTTCCAGTTCCCTTTTCAAGACGTGTTCTCCAGTTCTTGGGGATCCTCGGGTTCATCCTCTGCGAGGTCCTCATCCAGATTTTCGGTCGAGTGGTCCTCGTCCAGAACTTCGTACTGATGGTCCGGCTCGCCGGCCTCTTCCTCGTCCCGGATGCCGGGACGCTGAATCCAGATAGGGCCACGGCTTTCGGTCTGCAGGAACTCCAGGCGACCCCGCTTGACCAGTTCCAGGATGGCGATGAAGGTCACGATGACCTCCATCTTCATGCCGATGTCCTTGAAGAGATCAAGGAAGTTCACCATGTGCCCGCCCCCGATCTTCTCCTCGATCAGGGACATCTTTTCCTCGACAGTATAGGGCTCGCGCTCCACCTCGTGCACGGGCTTGGCCTGGATGCGGTCGTAAATCCCGGCCAGGGCCGCCAGCAGGTCGAACATCTCGATCCGTAGCTTGGGCTCCAGGTCCAGTTCATCGGTGAAAGGGAACTTGGTCTGCCGCATATGATATTGCCGACGGTCGCTTTCGGCCCTCTGCAGGGCTTCGGCGGCCTCCTTGAATCGCTTGTATTCCAGCAGCTTGCGCACAAGTTCGGCACGAGGATCTTCTTCCTCGTCCTCTTCCTCGTTGTGCGAGGGCATGAGCATCTTCATCTTGATGACCAGCAAGGTGGCCGCCATGGCGATGAACTCACCCGCGGTGTCCAGGCTGATGGCCTGCATGACCTCGATGTGCCTGATGAACTGCTCGGTGATCCGGGCGATGGGGATATCGTAGATATCCACCTGTTCCTTGTTGATCAGGTACAGCAACAGATCCATGGGGCCCTGAAACCCGCTCAGCTCGACCTGGTACGCCTCGCTGCTGCGAAAGTAATCCAGCTCGGGCGGCAAGGCATCCAGGTTCCAGGTCTCGGGCCCGCCGCGGTACTCGGTCCGCTCGGCCGGCACCATGTTCTCCTGGGGTGTGTCTTGATTTTCGGTCAATGCGTTCCCCTACCCGATGCCCATGGTGTCGTGGACCTTGGCCATGGTCCGGGCGGCTTCGGCGCGGGCGCGCTCACAGCCGTCGGCGATGATCTCATCCAGCTTCCCGGGGTCGTTCTCGTAAATGGCCCGGCGCTCGCGCAGGGGCGCAAAATGTTCGATCACACCTTCTGCCAGCTTCTTCTTGCAGTCCACGCACCCGCGGGCGGCGGTACGGCATTCCTGGGCGGTCAGCTCCACCTCTTCGGGCATGAACTTCTGATACCAGGTGTAGATGGCGCACACCTCGGGATCACCAGGATCGTTGCGCTTGACCCGCTGAGGATCGGTGACCGCGGGCATGATCTTCTTGCGGATCTCCTCGGGACTGGCCGAGATCTCGATGGTGTTGCCCAGGCTCTTGCTCATGCGCTTGCCGTCGGTGCCCGGGAAGCGGGCGAACTTCGTGACCAGGGGCTCGGGCTCGGGAAAAACTTCGCCGAAGATGCGGTTGAACTTCCGCGCCATTTCCCGGGTCAGCTCCAGGTGCGGCAGCTGGTCCTCGCCCACCGGGACGGCGTGAGCCAGGTACACGAGGATGTCGGCGGCTTGCAAGACTGGGTAGCCGAGATGGCCGAAGCTGATCTCGCCGCTCATGTTCAGGTCGCGGATTTGCTCCTTGAAGGTCGGATTTCTCTCCAGGCGGCCCATGCTGATCATCATGCTGAGAATCAGCTGCAGCTCGGCGTGCTCCTTGACCTGCGACTGGATGAACAGGACGGATTTTTCCGGATCCAGGCCGGCCCCCAGCCAGTCGAGGTACATTTCCCGGCTGTTGTGTCCGATTTCCGAGGCCTTGTCCAGGGCCGTGGTCAGCACGTGCCAGTCGGCGACCATGAAATGGCAGGTGTACTCGTCCTGCAGCCGGCTCCAGTTCTCCAGGGCGCCGGTATAGTTGCCCCAGTGCAATCGGCCGGTGGGGCGCATCCCGCTGAGGATGATCTTCTTGGTGGGGGTTTTGTCGCTCAAAACAGGCCTTTCGGTCTCATGGGGGCATATCAGGACAAATTCGGGGCAAACAAATACAAAGGCACGTCTCGGGACCCGCCTGTTGGTTCATATTCCAGTCGCAGAACAGTACCACCGGTAGCTGGGGATGTCAAAGCGGGGAGCCTATCTGATTTTTGAATTAAAAATCCGCCCAGGGGGTCAGTGCGGTCCCCTGGGCGGTATCATGAATCCCTGTTTCAAAGGCCGCTGAGCTCCTGCCAGCCGATGATCTGGTAGCGGTTGGGGCCCCCTCCCACCTCGTGGAAATGGTCCACGGTGGTGACGGTGAAGACCTGCTTGCCGGTCACCCGCCAGGAGGCCGAACCCTCCAGGAGGAAAACAATGTCGGCCTGGAAGACCCCGCGCAATTTCCCATCGTGTTCCAGCTCCCAGCTCCCTTCCTGGGCCCAGTACCGGAAGTCGATGTCCAGAATGGCGGGCACGGCCTGTCCTCGTGAGTTGACCCCGGCCTTTCCGGAGAACATCCGCTGGGCACAGATGAGTTCGTCTTCCCTCGTGAAATATTCATAAACGGGACCCAGCTCGCCGCAGCAGTGAGGGTCGAAGGTGTAGATGAAATTATCGTGCAACAGCTGGCCGTACAGTTCCAGGTCGCGGTTCCCGTAGGTCTCCACGAAGGAGGCCATCAGGTCATCGGCCGTGGCCAGATTGATCTTGTCGGCCTCGGTCTGCGGATTGGCCAGCTGGTCCGGGCTGCAGCCCGTCAGGCCCAGGGTCAAAAAGCTGATCAGGATCAGGGTCATCACCAGGATGATCAGGGATTGGATAAGGTTTCGCATAGCATGCCCTCTCTGCGTCGTGGGGTCGTACAACAACATGACGTAGCGAGCGATGATGATCGTTCAGTGGGATGGAGTCCGGCGGGGCAAACAGGGGGCCGGGGTTCGGGGGACAGGTAAATGAGCATAGGGAGAGTGGGGTCGCCAGGCAAGGGCGGGTTCACCTCTTGGCCCGTGGATGCGCCTCCAGCCAGGCGGTGGTCAACCAGGCGCGGTCGATGTGGGTGTAGATTTCCGTGGTGCTGATATCCGCATGGCCCAGCAACTCCTGGACAATGCGCAGGTCGGCCCCGCCTTCCAGCAGATGGGTGGCATAGCTGTGACGCAGGGTGTGCGGAGATAGAGTTGCGGGTAAGCCGGCCTCGCGCCCGGCCTTCTTCAGTAAATTCCACACCGAGACCCGGGACAGCCTCCCCCCCCTCTGATTCAGAAA
This sequence comes from Candidatus Krumholzibacteriia bacterium, assembly GCA_036351155.1. Taxonomy (GTDB): domain Bacteria; phylum Krumholzibacteriota; class Krumholzibacteriia; order LZORAL124-64-63; family LZORAL124-64-63; genus LZORAL124-64-63. The sequence continues at coordinate 13,999 of JAZBOO010000281.1, read as the reverse complement.
GAGGGCCGCATTGCTTTTCTTGCCGAGCAGTTCACCACGGGCTCCGGCCAGATATCGCTCCAGCGAATCCAGGGCCCACTCCCCAACCGGAACCAGCCGCTGCTTGTTGCCCTTGCCGCGTAAAAGCAGCGTGCCTTCGGTGAGGTCGAAATCGGTCACGTCCAGACCGCACAGTTCGCTCACGCGACAGCCGCAACCATAGAGGACTTCCAGAATGGCCCGGTCGCGCACCGAGGCTGGCTGGGCACCGATTTCCGTTTCGATCAGACGGGCCACCTGATCCACCGACAGGACCGTCGGCAGCTTCCGACCCCGCTTGGGAGCCACGATGGTGGTGGTGGGATCGTGCCCGGCCAGACCCTCGGCCACCAGGAACTTGAAGAAAGAGCGCAAGGTCGAAAGGAGTCGCGCCCGGGAAGAGGCGATCAGTTCATCGGCGCTGGCAATGAGGAAGGCCCGCAGGTCCTGATCCTTGAGGCGGCCCGGAGCGGTGAAATTTCCCGATTCCGCCCACAGGCGAAGCCGCTTGAGATCCTGCTCGATGGCGGCCAGACTGGCCGGAGCCAGGCCTTTTTCGGCACTGCAGTGGGCCATGAAGCTGTCCTGAGCCAGGTCCCAGGCCGGATAATCCTTCATGACTCACACATCCTCATGGTGAAAAAAGGCCCGGATGGCCAGCACGTCATGCTTGTTGATCAGCCGCACTTCCGCTAGCTGGTCGCTGGTCGCCTTCCGGATCTGCGTCACCGACCCGAAGTGATGCAGCAAGCTCAGCTTCTTGACCTGCCCGATGCCCGGGATCCGATCCAGCTCGCTGGCCGTGGTGTGCTTGTCGCGCAGCAGGCGGTGATAGGTGATGGCGAAGCGATGGGCCTCGTCCCTCAGGCGTTGCAAAAGTTTAAGAGCTTCGCTGTGCCGGGAGAGCTTGATCTCCCCCGTTTCCCGCACGATGGTTTCTTCCCGCTTGGCCAGACCGATGAGCTGCACCTCGTGCAGACCGAAACCGGCCAGAACGGCCCGGGCAGCGGAAAGCTGACCGATGCCGCCATCGACCACCACCAGATCGGCGGGCGATTCTCCCTTTTCGATCAGCCGGCCGTAGTAGCGGCTCAATACCTCGGCCATGCTGGCAAAGTCATCGATGCCCTCGACCGTCTTGATGCGAAACCGTCGGTACCGGCTCTTGAGCGGCTTGCCCCCCTTGAAATACACCAGCGAGGCCACCGTTTCCTTGCCCTGGAAATTGGAGATGTCGAAGCACTCGATGGTCTCCGGAACCGTGTGCAGATCCAGGGCTTCCTGCAGCTGGATGTCCGCCGGGGTGACCCTTCCGGGCCGTTTCATCTCCTTGTCCCGCAGCACTTCACGCAGCTTGAAGGCGGCATTCGTGTGGGCCAGTTCCACCGCGTCCTTCTTGGCCCCACGCTGCGGGTGCTTGACCTCGACGCGACCGCCGCGCAGATCAGAGAGCCAGACATTCCAGCTTTCCAGATCATCCAGCTCCTGGGAGATCAGGATGTCCCGGGGAATATCTCCGGCCCGGGGATAGTACTCGCGTAAAAGCTGCCGCAAAAAATCGGGCAAACCCCGATCCAGCTTGTCGGCCAGCCAGAAATGGTGAACCGTCAGGATCTTGCCCAGCCGGACCCGGAAGATGACCCCGCTGGCGTCCTCCCCTTCCCGGGCCACGGCCACCAGATCACAATCCCCCTGGATACCGCTCACGGGCCGGCCACGGCTGATGGTCTTGTCCAGCCGGGCCATCAGGTCCCGGGTCCGTGCGGCCTCCTCGAAGCGCAGGGCCTCGGCGTGCTGATCCATCTCCGACTGGAGGTCCTGCAAAACTTCCTGGGAAGAGCCCTCCAGGAACTTGACCATGCGCTGCACCTTCCGGCGATACCCTTCCTGGGTGTCGTAACCCACGCAGGGAGCACTGCACCGCCCGATCTGGTAATCCAGGCAGGGACGATCCACCGTCTGCTCGGGAAGATCCAGATGGCAGGTCCGGATCTGGAATGCCCCGGCGGTGAAGTTCAGGGCCTCGCGCATGGACCGCACATCGGTGAAAGGCCCGAAGTAACGCGCCTTGTCCCGCTCGATCCGCCGGACCACGGTCACCCGCGGATAGGCTTCATCGGTGGTGATCTTGATGTAGGGGTACTGCTTGTCGTCCTTGAGGCGGATGTTGTAGACCGGACGGTATTCCTTGATGAGCTGGTTTTCCAGGACCAGGGCATCCGCATCGGAATCGGTCACGATGTAATCGAAATCGCGGATCCGACGCACCAGGGCCTTGGTCTTGGGGTCGGCCTGACCGTTTTCTTCGGTGCTGGACTGGAAATAGCTGCGGACCCGATGATTCAGGCGCTTGGCCTTGCCCACGTAGATCACCTTGCCCTGGGCGTTCTTGTGGAGATATACGCCGGGCGCGTCGGGGAGCAAGCCCAACTTGTTTTTGAGGTTATCGTCCTTCAAGGAGTTGTCCGGTTCCCTTGACATGTGGGGTTCATCCTGTTAAATTGCCGCGCCTGTGAATCTTTAACGGAGGTTGTTTGACGTGCCCCATGCAAAAAGTTGCAAGAAGCGCCTGATCACAAATGCCAAGCGGAACGAGCGGAACAGCCAGAATCGGGCTGAACTGCGGACCGCGGTCAAGGTCTTCAGGTCCACTATCGGCGAAGCCAGCGCCGAAGACAAGGCTCAGAGCGTGAAGACCATGTACAGTCTGATCGACACGCATGCCCGCAAGGGTCTGATGCCCCGCCAGCGTGCCGCCCGTCTCAAGAGTCGGGTTGCTGCCGCGGCCAAGTAAGGCCCGGTTCAGACTTCGCTGGGATAAAGTTCAAGAGGGTCCACCTGCACAGGTTGGCCCTCTTCTCTGTGCCTTCCGGTGACCCTATCCCCGGGTACCAAGGCCCTGCAGAACATCCGTCAGGCTGAAAAAGCCCTTCTCCTGCCCCGCGACAAATTGCACCGAAGGCAAGACACCCCGCAGAAACGCCTGACGCGAGTGGGCGCGGTGGGTCAGGACCAGGGTTTCCTCGGCATCGCTGAAGGTCCAGGTGTGCTCGCCGACCACGCCTCCCAGCCGCTGGCTGTGGGTGGGCACCTCATCGCCCCCTCTTATCTTGCGATACTCTTCCCGCAGCGTATTGGCCGTGCCGCTGGGCTTGTCCAGCTTGGTGATGTGATGGGTTTCCACCTGCTCGACATCGAATCCCCCGGGCAAGGTCCGGGCCAGCAGCTGCAGCAACATCTGGAGGGTGGGAATACCCACGCTGAAGTTGGTGGAATGGACCACGGGCTTCTCGGTCGCGAACTTCAGGAGCAAATCCATTTGCTCGGAGGAATAACCGGTGGTTCCCACGACCAGAGGCGACCCCAGCCAGCGGGCCTGATCGATGAGACCTTCCAGCGAAGGAGCCAGGCTGAAATCAATGATCACGCAACCGGCCGGCAGCACCTGGGCCATGTGGTCCTGCCCCACCAGGGGCAAATGCGGGTGAAACCGGCCGACTTCGAATTCCTGGCCGGGCTCGGTCACCAGTCCCGCCAGTTCGAAGCCCTCGGCATTGTCCACCAGCTCGGTGATCAACCGGCCCATCCGGCCTTCCGCTCCGTGAACGGCGACGGCAATCATGCGGTCCCCTCCAGGTCCTTGCGCATCAGGTCGGCCAGGGTGCTCTCGTAGAACTGGAGCAGGAAGGTCAAGCTGGCCTCCGTCACGGGCATCAGGGGCAACCGGGGGGCGCGCTGACACAGACCGGCCATGCTCAACATCTCCTTCACCGGCACGGGATTGCTTTCCACGAAGCAGGCCTGGGTGATGGGATCGAACGCCCTGCTCATGGGCCAGGCGCGGTTGATATCACCAGCCGCCCAGGCGTTCCAGAACCGCACCATGGCTCCCGGCAGCAGATTGCTCACCACGCTGATGGCGCCGCGGCCACCCAGCCCAAAAATATTGAAGTTGAGTCCGTCATCACCCGAGAAAACTTTCAAGTCGCAAAGTGCGATGGCCTGCTCGATCTGGGCCAGGTTCCCGCTGGCTTCCTTGAGGGCCACGATGTTGGGCTCGGCGGCCAGCTGGGCAGCGGTTTCGGGCAGGATATTCACGGCGGTGCGTCCGGGCACATTGTACAGCACGATGGGGATGTCCACACCGCGGGCCACCGTCTGGTAGTGGGCCACCAGGCCATGTTGCTGGGGCTTGTTGTAATAGGGAGAGATGAGCATGGCTGCATCGGCCCCCCACTCCTTGACCTTCCGGGTGAGTTCCAGGGTCGAGGCCGTGCTGTTGGTGCCGGATCCCGCCACCACCGCGCATTTTCCGGCGCAAAGGTCCACAGCCCGGGTGACCAGCCACTGGCGCTCCTCGGCATTGAGCACGCCGGCTTCACCGGTACAGCCGACGGGCACGATACCCGCCACCTTGGCATCGATCTGACGCTGGACCAGCACATCCCAGGCTTTCTTGTCCACCTGTCCCCCGGCAAAGGGGGTCACCAGTGCCGTATAGACTCCATCGGGCATTTCCCAGGTTTTCTCACGCATCGATCTCGACCTTTCCCTTGAAACTGACCGCGGCCGGTCCTTGCAAACGCAAACTCCGGGTGTCCATGTCGACGGCCACGGTCAGGGTGTCCCCGCCTCGGGTCACCAGGTTCACCGGGCTCTCCGCATTTTTCAAATGGCACAGTACCACCGCGGTGGCCGAGGCGCCAGTCCCGCATGCCAGGGTCTCATCCTCCACCCCTCGCTCGTAGGTCCGGATCTGGAAGTTGCCCTGGCCGGCGGTACGGGACACGAAATTCACGTTGGTTCCCTGAGGGCTGAATTGATCATGGAATCGGAAGTGATTGCCCCATTTGAAAACATCCACCTCTTCCACGTCCTCCACGGGAATCACCACGTGAGGCACGCCCGTGTTGCAGGTGTGCTGAACGGGAAAAGGCGTGCCGGCGAGGGTCAGTCCCAGCTGGAGATCTTTCCAGGCGGGCAGGGAGACGTTGACCAGGCCGGGCGCGAGGACTTCCCCTTCCAGTGGTCCGCTGAATGTGTCGAAAATACAGGTGGTCTGGAAGAGACCCGCCCGGTGGGCGAAATCGACGGCGCACCGGGCGCCATTGCCGCACATCTCGGCTTCGCCACCATCGCTGTTGAAGTAAATCATCCGAAAATCTGCATCAGAAGACCGGGCTTCCGCCACGATGATCAGACCGTCCGCCCCGATGCCGGTCCGGCGGTCACAGAGGGCGGCCAGCTGTGCCGTGCTCAGCGGGCCCTCCGGTAAATCACTGGCGTCCAGCATGATGAAATCGTTGCCGGCGCCGTGCATTTTCTGAAAGGGTAGAGTCAGGCTCATCACTTCTCTCCGGGAGAGGAAATCGGGGTGGTCAGAGTGTCGGGGACGGCGAATCCCAGGCTGTCCGCCAGGAGCGCCGCCAGGGAGTCGGACATGGCCGGGAGGGCCGGAGCCACCGGAGGAGGCTGCGCCACCACCAGGCTGTCTGTCCAGAGGGGAAACACGAATTCGCCAGGCAACCCGGGCTCGACCTGAAGGCCTTCCACCATGGTCCAGGGCTCCAGATACCAGGTGACGGTGTCGGTGCGGGCGGCCACTTCGGCGCCCAGGACAGTGTCGGGCACCACGCTGAAGCTGGAATCGGCATCCACATCGACAAAGGCGATGACCCGCACGGTCCCCGGCGGCACGGGATCGACCACGCCGCCGGTGTCCGGGAAAAGGAAACTCAGTTCGGCCTGGCCCCGTGGAATGGCGCGGGCCACGTAACCGGTGTCGGCATCGCTGATGATCCGCGCAAAGGCGAACACCTCGCCCGGGTAGGGTCCCGGAGCAAACGGTCCTACCAGGAGCCGGCCCGGAGTGTCATGCTTGTACAACGTGACGACATCCACCAGGCGGAGGGGTTCTTCGGCGGTCAGACTCAAGGTGTCGGGAAGGAGCCGTTGCGGATCATTGTCTCCGGGACGCAGGCTTCCGCCTGACCGCCCGAACGCGCGGGCCACCCAGGGTCCGCCGGGCACCGGCAGCCAGTTGAAACGGTAGGCGCCCTTGTCATCGGTTTCGGTGCGGCGCACCAGTGGGCGCTGGTAGTATTCCAGGGAGTCAGGTTCCAGGCTGAACAGTTCCACCACGGCGTCGGCCAGGGGCTCGCCCTCCAGCAGGAGCAACCCGGCCAGGCTCCCCAGCGGAATGCTGTCACCGGTGGCGATGGGAAAACGGCGCCCCTGAGGATTGGGGACCTTGTGGGCGTCCTTCATGCCGCCGGCGATTTCCACCACGATGAGGGTGTCAGCCGGCAGATAGTCCTCCAGCTCCACCTCGGCCACCGTGGCGCCCTTCCACTTCGTTTTCTTCACCCGTTGATCCGGGAAAAAATGAAGCCAGCTGGTGGCCGGCTGGCGATCCATCTTCTCGGAAAAGGCGATGCGCAGGGTCTTGACCAGACCCAGATCGGTGGCTCCGCTGTCGGGCATGACGAAGGTGACAAAAGGTGGATCTGTATCCTGGGGTCCTCCGGGCGGGGCTTCGACCACGGCACAGGCGGCCAGCAGGCTGAGCCCGGCCGTCAGCACGAGGCGAACGGCCAGGCCCGGAAGATTCCGCGGCGGATGGTTGCGCGAAGGAATCCTGATCGCAGCCTCCTACTTCAGCAGGGTGGCGATGATGGCACGCTGAGCGTGCATACGGTTCTCGGCCTCGTCGAACACCACCGAGTGGGGTCCGTCCATGACCTCGTCGGTGATCTCTTCCCCACGATGAGCCGGCAGGCAGTGCAGGACGATGTGGTCCTTGTCCGCCCGGGCACAAAGTTCGCCGTTGATCTGGAAGGGCGCAAAAGCCTTGCGGCGCTGCACAGCCTCTTCTTCCTGACCCATGCTGTAGAAGGCGTCGCCGTAGATCACATGGGCGTCCTCGACGGCTTCCATGGGGTCGTTGGTGATCATGAAGGACGCGCCGGCGGCCTCGGCCTTCTGGACGGTGGCTTCATCGGGCTCGAAACCCTTGGGGCAGGCCAGGATGAAGTTGAAGGGGAACTTGATGGCGGCGTTCAGCCAGCTGACGGCCAGATTGTTGCCGTCGCCCACCATGACCACGTTCTTGCCCTCGATGGTGCCCAGGTGTTCCTCGATGGTCATGATGTCGGCCATCACCTGGCACGGGTGATTCAGGTCGGTCAAACCGTTGATGACCGGGACGGTGGCGTGATTGGCCAGGTCCACCACTTCCTGGTGGTCGAACCAGCGGATCATGATGCCATCGGCAAACCGACTCATGACCTTGGCCACATCGTAAACGGATTCGCGCGTGCCGAGACCGATTTCCTTGTCCGTGATGAACATGCTCTCGCCGCCCAGCTGACGCATGGCGACCTCGAAGCTGACCCGGGTCCGCAGACTGGGCTTGGCAAAGACACAGGCGAGCACCCGGTTGGGAAGGGTATGGGGAAGTTCGTGGTTGCGGGCCAGGGGCTTCTGCTCCTTGGCCAGGTCCAGAATCGCACGCAGTTCCTCGTAGCTGTGGTCGTCGATGGCCAGGAAGTCTTTTTTCGACACGTTCGTTCCTCCGGTCAAGGTCCCAAAAAGCTTTGTTGCCCCGCCAAAATAGCCTATTTGAGCCGGGAGTCCACCACCAGAGCGAAATTTCCCGGCCCCGGGCTCAGAGAATGTAACGGGACAGATCCTCGTCCCGGATGATGTCGCGTAAGCGATTGGAAACAAATTCCTTGTCGACCATCAGCTGGGCCTTTGGCGTCTCGGGCACCTCGTACATGACATCATCGAGCAGCTGGGCAAAAATGGTCTGCAAGCGACGCGCGCCGATATTCTCCATCCGCTTGTTGAGCTCGGCGGCCAGGTCGGCCAGTTCCTCGATGGCATCGTCGGTGAAGGTGACGTCGCAGCCATCGACCTTGAGCAGAGCCTGGTACTGCTGAACCAGACTGCCGTGGGTGTCCCGGAGGATCTTCACGAAGTCCGCGGCGGTCAAGCTGCTCAGCTCCACCCGGATGGGGAAGCGCCCCTGCAGCTCGGGAATCAGATCGCTGGGCTTGCTCATGTGGAAAGCGCCCGCAGCGATGAACAGCACGTGGTCGGTCTTGACCGGTCCGTGCTTGGTGCTCACGGCGCTGCCCTCGACGATGGGCAACAGGTCGCGCTGTACCCCTTCCCGGCTGACATCGGGTCCCGACCCGCCTCCGCGTCCCCCGGCGATCTTGTCGATCTCATCCAGAAAGATGATGCCGCCGTTCTCGACCAGGGTGATGGCCTCGGCGGTGATCTGTTCCATGTCCAGCCGCGCCTCGGATTCCTGGTCTCGAAGCAGCTTGCGGGCCTTGCCCACGGGCACCTTTTTCTCGGTGCTCTTCTTGGGGAACAGCCCCTTCAGGCTTTCCCCGAAGGAGGCGTCGAACTCCTCGCCCGCCGAGGTGAAAATATTGGCGATGGGCACGCTACTTTGCTGGGCGCTGATGGTGACTTCCTTGTCGTCAAGGACGCCGTCGTTCAGCTGACCGCGGATCTTCTCACGGCTGCGTTCCCACCGGGCACGGCGGTCCGGATCGTCGTCCATCCCGGTCAAGGGAGGAAACAGGATATCCACCAGCTTCTCCTCCACGGCGTGATCGATGTCCTGAGACACCCTGTCTTCGGCCTTCCGGCGCACCAGGGCGATGGCGTTTTCCACCAGGTCACGCACCATGGAATCGACATCTCGACCCACGTAACCCTTCTCCGTGAACTTGGTGGCCTCGACCTTGAGAAAAGGCAGGTCGGCCAGCTGAGACAGACGCCGGGCGATCTCGGTCTTGCCCACCCCGGTCGGTCCGATCAGGATGATGTTGTTGGGCACCACCTCACCACGGATTCCGTCCGGCAGCTGCATGCGGCGCCAGCGGTTCCGCAGGGCGATGGCCACGGATTTCTTGGCTTCGTCCTGCCCGATGATGTAGCGGTCGAGCATGGCCACGATTTCGGGGCAAGTCCACATCCGCTTGGTTTCGATCTGTTTCACGCGCATGAAAATCTCGGCTTTCCCAGTGTTCTATCTGGACTCGGCGGGTGGGTCATCGAGACCCAGAACCGTCAAGTGGGTGTTGGTGTAAATGCAAATTTCGCCCGCCAGGTGCAGCCCTTTTTGGCAGATGTCCCGGGCGGGCAGGTCGGTGTTCTCCACCAGGGCACGGGCCGCAGCAAAGGCGTAGGGCCCGCCGGAGCCGATGGCCGCCACATCGTCATCGCTCTCGATGATATCCCCGTTGCCCGACACGGTGAAGATGTCGTCCTTGTCCATGACGATCATCATCGCCTCCAGCCGCCGCAGAAACTTGTCCGAGCGCCATTCCCGGGCCATCTCCACCGTGGCGCGTTTCAGATGGCCACGATAGCGTTCGAGATGTCCTTCGAATTTTTCGAACAGGCTGAAGGCATCGGCCGCTCCGCCGGCAAACCCGGCCAGGACCTTGCCTCCGAAAAGGGTGCGCACCTTCACGGCGCCATGCTTGGCCACCGTGTTGCCCAGTGTCACCTGACCGTCACTGCCGATGGCTCCCTGGCCATCCCGCAGCACGGCCAGGACTGTGGTCGATCTGATTTCCATCCGGTACTCCTTGGATTCACTTCTTCTTGGCACGTGGGTGTGCGGACTGAAAGGCGTCGCGCAGTCGACCACGGCTCAGGTGCGTGTAGATCTGGGTGGTGGCCAGGTTCCGGTGTCCCAGAAGCTCCTGGACGACCCGGATACCCGCTCCCCCCTCCAGAAGATGGGTGGCGAAGCTGTGGCGCAGGGTGTGGGGTGATACCCCGCTGAGTCCCGCCAGTTCCGTCGCGTAATGGGCCACGCGCGTCTGCACTGTGCGTCTCGCAATCCGGCGGCCGGGACGTCCCTCGAAGACATGGTCGGCCGCGTGCCGGGCAGTCAATCCGTCCTGGTGGTCACGCCAGAGCACAGGTTCCAGCCGCGATTCGAGGTAGGCAGCCAGCGCCGTGGCGGCACACCCGGCCAGAGGCAGCATCCGCTCACGGTTGCCCTTGCCCAGCACCTTGATTCTGGCCTGGGGCCAGTCGACATCGCCCAGGTTCAGCTCCACCAGCTCGGACAGGCGCAATCCCAGGCCGTAGATCATTTCCAGGATGGCCCGATCACGCAAGCCCCGCGCCGTCCCCGTGTCGGGCAGCTCCAGAATCTGTTCGGTCATCTCGACCGTCAGGTCCCGGGGCAGTCTTTTCTCGCGGCCGCCCCGTCCCGCGCTGAGGTTGTCGGGCACCGCCTGGACCTGTCCCGTGGCCACAAGATAGCGGTAAAAGGACCGGATACCAGCCAGCTGCCGATCCAGGGTGGTGAGGCGTCGATTCTGCTTGCGCAGAAGAGCCAGATGTCCCCGGATCAACCCTCTCTGGCCCTCCAGGCGTCCCCACTGGTCGGGCCCGGCGGGAGGGTCCATGATGCCGAAAGCCACCGCAGTCTCCAGAAACGCGGCCACATCACGGCCATACGCTTCCACCGTACGGGGACTCATACCCTTTTCCACCGCCAGATATTCAAGGAAAGGTTTCATGAAGGGATCATAGGGACTTCAGCGGGATATGTCATCGTCCGGATTGGCCTGGAGCCATTGCTCCAGAGCGACGAGGGCGCGATCGGACTTGGCCAGCTTGCGGCCCTGCTTGCCGCGTACCTTTTCGGTGAGGTCGGGCACCAGGCCGAAGTTGACGTTCATGGGCGAAAAAGGCTGGGCGGTGGTGTCGAAAAGAAAACCGTTGAGCAGAGACCCCATCATGGTCTCCATGGGCAAGGCCGGCACGGTCCGTCCACGCAGCCGCGCGGCGACCTGGCGAGCGGTCAGCAACCCGGAGGCCATGGATTCCACGTACCCCTCCACGCCGGTCATCTGGCCGGCCAGAAAAACATCGGGGCGCTGCTTCAGGCTGAAGTCGGGGTTCAGGCAACGCGGGCTGTCACAGAAAAAATTTCGATGAAGCTGTCCCAGCCGCACGAACTCGGCCTTTTCCAGGCCGGGGATTTGCCGGAACACCCGCTTTTGTTCGCCGTGCTTGAGCTGGGTCTGGAAGCCCACCAGTCCGTACAGGGTCCCCTCCAGATTTTCCTGGCGCAGCTGCACCACCGCGTGCGGACGCTTTCCGGTCCGGGGATCGTGCAGACCCACCGGCCGCAAGGGCCCGAAAGCCAGGGACCGCGGCCCCGAGGCGGCGATGGCCTCGATGGGCTGGCACCCGTCGAAAAGCTCGCTGCGGTCGAAGGAATGCAGCTGGGCTTTTTCCGAGGAAATCAGCCCTTCGTACAAGGCCTCGTATTGCTCCTTGTTCAGCGCTGCATTGAGGTAGTCGGCGTCGCCCTTGTCGTAACGCGCCGCACGGTACAGCACATCCAGGTCCAGGCTTTCCAGGGTGACCGTGGGCGCAATGGCATCGTAGAAGTGAAGAGCGGGCTGCCCCGTCATCTGGCCGATGGCCTCGATCAAGGTGGGCGAGGTCAGGGGGCCGGTGGCCAGGATCCAGAGGTGGTTCTCCAGAAGGGGCAGATCATGCACCTCTTCTCTGACCACCGTGACGCATTCCTGCTGTTCCAGGGCCGTGGTCACCTCTCGACTGAAGGCGGCCGCATCCACGGCCAGAGCCGCGCCGGCCGGCACAGCAGCCTTCTGAGCACAGGTCAGCAGCTGGGCCCCCAGCCGGGCCATTTCCAGCTTCAGAAGGCCGGACCCTGTGCTGGGGACGGTGCTCTTGAGGGAGTTGGAACAGACGATCTCGGCCAGGTCGCCGGTCCTGTGCGCAGCGGTGGGGCGGGTGGGGCGCATCTCCATCAGCCGGGTAGCAATACCGCGGCTACCGAGTTGCAGGGCCGCTTCACAGCCGGCCAGGCCTCCGCCTACCACCGTGACGGAAAAATCAGGCCCACTCATCAATCGTCCCGGGGCGCCGGCTTGGTGGCGACCTTCTTGGTCGTCTTCTTCCTGGTGACCTTTTTCTTGGTGGTCTTCTTTTTCGCGACCTTCTTCTTGGCCACCTTCTTCTTCGTGGCTTTCTTCTTGGTGGTCTTCTTCTTGGTCCCCTTGCGCTGGGCCGCCTCGGCCAGCAGCATGAGCGCATCTTCCATGGTCACATCTTCGGGATCGCGATCCTTGCCAATGGTGGCGTTGACCTTCTTGTAGGTCACGTAAGGGCCGTACCGACCCTTCAGGACCTGCAGGGGTTCACCGGACTCGGGATGGGGTCCCAGTTCCTTCAGCACGGTCTTCTTGTTCTTGTTGACGATCTTCTCGATGGCCTCTTCCAGGGTGATGGTGAACAGTGTCTCCACGTTCTCCACACTGGCGAACACCCGGGCCCGCTCCACGTAGGGGCCAAACCGTCCCAGCCCGGCCCGCACCGGCTTGCCCGTTTCCGGACAGGTCCCGATTTCGCGGGGCAGGCTCAGCAGGCGCAGGGCGTATTCCATGTCGATGGAGCCGGGATCGGTGCCCTTGCCCAGGCTGATCCGCTTGGGCTTCTTGTCTCCCTCCAGCTCGCCCAGCTGCAGGTACGGTCCGAAGGGCCCCACCAGCGCGTAGATGTTCTGCCCGGTTTCCGGGTGCTGGCCGATGGGCTCGCGCGCCTTGTCGGTGGCCGCGATCAGGTCCAGCGCCTTCTCGGGAGTGAGCTCATCGATGAACAGATCCACGGGCAAGGTGGCCCGCCGATCATCCTCGCCCTCGACCTGCACGTTGGTGTAGGTGCGGCCGATGCGCAGGATGATGGGCTTGCCCGTCTTCGGATCGGTGCCCACCGGCAGGCGGGGAAAATCGATCTCGGGGAGTTCTTCCTCGATGGCTCTCTCGAGGCCCCGCTTGTTCCGGTCCGAACCATGGTAGAAATCATCGAGGAACTGCACCCAGTCCATCTCACCGGAGGCGATGAGATCCAGCTCGGTCTCCATGAAGGCGGTGAAGGCCAGGTCCACGTAGGTGGGAAAATGCTCCCGCAGGAGATGGGTGACGGCCATCCCGATGTAAGACGGCAAGAGCGCGCCGCCCTTCTTGACCACGTACTCACGGCTCTGGATGGTGGCAATCACCGACGCGTAGGTCGAGGGACGGCCGATGCCTTCCTCCTCCAGCTTCTTGATCAGCGAGGCCTCGGTGTACCGGGCGGGAGGCTGGGTTTCGTGGCGCAGGTGCTCCACTTCCTGAACGTCGATGGAACTGCTGGGTCCACCCACGGCCATGCCCTCGCTGAGGTCAGGCAAGAGCGCGTCCTTGCCCCGGTCACCGTAGACCTTGAGGAAGCCCGGAAACCGGACAATGCTCCCGTTGGCCCGGAAGATCAGCTTGTGCTCGGGGCCTTCCACCTGGAAATCCACGGCGGTCTTGTCCAGCTTGGCCGGGGTCATCTGCGACGCCACGGCGCGGTTCCAGATGAGTTCGTAGACGGCCAGCTCTTCCCGATCCAGATGGCTCGCCACCTCGGCCGGGGTCCGGGACATCATCGTGGGTCGGATGGCCTCGTGAGCTTCCTGCGCTCCCTTGGCCTTGGTCTTGTAGCGGCGGGGACCGTCGGTGTAATCCGGTCCGTAGGTGTCGCGGATCAGGCGCTCGGCTTCGGCCAGGGCCTTCTCGCTCATGGTCAGCGAGTCGGTCCTCATGTAGGTGATCAGACCTTCCTGCACACCGCCGCCCAGGGCCACACCCTCATACAACCGCTGGGCCACGCGCATGACCCGCTGGGGCGTCATCCTGAGCCGGCCACTGGCTGCCTGTTGCAGCGTCGAGGTGGTGAAGGGCGGCGAGGGGCGCTGGGTGGTCTCCTTGCGCGTGATGGCCGAGACTTCCCAGGGCAACCGGGTGCGGGCCATCTCGGCCAGCTCCAGGGCCTTTTCCCCGTGCAGATGGTATCGCTTGGCGGAAGCCTCCTTGAGCAGCCCGGTGTCGGGATCGAAATCTTTTCCTCCGGCCAGCTTGATGCCGTCCACCTCGTTCAG
>JAZBOO010000280.1:0-79346 GCA_036351155.1 Candidatus Krumholzibacteriia bacterium | reverse complement strand
TGGGATGGGGATTCAGGTAAACCTGATCCTTCACATAGGGCAGTTCCAGCAGTTCGATATAGTGCCGCAGCAACGTCACCGGCACCACCAGAGGGAGCAAGCCCGCCCGGTAATCCTGGATCAGCTGGTGGATACGCTCCAGCTCCTCGGGGCCGATCTCATCCCGCAGATGTCCCGCGATGTGCTGCATTGCATTGACATGGCGACTGGGCGTGGCCTTGACCGCCAGAGCCTCCATGTACATTTCCAGATACTTTTCCCGAAACTCGGCCGGCTTGTGCTGGGCTATGGCCGCCACCAGCTGGCCCAGGCTCTTGTAGTGCCTGGGGCTGTGGGCCAGCAGGAAATATTTTTCCCGGCTGTGGAAGGCCACCACGTCTCCCCGCTTCCAGCGGCCATCGAACAAGGCCTTGACCCGATGGAAGGCGAACACCCGCTCGATGAAATTCTCACGCAGGCGAGGATCATGAAGGCGGCCCTCCTCCTCGCAGGGCACCAGGGGATAGCGTCGGGTGAACTCTGCCGCAAAAAGGCCCCTTCCCTTGGCCAGGGGCTGGCCGTTGTCCTGCATCACCGACACGCGAAACAGCCCACAGCTGGGCGAGTTTTTCTTGAACACGAAGCCGGAAAAATCTTCGGCCTCGAGCTCCCGGGACCGCTTGCGGCTGTAGGCGTTCATCTTCGTCGTCCAGTCTTTCCCCGAACGGGGAGCCACCATGCGCGGGCTGTCCAGGTCACCCTCGAGTCGCACCGTTTCCCGGGGAATACCCATGCCCACCTCGGCCTCGGGGCAAACTTCCACGAGGGTGAAATAGTCGGCCAGCACATCGGTCAGGTAGCGATTGTGCTTGTGTCCTCCATCGTAGCGAACCTTCTGCCCCAGCAGGCAGGCGCTGACCCCGATGGTGATGGGTGATGATGGCATGAATTTCCCTCTCATTTCTCGGGTTTCCAGGTATCCAAGCTCGTGCTCTGTCAACCGGACAAATCCGGATTGACAGCACACTAGATAGGCGGCCGGCTTCCCTCACCGTAACCGGTCAACTCCACGAACCCGCGTCCCAGCAGTGTATCCGGCTGGTCCCAGGGATGGACGGTGACCGCCCCTTCCCAGTAGTGGATCCCTGTGGCCTCGGAAACATTCTCCTGTTCGGGGAACGCAGCCATCAGAAGCAGCGATTCCGATCCATCGGCAAACTCCAGTTTCCAGCGCACGGGATACCGGGACCCCGTGTCGGGGCTGGTCCAGTGCGCCTGCGGCTCCAGACCCCAGGCTGAAGCAGGCATCTGCCGGGTGGAGCCGTCCGCCTCCACCTGGGTCCCCAGAGCAAAATCGACATCCCCCTGCGCATCGCGCAGCTGGTACAGCATCAGGTCTGTGCCATCTTCCAGGCGCAGAGACACCCAGTCCCAGCCCTTCTGGTTTCCCGAGAGGGTGCTCGTGAAAATTTCACGATCCAGCCAGCTTTCGCCCTGGACCGGCACCGGCTTCCCCTGGCGATAGAGTGTACCTCGGGTGGCCATGCGCGTCTGGCTGAAATACAGGCTGCCTGCATTGCCGTCCGCACTCTTGGGGCTGAAACCACCCTCACCATGGAAAACCGGGGCCCGCGTGGGGCGGCATTCCAGCTCGTAGCGTAACCCCTCAGCGTCATCACGCACCATCAGAAAAAACGCTCCCTCGCGGTGTTCGAGCTGCCAGCGGGCGTCGGTTCCCGCCGGAGCCCGGCACCAGGCCAGAACCGGGGTACCGGGAGCACCGAACCCCCCGAGAAAAGGCGTGGTTCGGCGGATGACTTCGCTGAAGGTGTGCTCGCCCGCCGCCGGGTCGGAAACTGCCGCGTGCCCCATGATCAGGTCCACCGGATCCCAGGCGGTGGCCGCGATCAGGGTGTCGGCCCGGACCAGACCCGACCGGAAAAAGGTGAGCTGGAAGCCGAAGGGCTCCCGGTCGGGATCATCCTCGGCAAACAGATGCCCGGTGATGTACCACCACTCGGTCTTGTATTCAGGATGCAGCGACAGATCGCGCACCATGTCCCAGGCATATCCCGGAGCAGCCTTCTTCCAGGGTTCCTCGTGCTGGGCGGCTCCGGGACTGGCCGCCGCTGCACAGAACACCAGAAGGAGCCAGATCAAAGAGCGCATCATATATCATCCCTTGTCAGCTGATCAGGACGTGAAAGGCCAGCCTGAGCCGCGGGGTACACCGCAGCCAGAGCCGAGGCCAGCAGCACCAGGCCCACCTGGGCCGCCAGGTCGGCCACCGGCAACGAGGGGCGAATGGTCCAGCCGAACCAGGTCCGGTTGACCACCAGGATCAACAGCGCGGCCAGGCCCACGCCCCCGGCCAGGCCCATCAGGAGGCCCAGCAAACCGATGGCCAATCCCTCGCCCAGGAACAGTCGAAACACCTGCTTGCGCGCCGCGCCCAGGCTGCGCAGAAGGGCCAGCTCGCCCGATCTTTCACGGGCTTGAACCAACAGGTTCAGTGCCACCCCCAGCATGGCAATGAGCAAGGCCAGACTCTGCAGGGTGCGCGTGACGGCAAAGGTTTGATCGAAGATGGCCAGCACCTCGCGGCGGAGATCGCGATTGCTCCGGAAGACCAGGGGCTGTCCGGCGTAATGCTGTCGCAGTCGCGACACCAGAGCCTCGGCCTGATCACTGTTCTCGAGAAAAAGAGCCGCGTTGTTGGTTTGCTCCCCGGGGAAATGGCGCAGCAGGGTTGCCATGGTCACGAAGGCCGTGCCGCCTTCGCTGGTGTAGTCGTACACCACGCCGGCCACCGGGAAGGACACCGGGCCCTCAGGGCCGGCCAGCTGCAAGGTGTCCCCGATGGCCAGGCCTCCCTTGCGGGCCAGCGGCTCGCCGATCAAGAGCGCCCCGCGCTCCATGGCCTTCGCCACGATCTCCGGCCGGCCGCTTTGCAACGGAAGGCGCTGTGCCAGTTCCGCTCCGGGAATACCCGCCACGCGGATGGCATTGAGCCAGATCCGTCGGCCTTCGGGAACCGTCCGCACCTGAAGCCGTCGCTGCTCCTCCACCGCATCCACCCCCGGCCACTGCTTGAACTCGGCCACCAGGCCCGCATCGAGGAACGCTTCATTGCCCGCGCGCACCCAGCTTTCGGTGGTGATATAAACATCGGCCCGCATGGTCACATCCAGCCAGCTGATCAAGGTGGTCCGGAAGCTGCCCACCAGCAGAGTGATGCCCACGAGCATGCTCACGGTCACCGCCAGGGCGGCCACGGCAAAGCTGCTGGTATGCAGACGCACGTCCAGGTTGCGCAAGCTGAGAGCCAGCCCCAGGCCCCGGGGGCGCACACTGCCCGCCACCAGATGAACCACCATGGGAACGATGAGGGGCAGAGCGAGCATCATCATCCCGCCAAAGACAAAGCCACCCCAGTTG
Source organism: Candidatus Krumholzibacteriia bacterium (assembly GCA_036351155.1). Lineage (GTDB taxonomy): Bacteria > Krumholzibacteriota > Krumholzibacteriia > LZORAL124-64-63 > LZORAL124-64-63 > LZORAL124-64-63. The sequence continues at coordinate 75,929 of JAZBOO010000280.1, read as the reverse complement.
GTCCCTGACCCGAACAGGACAAACCAACCCGTGGCCGCCACACCGAGCAACAGCGCGGCCCATGACAATCGTCCCACAGCCCGACCGGTTTGCTCGTGCAGGTTCACCGGGGCCAGCAGCGCCACGGTATCCCGGCGGGCCATTTCCAGGGCGGGCCACAGAGCTCCGGCAACGGCTCCCAGAACTCCCACCGACACACCCAGCAGAATCACCTGGGGCGTCAGCACCAGTTTCTCGATTCCGGCCAGGACGTAAATATTGGTCAGGGTGGCACTCACCGTGGCCACGTTGCGGGCCGCCACCCAGAAGCCCAGGGGAATTCCGATCAACACCCCCAGCAATCCCAGGACGGCGGTCTCGGCCAGGATCAATCCCACCACCTGGCGCGGACCCGCACCCAGGCAGCGCAGCAGACCGAACTCACCCCGCCGCCGAGACAGGGAAGCCTGCACCGTGGTCAACACGAGGAAAACACCCACGAAAACGCTGATCATGCTCAGCGCCGTCAGGTTGAGGCGAAAGGCCGCCAGCAAACCCTGGGCATCCTGGTTGCGCTGCTCCGGCGTGACCACCTGAACGGCGGGGCCCAGGCGCGCGGCCAATCGGCGGGCCACCATGTCCGGGTCAGCGCTTTCCCGCAGCTGCACATCGATCTGGTGGATGAGCCCCGGCCGCGCCAGCTGGGCCTGCACCTGAGCAATATCCATGACCGCCAGGGTGCGCGGAGCCAGGGGTTCAAAGGCCTGAAAATCCACCAGGGCACCCACGGTCAGGTTGACCGAACGGCTGCCGCTGCTGACGGCGATGAGGTCCCCGACTTGCCAGCCTTGCTCTCCAGCCATGGCAGGGGTGATGGCCACCCAGCCGGGGGTCACCAGGGCAGAGAGAGCGTCGAGGGTGGCTGTTGCCGTGTCCTCGCGGGCAGTGAAGGGCAGATCCAGAGGGGCCAGCAGGTCAATGCCGGCAATGTCCAGCAAAACTCCCGGACGGTCCTGCACCGCCACCTCGACCCGACACAGAGGCCAGGCCCCGGTGACATCGGGGTCGCCCAGAACCGGGACCAGCAACGTTTCCGGAAAAGCGGGAGTCATGCCCATGACCGAGAGCTTGGCCTGGCCACTGATGGCCCGCACACTGCCGTCGAAGGCCTGCATGGAACCCTGGTTCAGGGTCTGGATGGCAACCACCGAGGCCACACCCAGCGCCACGCCCAGGATGGTGAGCACGAACAAGGTGCGCGACTCCTGCACGTGACGACGCAGGGATTTCCAGAGGAGGCGTATCACGTCTCGCCGTCCCGGTCCAGCTTGCCGTCGTGCAGTTCCCACACCTCGTCCGCCGCCCGGGCCAGTTCCCGGCTGTGGGTCACGAACAGAAGCGAGCCTTCCTCGGCGGCGATCATTTCCAGCAAAAGATCCATGATCATGCGCCCGGTTTCATCGTCCAGGCTGCCGGTGGGTTCGTCGGCCAGGACCAGCCTGGGTTTGAGCAGCAAAGCTCGGCAGATGGCCACCCGCTGCATCTCTCCCCCACTCAGCTTTCCCACAGGATCATCGGCGCGATCGGCCAGCCCCACCCGGGCCAGCAAATCGGCCGAACGGTGGGAATTTTCCGCCGCCGGAGTGCCGGCCACCCAGCCGGGCAGCGCCACGTTTTCGCCCACGGTCAAGTGAGGCAAGAGGTGGAAAAACTGGAAGACGAGTCCCAGATACCGGCTGCGCAAGCTGGTGCGTCCCTGTTCCGAAAGGCTGGACAGGGGCTGGCCCGCCAGGTGGACGGTTCCGGTCGAAGGCACCAGCACGCCCGCCGCCAGGTGCAGCAAGGTGGATTTTCCGCTGCCGCTGCGTCCGACCAGCGCCACGTTGCGGCCCGGGGGCAAATCGAACGAGACCTGATCGAGGACCCGACGCGTGGGCTGCCCCGCCTGGCCATACTGCATGCCGATGTTGTCGAAAGAAAGAACCGGTGTTTTCATATGGGCACCTGATGGAACTGTGAAAGTGTCGAGGGACCAGAAGGAAATGAAACGCCGTTTCCCGAAACGGCAAATGATTGAATGTGAGATGTTGCGCGGGGAGAAATATCATGAACCCATTTCGTATTCGAATGCTGGCCGCGGCCCTGACCCTGGGGCTGCTGATTTTGACCGGCGGCCTGGCCCAGGCCCAGGATCGGTTTTCCCTCGAGCTGGAAGCCGGGCCGGTCTGGCAAACCAAGAACGATCAGGAAATCCCCAATGACGGGACGGCCACCCGTTTTTCCCTGGTGGACCTGGCCGGCAAGGGTCCGCAGTTCGCGGCCAGGGGCTACCTGACCTGGAACATCAATGAAAAACACAGCCTGCGGGGTCTGTTTGCCCCGCTGAGCTTCACCGAGACCGGCACCCCCGCCGGGGACATCTCCTTCAATGGGGACAGCTTCCTCGCCGGAGTTCCCACCGAGGCCACCTACACCTTCAACAACTACCGCCTGACCTACCGCTACCTCTGGCTTGAAGGGGAAAACTGGCGCTGGCACATCGGATTCACCGCCAAGATCAGGGATGCCCAGGTCCAGCTTGTTCAGGGCGACCTGACCTCCACCAAGGACAACACGGGTTTCGTGCCCTTGCTGCACCTGGCCGGCCGGTACCAGATCAACGACAGCTGGTACGTGAATCTGGACATCGATGCCCTGGCCGGAGGGCCCGGACGCGCCGAGGATGCCGCGCTCAAGGTGGGGCGCCGACTGGGTTCCTCACTGGCCTGGGAACTGGGCTACCGTACCGTCGAGGGCGGGGCTGACGTGGACGAAGTCTACAGCTTCGCCTGGCTGCACTACGCGGTCACGTCGGTGCGCTGGGATTTCTGATCTCGCCTGAACGACAAAGGCCCCGCTTCACCAGGTCGTGAAGCGGGGCCTTGCTCTTCATGAATCATCAGCACCACGCCGGTCAGGAGTTGGTGCTCTCTTCCAGCTTCAGAAGCTTTTCGTACTCGGTGTCCACCCACATCTGGGAGTCCTCGAGCATCTTCTCGTTGCCGGGCAGGAACAGGTGCTTGAAACGCCCCTGTTTCTTCATCCACTCGACCACAGGGGGCCGATCCTTGGTCTTCTTGTTCATCTTGTAGACGCCGTTCTCGACCTCGAACAGGGGCCAGAAGTTGTTGTCCACAGCTTCTTTGGCCAGCTGCATGCCGATGGCGGTGTCGAAGTGCCAGCCCACGGTGCAAGGCATCAGGATGTTCAGGAACGCAGGTCCGTCACAGGCCAGGGCCTTCTCCACCTTCATGGCCAGGTCCTTCCAGTGGAAGGGCGTGGTCTGGGCCACGTAGGGGATGTTGTGGGCCACCATGATCCGGGTCAGATCCTTGCGGAACTGCTGCTTGCCGGAGCTGTGGCTGCCGGCCGGAGCGGTCGAGGTGTGGGCGCCCAGGGGCGTCGCGCTCGAACGCTGGATTCCGGTGTTCATGTAGGCTTCGTTGTCGTAACACACGTACAGCATGTTGTGACCGCGCTCCATGGCGCCGGACAGCGACTGCAGTCCGATGTCATAGGTGCCGCCGTCGCCGCCGAAGGCGATGAAGTTCATCTTCTCGCGCTCGACCGGCAGTTCGCCGTGCTTCTTCAGCGAGCGGAAAGCCGTCTCGACACCACTGATGGTGGCGGCACAGTTTTCGAACGCGCTGTGGATGAACGAGGTCCGCCAGGCGGTGTAAGGGAAGATGGTCGTGACCACTTCCATGCAGCCCGTCGCTCCACCGACCACGGTATCTTTACCCGCGGTCAGCATGATCTGCCGCAGGATGTTCGCTCCGGTGCAACCAGCACAGGCGCGGTGTCCTCCGGTCAGGAGTTCAGGGTTCTGGGTCAACACTTTGAGATTCGTTGCCATTGTCTCTGCCTCCTTTCCTAGGACCTGACGCCCAAGAGGTTGATTTCCGCCATCTCGTTGCCGGCGGCAACCTTCTTCAGATTATCGATGACCGTCGCGGCCTGCTTCAGATCGAAGTCCCGGCCACCCAGCCCGTAAATGTAGCCGTGCACGGGCACCTGCAGGCCATACATGGCCGAACGCACTTCCATGAACACCGGGCCGCCCTGGCCGCCGAAGCTGGCCGAGCGGTCGAGCACGCAGACAGCCTTGCGGCCGGCGAGCTTCTCGGCGATGTACGCCACGGGGAAAGGCCGGAAGGTGCGCAGCTTCAGCAGCCCCACCTTGACGCCTTTTTCCCGGTACTCGTCGATGACGTCCTTGCAGGTCCCGGCGCTGCTGCCCAGCACGACCATGACCATCTCGGCGTCGTCCATCATGTACTCTTCGGCGAAGTCGTAGTAACGGCCGGTCAGATCGCCATACTCCTTGCTCACCTGCTTGATGACTTCCAGCGCACGCGGATAGGCTTCCAGCTGACTGACCTTGTGCTCGAAGTAGTAGTCCGTCAGATCCAGCGGACCCACCGTGATGGGATTCTCCACATCCAGCAACGAATAGTTGGCCTTGTACTTGCCGATGAACTTGTAGGCCTCGTCGTCCGGCAGCATGTACAGGCTGTCGGCGGTGTGGCTGATGATGAAACCGTCGTAGTTCACCATGACCGGCAGACGGACATCCATGTGCTCGGCAATGCGCCAGGACATGATCGCGTTGTCGTAGGATTCCTGGGCGTTCTCGCTGAACAGGTGAATCCAGCCCGCATCACGGCCACCCATGCTGTCGCTGTGGTCGCAGTGGATGTTGATGTTGCCACTGAGCGCCCGGTTGACCAGCGCCATGCAGATGGGCAGGCGCAGCGAGGCGGCGATGTACACGATTTCCCACATCAGGGCGAAACCGGCACTGCTGGTGGCGGTGAAGGTCCGGGCCCCGGCGGCGGCAGAGCCGACGGCAGCGCTCATGGCCGAATGCTCGCTCTCGACCAGGATCATCTCCGTGGACGACTGGCCGTTGGCCACGAACTCGGCATACTTGTGCATCATCTCCGTCTGCGGAGTGATGGGGAAGGCAGCTGCGACATGGGGCTTGGCCTGCTTGAACGCATAGGCCACGGCCTCATTGCCGGACAGTGCCACGAGTTTCTGTTCCATGACTCGATTCCTTTCCGGCTGACGCCTACTTTTCCTCGCGGACCATGACCAGGGCAGCGTTGCCCTTGGCGGCCGGGGGACATTCCTGGGCGCAGATTCCGCAGCCCTTGCAGTGCTCCAGGATGATGCCCTTCATGATGGGCTTCGGTCCCGAATTGTCGATTTCGATGGCGCTATCGGGACAGTAGATCCAGCAGAACATGCAGTGGATGCAATTGCCCTCTTTGAACTCAGGCACGAAAGTGCGCCAGTCACCGGTGGCATAATCGTGGGCATTGCCCGCCTCCCGGATGATGCCGCCCTCGTGGAGCTGTTCTTTTTTCAGGAAACTCATTCGGACACCACTTCCTTGTTGGCCCGCTCGACTGCGGCCAGGTTACCGTCGATGACGGCCTGGGAGAACTTGCTGCTCAACTGGGTGACCAGCGCGCCTTTCAGTTCATCCAGGGAGAGCATCTCATTGAAGGCCAGGAGGGCCCCGATCATGGGCATGTTCGGAATGGGACGGCCGATGGTGTCCAGAGCAATGCCGGTGGCATCGACGGTATGGACGGTGGCGCCCTTGACTCCGAGCTTCTTCTTGGTCGCCGCAATGGACTCGGTGGTATTGACCAGGAAAACGGTATCCTTGCTCGTACCGGCGGAGCAACCCGCAGCGGCTGAATCCATCAAGCTGGGGTCCAGAATGATGACGATACCGGGATTTTCAATCATGCAATGCCGACGAATGGGGGTTTCGGAAATCCGCGTGTACCCGCGCATGGGAGCGCCGCGACGCTCGGGACCGTACTCGGGAAAACCCTGACCGTACTTGCCCTTCTCCAGGACGGCTTCGGCCAGGAACATGGCTGCCGTCTTGGCGCCCTGACCACCCCGCGCATGCCAGCGGACTTCAACCATCTGACCTGCCATGGAACTACTCCTTTTGTGGAATTCAATCGTACCGGCGTGTAGGATGACGGGCCGGTGCGACAAAAGTAAACACCGCACGAGGAGTTAACAAGTTAAACCGTTGTGAAACAAACAGTTGATGAAACTGATACTTATTTTCAACTAGCATTTCCACCCGGTAAATGCTATTAATTCATACAGCACTTGGCTTTGGCCGGTCACACACTCACTCAACAGGTAGGAAATAATGGCCGAGCAACCCCTGATCCTGGACATGAATCTCGACGGCGAGAAAAGCCGATACATCCTGGGCCCTCTGGCCGGTCTTGAACTGCCCAGATACGTCAAGGGATACCCCCCCGTATACCTCCTGGACGAAGCGGTGGCTTTGCTCCATGCCCCGTGGGTCGAGCAGATCCAGAACAGCTGTGGAGCCAGCCCACACCAGACCCTGGTGGTCCCCGGAGGTGAGTCCGCCAAGACCATGCAGCAGCTGGAGGTCATCTACAACTGGCTGGCCGAGCAGGCCGTCGGCAGGGACCGCACCCTGGTGGCCGTGGGCGGAGGCGCCGTGCTGGATGTGGCCGGACTGGCCGCCGGCACGTGGCGACGCGGCATGGGTTTCGTTTCCTTCCCCACCACACTGCTGGCCATGGTCGATGCCTCCATCGGCGGCAAGACCGCCATCAATGCCGCGGGGCTGAAGAATCCCGTGGGGCTATTCTATCCGGCCAGCGCCGTCCTGGCTGACGTGGGCTTCCTGGCCACCCTGCCCCGCCAGGCCTGGCGCGATGGCCTGGCCGAGATGATCAAGACTGCCGCCATCGGAGATCCCCTCCTGTTTGAAGAGATCCACGAAGCGCGCCCCGCGTTGTGGCGGCTGTTTGCCGAGGGGCCGGCTGAGGAGATGGTTCCCGGAGTGCTGGGCTGCCTGCCCTGGGCCCGGTGGATCGGGCGCGCAGCGGCCGTCAAGGCCGGGATCGTCAACCGGGATTTCCGGGAGAAAGGCGAACGCAGGAACCTGAACCTGGGCCACACCCTGGGCCACGCCCTCGAGGCATGGAGCAAGCCATCAGACCGTCCCCTGAGCCACGGAGAAGCCGTGTCGGTGGGCATGGCCGTGGTGTTCCGTCTGGCTGCCGAAAGGGGAAGCTGCCCCTTGCCCCTGGCCGTCAAGATGATCGAGGTGCTCGAGGCCTGCGGCCTGCCCATCACCTGGACGGCCCCGGGCCCCGAGGAACTCGGGCGCCTGCTGGCGGGAGACAAGAAGCAATCCACGCGCGTGGGATTGCGGTGGGTGTTGCCCGAGGATCTGGGCAAGATCAACCACACGGGGCGCGTCGAGCTGGACGAGCTCTACAGGTGGCTGCAGGCCATCTGAAAGCGCGGCCCCCCGTGACGACCTACCCGTGCAGAGGCCGGTCGAATGCGGCCAGTGACGCTTCACGCAGTACTTCGGACAGCGTCGGGTGCGCATGGCAAACCCGGCCGATGTCCTCGGCGCTGGCCCCGAAGGCCATGGCCGCCGTGGCCTCGGCAATCAGGTCACCGGCCCGCGGCCCGACAATGTGCACACCCAGCACCCGGTCGGTTTCCTTGTGCGCCAGAACCTTGACGCGACCTTCGGGGCGGTCCAGAGCCAGGGCCCTGCCGTTGGCACGGAAGGTGTAGACGCCCTTGTTGTAGGGAATCTTGGCATCCTTCAGATCTTCCTCGGTCTTCCCCACTCCCGCAATTTCCGGATCGGTGTAGCACACCCCGGGTACCAGAGATGCATCGAAATGCCCGGCCTGACCGACCATCCGTTCCACGCAGGCCACCGCCTCGTCCGTGGCCTTGTGCGCCAGCATGGCCCCCCCGGCCACATCGCCAACAGCCCAGACCCCGGGCGCGGCCAGATTGTGCTGATCGACCTTGATGAAGCCTCGATCGTCCAGCGACACCCCCGCGGTTTCCAGACCCAGGCCCTCGGTCACGGGGCGTCGACCCACCGCAACCAGTACCCGATCGCAGGTCACCGGATCTTCACCATCACGATGGACCTGCACCTTGCCGTCCTTGATCTCCGTGCCGGTGACCCGGCTGCCCAGGGCAAAATCCAGGCCCTGGCGTTTGAACAGCTGCAGAGCCACCCGGGCAATCTCGCCATCGGTGCCCGGCAAGATGCGCTTGAGATACTCCATGACCGTGACCTTGGCCCCGAGGCGGGCCCAAACCGAGCCCAGCTCCAGTCCGATGTACCCGGCGCCGATCACCACCAGATGCTCGGGCACTGCGGACCAGGAAAGGGCGGCTGTGCTGTCCCCCACCAGGTCACCATCCAGCTCCACCCCGGGCAGCGAACTGGCCGTACTGCCGGTGGCGATGATGATCTTGTCCGCCGTCAGTTCCTGATCTCCCACCTGGACCTTGCCGGGGCCCGTCAGCTGGGCCGCACCCTCGTATCGGGTCACCTTGTTCACCTTGAACAGCCCGGCGATGCCGTCGGTCAGCTGCTCGACGATGCCGTCCTTGCGACCCATCATGGCCGCCAGGTCCAGCTCCGGCTGGCCCACCTTCACGCCATGACCGGCCAGGGCATGGCCCGCCTCGGCAAACTTCTCGCTGCTTTCCAGGAGAGCCTTGCTGGGAATGCACCCCACCCGCAGGCAGGTCCCCCCCAGACGCGCTTCCTTTTCGATGCAGGCCGTGTCCAGACCCAGCTGGGCCCCACGGATGGCCGCGGCATAGCCGCCGGGGCCGGCTCCGATGACGATGAGATCGTGCTTTTTCGCCGCCATGATCAAACCTTCAACAACAGCCGCTCGGGCTGTTCGACGCAGTTCTTGATGTGCTTCAGGAACGTGACCGCTTCGCGGCCGTCCACCAGCCGATGGTCGTAGGTGAGCGCCACGTACATCATGGGACGAATCACCACCTGGCCGTCGATGGCCACCGGGCGGTCCTGAATGCTGTGCAGCCCCAGCACTCCGCTCTGGGGCGGGTTGATGATGGGCGTGCTCATCAGGGAGCCGTACACCCCACCGTTGCTGATGGTGAAGGTGCCTCCTTCCAGTTCTGCGAGATCAAGCTTGTTGGTCTGGGCGCGCTGAGCGTAGTCGGCAATGGTCTGCTCCAGGCCCCCGAAGTCCAGCATCTCAGCGTTGCGGATCACCGGCACCACCAGGCCCTTGCCGCCACCCACGGCGATTCCGATGTCGCAGTAGTCGTGATAGAGGATCTCATCACCCTCGATCTGGGCATTGATTCCCGGCATGAGTTGCAACGCCTCACAGGCCGCCTTGGTGAAGAAGCTCATGAAACCCAGCTTCACGCCGTAGCGTGCGGTGAAGGCTTCCTGGTGTTCGGCACGCAAGGCCTTGACCCGGGTCATGTCGATCTCGTTGAAGGTGGTCAACAGGGCCGCCGTTTGCTGCGATTCCACCAGGCGTTCAGCGATCCGCCGACGAATGGGGCTCATGCGCTGGCGGCGCTCGTTTCGTTCCCCGGTCATGGTCGGGGGCGCAGGCAATGGCGCGGGCACCTTCGCGGCCGGCCGGGGCGCGATCGGAGCGGAGGCCGGAGGCGCATCGGGCACATCTTCTTTCAGCACCCGGCCGCCGGGCCCGGTTCCCTTGACCTGGTCCGGGGAAATCCCCCGTTCGTCCATGACCCGCTGGGCCGCCGGCATGACATGCGGAGTGTCCGCCTTCGCCGATTCTTTTTGCTCGTCGGCAGCAGAGGGAGCAGCCGCCACCGCGTCGGTATCGATCCGGGCCAGAATGTCGCCGGTCTTCAGGACCGCGCCTTCCTCTACCAGGATTTCCACCAGCACACCGGCCGCCGGCGCCGGGACCTCGACCGTGGCCTTGTCCGATTCCAGCTCGATCAAGGGCTCATCCAGGGCCACCGCATCGCCCTGCTGCTTCAGCAGTCCGGACACTTCCACTTCATTGATGGACTCGCCCAGATCGGGCACTGTCACGTCGACCGACATTGGTCAATCCTTTCGGGGTTCTGATTCCATGGCGGCCGGGAGGAGGATAGATCGCCCAGCGATCCGAAAACCTGGTCCAGCAGCATACAAAGTTCAAGTTTGTGGCTCGCGGCCGAACCGGTGGCTGGACTGGCCGCTTCAGGGCGGCACACCCCCAGCAATTCGCGTCCCAGGAACCGCTGACCGAAGCGATAACGCAGATAGGGCCACACGCCCATGTTGGCCGGTTCTTCCTGGACCCAGATCAGCGGAGTCTCGTCGGCGTACCGCCCCACTGCACCGATCAAGGCACTGGCCGGCACAGGGTAAGGCTGTTCCAGTCGCAGAATGGCCACATCCTCGCGGCCGCGGCTGCGGCGTTCCTTTTCCAGATCGTAGTACACCTTGCCGCTGCACAGCAAGATGCGCTTGACCTTGGCCGGATCCGGCGCGGTCGGGTCGGCCAGGACCGGCTCGAAGGAGCCGGCGGATAGATCGTCCAGTGAGCTGACGCAGCCCGGGTGGCGCAGCAAAGACTTGGGGGACAGCAGGACCAGAGGCTTGCGCCAGTGGCGCCAGACCTGCCGCCGCAACAGATGGAACAGCTGCCCGGGCGTCGTCGGGTTGGCGATTTGCAGATTGTCCTCGGCGGCCAGCTGCAGAAAACGTTCCACCCGCGCACTGCTATGCTCAGGCCCCATGCCCTCGAAGCCGTGAGGCAACATCATCACCAGACCGGACAGCATCCCCCACTTGCTCTCGGCACTGGCGATGAACTGGTCAATGATGGGCTGTGCCACATTGTTGAAATCCCCGAACTGCGCTTCCCAGATGACCAGGGCCTCGGGATAGGTGAGGCTGTAGCCGTACTCAAATCCCAGGACGGCCACCTCGGACAGCGGGCTGTTCAGGGTCTGCACCCAGCCCTGCTGAGATCCAAGATTCTGCAGAGGAGCATAAGTATCCCCGGTCTCTCTGTCGTGCAGGACGGAGTGGCGGTGGCTGAAGGTGCCCCGCTGGCTGTCCTGGCCACTCAGACGTACGGGGTGGCCTTCGAGAGCCAGGGAGCCATAGGCCAACGCCTCGGCGGCAGCCCAGTCCAGCGGGCGCTCTCCCTCGGCCATTTCCTGGCGCTGGGTCAACAGTCGTTTGATCTTGCGGTGCGGCTGAAAGTCCTCGGGATGCCTCGAAATACTCTGGAGAATGTCCTTCAGCTTCTCTTGTTCCACACCGGTGTACAGCTTGGGCCCCCCCGGCTCGGGTCCGCCCATGTATTCCTTCCAGACCGGTCCCAGAACTTTCCGCCGGTCCAGTTCATCCACCTTCTCGGGGGGACCTTCTCGCACCTCGTCCAGAATCCCCTGTAAACGTTGCCGGCGTTCCACAAGCATCTCGTCCGCTGTTTTCTGAGTCAAAGGGCCGGTCTTGGTCAGACGCTTGAGATACCCTTCCCGCACCGATGGGCGACGATCAATTGCTTGATACATGATGGGCTGGGTGAAAGCCGGCTCATCGGTCTCGTTGTGTCCGCGACGGCGGAAACAATACATATCCACGATGACATCCCGCTTCCACTCCTTTCGAAAGTCCATGGCCAGGCTGATGACCTGGGCCACCGCCTCGGGGTCCTCACCGTTGACGTGGAAAACCGGGGCCTGCAGCATCTTGGCCACGTCGGTGCAGTACCGCGTGGAACGCGCGTCGTGGGGATCCGTGGTGAAACCGATCTGGTTGTTCAACACCAGATGGAGGGACCCCCCGGTGGTGTAGCCGTCAAGCTGCGAAAGGTTCAATGACTCCTGGATGACCCCCTGGCCGCTGAAGGCGGCATCGCCATGAATCAGAAGGGCCATGCTCTTTTCTCGACCTGCGTCCTCCAGTCGATCCTGCCGGGCCCGCACTCGCCCCTGCGCCACCGGCGTGACAAACTCCAGATGACTGGGATTGAAACACAGGCTCAGATGAACGATATCACCCTGTCGGGTGGTCCAGTTCGAATGATGGCCGAGGTGGTACTTAACATCGCCACGCCCCAGGTAGGTTTCGGCATCGGCGTCCTCGAATTCCTGGAAAATCTTCTTGGGGCTTTTATGGAGGATGTTGGCCAGCACGTTCAGTCGACCACGGTGAGCCATCCCGATGACCACCTTGTCCAGCCCCTGCTGACCGGCATGCTCGATGGCCATGTCCAGCAAAGGAATGAGCGTCTCGGCGCCCTCCAGGCTGAAGCGCTTGGCTCCCAGATACTTGTTCTGGATGAATTCCTCGAAAATCTCTGCGTCGATCAGCCGCTTGAGGATCCGTTCCTGAACCTCGTGGTCCAGCTCGATACGATTTTCACTGGCCTCCATGCGGCCCTGCAGCCATTCCCGGACCTGCAGGTCGTCGATGTGCATGTACTGCACACCGATGAAGCGCGAATAGGTGGCCTGAAGCTTGCGCTGGATTTCCCGTAGCGGGAGCATATCGCCCGGGCTCAGGGTTCCCGCCGAGAAGACGCGATCCAGATCCCCTTCACCGAATCCATAATATTCCAGGGTCAGCTCAGGAGGCTCCTCCATGGGCTTGCCCAGGGGGTTCAAGTTGGCAATACGATGACCCCTGACCCGGTAATTCCTGACCATCTGATCGACCTTGTTCTGGTCGGCCAAGGCACGGTCGCTCGCCGCCCCGGAAGGCTGATAGGATGGGTCACTGGGTCCAGCCACGTTCTGGGCGGCAAACCAGGCCTGCCAGGCGGGGGGCACGCTGGCAGGATCATCCTGCCAAGATTGCCAGAGCATTTCCGCGTATGAAAGGCTCAACGTATTGGGATCATTGTTTTTACGGTTATTCATGGCCCCGGATTACGGAATGTGGGTGACGGTTGATTCCGGTTGTGAGAACCCGGAACTGGCGTGAAAATCATACCTTTTTTATCAAGTATAATCAAGACAGATGAAAATGATAATCGCAAGCCGAGTAGGATGCCATGGGTATTCACCATAAAAGTGACATTCCTCGTATCGTGGTGGTAGGCGGTGGGTTCGGCGGAGCCAGCGCGGTGCAGCGGCTTTTGAAAAAGCTGAAGCCGGGTGAGGCTGAAGTCCTGCTGATCGACCGCAACAATTTCTTCGTTTTTCACCCCTTCCTGGTGGAAGCGGGGACCGGCAGTCTATCCCCCCGGCATGCGGTGGTGGGACTGCGCGCCTTCACGCGTTCGGACGACCTCCTCATGGGGGAATTTATCGGGGCCGACCTGGATCAGAAGACCATAGCTGTGCGCCCGGTGGGACAGGCTCAACCCCGGAACATCCCTTACGATCACCTGGTTCTGGGCATGGGCAGCATCACCAATTTGCCCCCCATCCCCGGACTGCACCAGCACGGACTGCAGGTCAAGGGGGTGGCGGACGCCATCGCTCTGCGCGACCGGGCCATCCGCTTGCTGGAGCAAGCCGATCAGTCGCCGGACCACCTGCTGCGCCGCGAACTGCTGCACTTTGCCGTGGTCGGTTCGAGTTTCACCGGGGTGGAAGTGGCCGGTGAGTTCGAGGTGTTCCTCAAAAGGGCCGCCCGTCGCTACAGCCATGTCCACGATTCGGACATCACGGTCACGCTGATCGATATCGCACCCCGCATCTTGCCCAACCTGGACGCCAAGCTGGCGTCATTTGCCGCCGAAAAACTGCAGCAGCGCGGCATTCACCTGCGCCTGAACACCTCTGTTCAGGAAGTGAGCGAAGATCATATCATTCTGGCCGGCGGTGACCGTCTGGCCACCCGGACGGTCATCTGGTGTGCCGGGATCGCACCCAACCCGGCACTGACAGCACTGGGGCTCCCGTCGGACGAACGTGGCTGGATCCTTTGCTCCCCCGACCTCAGGGTCCAGGGCCACGAACACCTGTGGGCCATCGGCGATTGCGCCGTCAACCCCGATCCGACGGGACGCCCCTATCCGGCCACGGCCCAGGCCGCCGTCCAGCAGGGGCGGCAACTGGCCGACAACCTCCTGCGGGTCCTGCGTGGGCAGCCCACCGGACCATGTGTGATCCGGGACCGCGGCCAGCTGGTGGCCCTGGGTTGCCGCACCGGCGTGGCCCGCATCGGCCCCATCAAGCTGGCCGGTTTTGCCGCGTGGTTCCTGTGGCGCACGGTCTATCTCATGAAGATGCCCGGCTGGGGACGACGCCTGAGGATCGCCCTGGAATGGACCATCGACCTGATGTTCGGACGAGATGATGTGCAATTCGGACTGCTTGGAGTATCATCTCTGCAGACAATGAACCCGATCCATCCAGAAAGGTTTGAACATGAGCCATCCCAACGCCATCGATTACATCGAATTCACCACCACCGATCTGAACGGTAGCAAGGCCTTCTTCCAGGAGGTTTTCGGCTATGAGTTCAAGGACTTTGGACCGGAGTACGCCAGCTTCAAGGACGCCGCCATGCGCGGTGGTTTCGCCCAGGGCGACAAGGCGGCAAGCGGCGGCCCTCTGGTGGTTTTTTACGCTCCGGATCTGGATTCCGTGGTGGCCAAGGTGAAAGCTGCCGGGGGGACCATTGTGAAGGAGACCTACGAGTTTCCCGGGGGCAAGCGTTTCCACTTCAGCGAGCCCGGCGGCAATGAGCTGGCCGTGTGGTCGGAGTAAAAAAAGTGGCCCCGGGTGCAAGCCCGGGGCCTTTTTTGTCTCGACGCGCCTGGTGAATGATCTACTTGGTCAGCACCATCTTCGTCGTCGTGGCCGAGTGCCCATCACTCATCCGGGCAAAGTACACGCCGGCGGCCACCGAATGGCCATGACTGTCCTGCCCGCTCCAGCTCACGGTGTGCCGACCCGCCTGGACCGTCCCCGAAACCAGCCGTTTCACCAGCCGCCCCTTGATGTCGTAAACCGCCAGTTCCACGCGCCCGGTCCGGGGCACATCGTAGCTCAGGGTGGTCCGGGGATTGAAGGGGTTGGGCACCACCTTGGCGATGGCCAGGCTTCGGGGCAAATCGCTGTCGCCGGCCGCACTGATGCTTCCGGCTGTGCTCACCTGCGCGGAATATCCGCCGCTGTACCCCGTCTCATCGATGGCCGCCACCAGATAGTAGCACTCCATACCCGGGGAATCCTCGAACACCGTTCCCGGGTGGTCGATGGTGGCCAGGGCCTTGCTGGGCGAGGGCTCGAACACCTCGGAGGTGTCCCGGTAAACCACGTAGTGGCTGATGTTGTCGGCCCCCAGGGCGTTCCAGGTCAGGCGCCAGGTTCCGCCGCCCAGATCCTCGAGTGCCGCCCCGGTCACATGATCAGGGGCCACGAAGTCCGCGCCCGGGCCACCCAGCAGACCCACGTCCGCTCGGGAGCCGTCCGGGTCCAGGCAATCCGCGGCCATCTCGCCACGGTCCACACACGGAGAATACTGCGCCAGACCGTAATCGCCCGCCGCCGCATTCAGGAACAGAGGATCGGCGGAAAAATCAGCCGCCGGTACGGCCATGGACACGTAGTCGCCGCCTTCGTTCTGCCACACGTTGTTCGAGCCGACGGTGACCTCCGAACCGATCACGGTGAGGCCGCCGCCAAAATTCTCGCTGACGATATTGTTGCGCACGGTCATGGGCCCGGAAGCCAGGGCCATCAGGCCCCCCGTATTGCCCGCGGTGTTGCCGCTGGCCAGGCAATTCTCCACCAGTCCGGTGGCCCCGCTGGCGAACATGCCACCACCCAGGATGGCACTGCGGTTGTCGGTGATCTGCACGTTGCGCAGGGTGAGAGAGGTTCCCTGACCGGACAGTCCACCACCACTGCCGGTGTTCGACACGTTACCGGTCAGCTTCACATTGGCCAGATCCAGTGTGGAGTCCACGGCCAGAATACCGCCCCCATCGACCTGGGCCCGGTTGTTCCGGATGTCCACTCGGCTGAGGTCCGCCTGGGAACCCAGGAGGTGCATGCCCGCACCCGCTCCCCCGCCATTGCCACCGATGGCGCCGCCCTGGAGAGTCACGGCGGCATTTCTGACGAACAGGCCGGCGCCGGTGTTGGCGCTGGAGCTGTCCCGGCAGGCATTGCCCAGAATTTGACAATCGATCAGGGTCGCGTGGGCCCCATCGAAAATACCGACCGCGCCACCCTGGCTGCCCACGTTGTCGCGGAAAACGCAATCCCTGATCTCGGGCTGGCCGCCCACCACGCAGATACCGCCACCGAAGCCCGTCCCTGAACTGGCCGAGGCCAGATTTTCTTCGAACACACAGTTGAGAATCAGGGGCGAGGCGTTGCGCACAAAGATGCCGCCGCCATGACTCCCTGATTCCGGCACGCTGCCGGGACTGCCGGTGCAATCGCGGAACACGAATCCGTCGGCCATCCCGAAGTCCCCGGAGCCTTCCAGGAAACGCATTCCGGTGTTGCCGCTCTGGATCACGGTGGGGTAGGTCTCCGGGTCGCGGACGCTGAAATCCTGGCTGTAGCCACCGAGCAGTCGCACCGTGGTTCCGACGGTCACCGTGCCGAGATAGTGGCCGCCTGCCACCAGCACGCTGTCGGTCCCGGTGCAGGCCACCACGGCATCACTGATGCTGTGGGCCGCCGTTTCGGGAGATTCGAAAGGCGCGGTGTTACTGCCGCTGGGCGAGACGTAACGGGTCTTGTGACCGACCACCCGGATGTATTCCTCGGTGATCCCGAAGCCGTCCTCGGTGCCGCTGCTGGGATAGACCACCAGGCTGCCGTAGTTGGTCCCCAGGTTGGGCACCGTCCAGTTGTAGCTGCCGGTGTTGGGCAAATTCTCCGCCACCAGCACCGGGTGACAGTGGCCCTCGTTGCCGAAGTAGATGTCCACCAGGGGTGCGGCGGCCCCCGAGGTGCCCCACTCGATCAGAGCAGTCTCGTCGGCATAGATGGGCTCTTCGGTGACCCCGGTGTGGATGGAAATGGAAGTCGGAGGGGGGGTATACTCCAGCTGGGTCACGCTCTGTCCCGTGGATCCGGCTCCGTACTGGACGTAGATGTACCCGCCATCGCCGAAGTCGTAACCCCAGCTGTTCTTGATGATCCAGGCCCCGTTGTTCCCGCAGGCACGATCGTCGTAACCCACGATGAGCACCAGGTGATTGGTCCAGCCGCCGGGCACATCGTAGCAGCCACTCTCGTAGGCCTCGAACTCATCGCTGGCGTCAATGGCCGTGCACACCGGACCGTCCTGAAGGGCTTCCTTGATCTGCTGCACGTTGTTGGAAATGGAATGCCACCCGGTGATGAAGCCGTACTTCTTGAAATCATCCTGCTCGCACGGAGCAGCGGGCGGGCTCATGCCCAGGTAGGGAATGCAGTTTTCCTGGGCGGCCCCATACTGGCGGAACACGAAGTAAGCCGCGTTGGCCCAGCCCCCATCGCAATCGGCCCCGTAGGGATTGCAGGAAACCACCTGCTGCTCGGACAGGTTGGTGTCTTCGCCGTAGTAGATCTTGATGAACGATTCCAGCTCGGCGGTGGCCGCGAAGGCCCAGCAACTTCCGCAGTCCCCCTGGTTCTTGACCGAGGTCACGCCGTTCACATCCCGCCAGTCCAGACTCGAGGGCAGATCCTTGTCCACCGGAAAGATCTTCAAGTTCTCGTCCAGAATCTTCTGGTAGTCCTCCGGGGGGCGGTAACCGCGCAGGTTCTGCCGCTGCTCCGGGGTCAGACTGCGCGAGAAGGCATCGTCCACTTCGAAGGACCAGCCGTAGCGCTCGATGTCCTGACGAATGGCCTCGATATCCAGTTGATCGGCGGCGACAGCTCCGGACGCCAGCCCGAGAAACAGACAGATTCCCAGCAAGATGCAGGACTTGCGCATGGCAAACCTTTCAGACAGTGCATTAATCCCGATGATTTCGTATTCGGGGGTATTGATGAATAAAGTATACCAAAGGGCTCCGGCTGGCACAATTGTTCAGTTTTGTGATAGTTTTTGAACGTTGAACAGAGCCTAAAAAACCGACGTGGGATCGACGTCGTGGAACACATCGATGTCCCGGAACTGCTGCCGCAAGGCCTCGAGGGTTTGAGCCAGCCAGGCCTTGGCCTCCAGGCCCAGAGTGCCCTTGATCAGGATCTGAAATCGGTAGCGATCATGAAGGCGGGGAAAGACGGCCGGGGCGGGGCCCAGGACGGTGATCTCGGGCCCGGCCAGGTTGGTACGCAAGACGTCGCCCAGCTGGCCGGACACTTCCTCGGCGCGCTTCAACAGGCGACCGCTGACGGCCACCCGCACCAGGCGCCGGCCGGGAGGATAGCCCAGGGCCTGCCGCTGGGGCAGCTCCTGCTCCTCGAACTGATGATAGTCGTGGCAGCTGGCCGCCGAAATCACCGGATCGTCCGGGCGATAGGTCTGAAACACCACCCGGCCCTTCTCGGTGCGCCCGCTGCGGCCGGCCACCTGGGTCAACAGCTGGAAGGTGCGTTCGGCGGCGCGGAAATCGGGCAGGCCCAGACCATCATCAGCCGCCAGCACCCCCACCAGACCCACCCCGGGGAAGTGGTGCCCCTTGGCCACCATCTGGGTGCCCACCAGGATATCGGCTTCCCGGCGGGCAAAGCTGGCCAGGATGCGGTGATGGCTGCCGCGGCGGGAGGTCGTGTCGCGGTCCAGCCGAAGCAGCCGCGCCTCCGGAAAATGGGCTTCCAGATTGAGCTCCACCTTCTCGGTGCCGCCCCCCTGGGGCAGGAAGTTCTCGGATCCACAGGCGGGACAGGTGTCGCATACCTCGCGCGTGTGGTCGCAGTAGTGACACAGCAGGCGGCGGGGACGCAGGTGATAGGTGAGCCCGATATCGCAGTTGGGGCACATGACCACCTCGCCGCAGTCCCGGCATTGCATCACGCGCGCAAAGCCCCGACGGTTGTAGTACAGGATGACCTGACGCTTCTGATCCAGAGTTTCACCGATGGCCTCCACCAGGTGGGGAGAGAATCCTGCCATGGCCTGCGGTCCCCGCATGTCCACCAGCTCCACCACAGGGAGGTGTCCGCCCATGCGGTCGGGCAGCTCCAGCAGCTGATAGCGCCCGCGGCGAGCATTGTCCATGCTTTCGAGATCGGGTGTGGCCGAGCCCAGAATGACCACCGCCCCGTTTTCCCGGCCCCGCACCAGCGCGGCGTGACGGGCGTGGTAGCGCGGTTTTTCATCCTGCTTGTAGGACCCCTCGTGTTCCTCGTCCACCACGATCACACCCAGGTTCTGCACCGGCGCAAACAGGGCAGATCGCGGACCCACCACCACCTCGATTTCCCCCCGCGCGGCCTTCTCGTGCACCTGGCACCTCTGGCCGGCGGCCAGACCGGAATGAAGGGCGGCCACTCGACTGCCGAAGCGCGCGGTGACCCGGGCCAGCATCTGGGGCGTCAGGGCAATTTCCGGGAGCAGAAAAATGGCCCCTTTCCCCGCGGCCAGGGCCTGTTCGATGACCGTCAGGTAGACCTCGGTCTTGCCGCTGCCCGTCACGCCATGCAGCAACATCACTCCGAAGCGATCGGCCTCAAGGTGCTCGGCGGCCATGGCCACAGCACGGTTCTGGGCGGGGGTCAGCACGATCTTCTGGTTATCGCCGGTGGGGAACTCCTCGGTGGCGGCCTTGCCTCTGGATCGGGTCCCGGGACCAGGAGGATGGAACAGGGGCACCACCTCTCCGGCGGGCAAGGCATAGTAGGCCGCCATCCAGTCCAGAAGGCGGCGGCGCTCTCCGGTGATCCGATATTCCGGTCCATAGCGATGGGCCACGTTTTTCAGGGTGAAACCGTCCACCTTGGTCACCTCGGCGGCCAGCGGTTTCACCGCCACCACCAGGCCGATGACCTTCTTGCGGCGGCCGAAGGGAACCGCCACCAGATCGCCGGCTTCCGGGGCCGTCTCTTGCGCTTCCTCGTCCACAACACAACGGTAGGAAAAGTCCTGCAAGAGGGGAACGGGCAAGATGATGTTGACCAGAAAGTCCACGGGGTCGGCTCCGCCTTGGTTGGGGTGCCCCCAAATTACCCTGCCGGCTGGCCGCAGTCCAACCACCAAAAAAAAAGCCCCCGCCAGCTGGCAGGGGCCGAGAAAAATCCGGTCAGGACATGGCACCCAGAAGTTCCTGGACCGCCCCGATCACTTTCTGAGGGCTGAAGGGCTTGGTGATGTACTGATCGGCGCCACAGGCCATCCCTTCCTCACGATCCTGCTTGCTGCTGCGCGCCGTCAGGAGAATCACGGGAATGCCGGCGGTCCGCTGGTCCTGCTTCAATTGCTTGCAGGTTTCCATGCCCCCCTGGCCGGGCATCATGACGTCCAGAATGATCAGGCTCGGGATCTCTTCCACCGCCCGCGCGAAGGCCTCCTCCCCGCTGTGCACGGCGATGACATCGAAACCTTCGGCATGCAGGCTGAAATCCAGGATGTTGCGAATGTTGTGCTCGTCATCGGCGATCAGGACTTTGAACAAGGCCGTTCCTCCGGTCTATGGGCGAATGGGGCGTTTCCTGTCCCCGGTGATCGGCATCTCCGGCACCAGGTTGAGTCTCAACTGGTCAACTGTTGAGGGGAGCCATCTGCGCGGGATCCAGAACGGGCCGCTTGAAAACGGCGTGGTCCATGCCGCGTTCCTGTTGCTCCACTATCCGCGGTCGGCGCAATTCAGCTTCCCGCAAGAAGATCTCGGCCATTCGCGGACAATAATGAGTCCCGATGCCCCAGCGGATCTCCTCCAGAGCCTCATCCAGACTGCGCGCCGGCCGCCAGGGTCGGGTGCTGAGCAGGGCCGCCAGGGTGTCGGTCAGCCGCAACAGTCGAGAACCCAGAGGAATGGACTCCCCGGCCAGACCTTCGGGATAACCCGACCCATCCACGTTCTCGTGGTGGTGCAGGATCAACTGGCGAATCTTGGACGGCGCGGCCAGAGGCTCCAGGACCACCAGACCCGTCTTGACGTGCTGGCGTACCGTGCGCTGCTCGTCATCGTCCAGGGGGCCGGGCTTGTTCAGCAGCTCCCGCGGGACATAGCCCAGCCCCACATCATAGAACTGCAGGGCAAAGGCCAGGTGCCGCAGATCTTCATCCGGCATGTTGATCGCCCGCGCGCTGGCCAGGCAGATCTCCTGGCAGGTTTCCAGGAGGCTTTCCTGGCGCAGGTGGCCAATGCCCGTGATGGTCCGCAGGGTATCCCGGATCTGGGCGAAATGATGAGAATCGGCCTGCCAGTGGGCATGACGCCGTAAAAGTTCGGCCAGTCTGGGAGCCAGGCTTTCCAGCAGGAGGCGATCATCGGCGTCCAGCGGCTTGCCGTCGAAGCGGTTGTTGACCGCCACCACCCCCAGGCACTCGTCCTTGTTCTTCAAGGGGACACACAGAAGGCTCGACGTGGAATAGCGGGGTTCACTCTGGTCGCGCCCAGGCAGGCCCTCGGCAGCCACGTCATCCACCAGGAGGGTTTGTCCGCTTTCCCAGACCCGGCCGGCAAACCCGGATCCCCGTCGCACCCGGGCACTCTGGACCACCGACTCCGGCAAGCCCACCGCCGCCCGGATGGCCAGGTACTCATGGTCCGAGTCGGGCATCATCAGGGTGGCCGTCTGGACCCCCAGGCTTTCCCCGACCCAGTGCATGACCCGCTGCATGAACTCGCCCGGCTGGAAAGGAGATCCGCTGATGGGATCGGTGGCCACGGGCTGCAAGACCGGAGAACGCCGCGGGAGCAGCACCGTGAACCGGGCCCCCCTGGGCTGGAGATTTTCCGCCCAGATGCGCCCGTCGTGGTGATTGACGATATCCCGACAGATGGCCAGCCCCACGCCTTGTCCGTTGTGCTGTCGCGTGGCCGAGCCGTCCACCTGGTAGAACGGGTCGAAAATACGTCCCAGCTTCTCCTCGGGAATGCCGATGCCGCGGTCCTCGACCGACAATCGCACCGCCGTCCCCGTTTCCGCCAGAGTCACCCGCACCAGTCCGCCCTTCGCGGAAAACTTGAAGGCGTTGCTCAGCAGGTGGGTCAGCATCTGCTGCATCAGCAATCCGTCGGCAGGCATGGATAGCGCGGGAATATCACACTCCAGTTTCAGGGCAATTCCCTTTTCCTGGGCGCGCGATCGCCAGGAATCCACCAGACGCGTCACCATGGCCGTCAGGTCCACCGTCATGGACGGCGACTGGACCCGCCCGTTTTCCATGTTGCCCAGTTCCAGCAGGTCGTTGATCACGTCGGTCAGCTTCAGGCTCTCGTTGTGGATCACCCTCAGGAACTCGCTCCGCACCTCTTCGCTCATGGTGCCCATGTTCTGCTGCAACATCTCGGCGTAGGCCGAGATCGAGGTCAGCGGCGTGCGCAACTCGTGACTGACATTCGCCACGAAGTTATTCTTCATGTCGTTCAGGCTGTTCAGCTTCTCGGAGGCCACCTGCAGCTCGGCGTTGCTGCGGGCCAAGGTGTGATGAATGCCGGCCGACTCCAGGCTGGCCGCCGCATGCTGGAACAGGAACTCCAGCTGTCGCAGGTCCACCACATCCGGCACCTCACCGTGGACGGGTTCGTCCAGATCCAGGTACCCGATCTCCTCACCATCGGAACTCAGCAACGGGGCCACCAGAACTTGTCCGGCGCGCCAGACCTTGCCTGATCCGCCTCCGGTCACCGGGTCACCGGGGGTGCGTTCTCGCGCCGGTCCTTCTTGAACGGGACCATCGTGGACCAGGAAGCTGTTCGAAAAACGGAAGCGCACGTTGCACCGCGCGGCATACTCGACCCGGGACACCTGGTGCCCGCCCACCTGCTTCTGCTGTTCGGCGTCCATTCCCGCAAAACTGCGGGCTTCGAAGGCTCCCGTGCTGTCGGACCACAGGTACAGGACCACCCGGTTGAATCCCCCGATCTCCGCCACGGCTTCCACAATCCGGGTTTGCAATTCCTGGGGATTGCGAATCCGGCTGAGGCGCGTGGACACCGCCAGAATTTTTTCCAGAACCCGGCATCGGCGGTTCAGCTGCGCGGTTTTTTCTTGCCGCGCCTGGCGCTCCGCCTGGGCACTGAGACGGCGGCGCAGATATTGCCGGCGCCCCATCTGCCCCACCCAGACCCCCACCCCGCTGGCGGCCATGAGAATCAGTGTCGTCCACCACGATACCGACATCACGGCCCAGAACCCGGTCAGGGTTGGCCCAGCGGTCAGCAGAATGGTCAGGACGTGTGTCACCCCTGGCTACCTCGATTGCGATCGGGTTTCCAGCATGTGAGACACGCGGGCAACCAGCTTGGCGATGGAAAACGGCTTGCGCATGAACAGGTTGGCTCCCACGTCCTTCATCTTGTGGCGGGTGTCTTCATCGGCCTTGGCCGACAGCGCCACGATGATGGTCCCCGCGTAGCTCTGATTGCGTCGGATCAGCTTGGTGGTGTCGATGCCGTCCAGCTTGGGCATCATGATGTCCATGATCACCACGTCGGGCCGGAAGCTGGCCATCTTGTTCATGCAGTCGATCCCGTCGTGGGCGCTCGCCACCTGATGCCCTTCCTGCTCGAAGGTCTGTGCCAGCAACGTGGCGATGGGCTTCTCGTCATCCACGATGAGAATCCTGGCCGAGTCGATCATGACAACCTCTTTCAGCCCCGGTCTTGGTGGGTTGGAGCGGGAAATCCGGGGATGATTCCCTCGCTCGCCAGCACGTCTCCGAAAGCGCGGACGACGGCGGCGTCGAACTGGCTTCCGCTATGTTTTTCCATTTCCTGCCAGGCCTCTTCCGGAGACAGGCAGGGGCGATAGGGACGCTCACGCGTCAGAGCAAACCAGGTGTCGATGACCGCCAGAAGGCGTGCTCCCAGAGGAATATCTTCACCCTTGAGGCCCGCGGGGTAACCCTGGCCGTCAAATCGTTCATGATGATGCGCAATGCAGGAACGGGTTTCCGGATCCGGCAGCAACGGAGCCATCAATTCCAGGCCCTGCTCCACGTGGCGTTCCACCTCGTCGCGTTGATCCCAGGACAGGGCCGAGGTGCCCATCACGATTTCCACCTCGACCCGGGCCATGCCCGCATCATGGACCAGAGCGGCGTAACAGAGGCGGCGGATGACCTCGGGGGAGAGCTTCATGGCCTGGCCCAGCTTCTCCATCAGATCCAGAGCCTCGGCCGTCGAGGTGGGGACCCCGGACCGCCGGATCTGCAGGATGGCCTGGACCGCCTCGGCCACCTTGGCCACCAGAGTGCTGGAGGAAGTGTCCGATCCCTCGGCACCTTCCGGCAGCAGACTGCGCAAGGCCAGGGCGGCGGTTTCGGCAATCACCGCCAGCTGTTTCTCCCGGGCCTGATCGTAGCCTTGACCTTCTCGCGGCGATCCCACCCGCAGCCGACCGCAGGCCCCCCCGCCCTGGCCCAGATCCTGGGTCAGCCAGGGGCTCTCTCCGCCAGAATGACCATGCCCCATGGAGGCCACCGTCACCGGCCGGCCTTCCGCGTCGGGCAACTGGATTTCCACGGACATGCTTCCGGTCAACTCGGCGGCCAGGCGGCACACCGTGCTCACCAGACGCCAGGCCTGGTCCCGGTCCACACGCGAGGTATAGGCCAGAGGCAAGGGATGCGGCGCGTGGATTTCCTTGGGCAAGTGCACGGCAAAGCTGGTGCCGGCCGGCTGGCGACGGCGGGCGGTCACGAAGCCACCGTGCAGATTCACGATGCTGCGGACAATGGCCAGTCCCAGCCCGGTTCCCTCGTGCAGGGCGGCCTGTTCGCGCGTGCGGTAGAATTCACGGAAGATACGCTGGAGTTCCTCTTCGGCAATCCCCACGCCGGTGTCGTTGATGCTGATCCTGACGGTGGCCTCGCGTTCGCTCACCACCACTTCGATGTTGCCGCCCTTCGGCGTGTACTTGACCGCATTGCCCATCAGGTTGACCAGAACCTGCCGCACCAGATCGGCGTCCGCCATCACCGGGGGCAGGTGGGGGGCAAAGTCGGTGGTCAGGTGGAGGTTCTTTTCCGCCAGGCTGGGACCCAGGGCAGAGGCCGCCCCCTCGATCAGGTCCGGAAGTTCCGTGGGCACCGCTTCCAGCAGTTCCAGACCGGCGTTCAGGCGGGATTGATCGCTGATCCGGTTGACCAGTCTCAGCAACCGTCCGGCCTCGGACCGGATCACGTCCAGAAATTCCGTGGCATGAGGGAAATCGTCATCGGTGATCTGTTCCCGCAGGGCATCGGTGTAGGCGGTGATCGAAGTCAACGGGGTCTTGAATTCATGGCTGGCCCGGGCCACCGCTTTTTCCTGCAGAACATTGAGCCGGGTCAGGGCCTGGTTCTCGGTGCTCAGGCGGGACAGCTGGGCCTGAGCCCGTCGCGCCGCCACCCACATGCGCAGCAGAACCACCAGTTCGGACCCGAGGCTGGCCAGACCGCTTTTCACCTCATCCTGCATCCCTTCATCCTCGGGGAACAGGACCAGGATGGTCATCAGGGTCGCGCCATCAACCTGCAGTCGCTCTTCTCGCCAGGCCCACCCTTCGACGGGAGTCACCGGCAAGGCCCAGTAATCAGGCCAGGGTCCCGTGCCCGCACCCTGTTCACCGTGGGCACCGAAGGTTCCCTTGGTCCAGGCGGCGGGCCAGGCATCCCAGCCCGGCTGACCACTCTTGCGGGCAAGACGACAGGCCAGTCCCGTCAGCTGATGGTGCAGAGGGGCCAGATAGGAGATCCCCACGGGGGGCACCCCGATGGCTGTCACTCCTCCGGGCGCCAGAGCCAAACTCCGCACGGCCACCAGGCGCAAAAATTCTTCCAGGTCCGGCAAGTGATCCTGCCAGGCCAGCTCACTCCAGCCCGTCTGCTCCAGTCCCTGACTGCCGATCTGGCGCGGGTCGGTTCTATTCATGATCGGGTCCCTCTCCACGCGTTTTCACACCCGTGGCCACGAACTCCTCTTCACCCTGGCGATTCCGGCGCTCCCTGACCAGGACACTGCTGGCCATGGTCTTGCCGTACTTCTTCAGCTCCACCATGGTGTCGCTGATCTCGGCGGGATGACGGAACCGGCCCTCGGCATTGTTCACCAGAGCCACCGTCAGGGTGATCAAGGGGAACTGCTCCACTTCCCCCGCTCGGCTTTCCACCTCCAGGTACCCCCGCCGGTAGTCCTCCACGTCGTGCAGGCCGGCAATACCCTCGTCGAATTCCTCGATGATCTTGCGCGCCAGCGCCTCCGCCTTGGTGCTGGAGGTGATCAGGACGAAGTCGTCGCCTCCCACGTGGCCCACGAAATCGTCTCCGGTGCCGAACCGACGGGAACAGCTGACCAGCACTCCCGCCAGATAGCTGATGGCGTGGTCGCCCCGGGAATAGCCATAGTAGTCGTTGAAACTCTTGAATCGATCGATATCGATGTACATGAACCCGAAAGGATCCTTCGAGCTGATGCGCCTCAGGGTTTCCCGCTCGATGGAACGGTTTCCGGGGAGACCCGTCAGGGGATTGGCCTCGCGCTCGCGCCGGGTCACTTCCAGCAGGTTTCCCACCCGCAACAACAATTCATCGTGATTGAAGGGCTTGATGACGTAGTCGTTGGCCCCACCCTTGAGGCCCCGCACCTTGTCCACCGATTCGCCCTTGGCCGTCAACATGATCACCGGCAGGGTGGCGGTTTCGTAACCGGCACGAATCTCGTCCAGTACTGCAAAACCATCCATCCGTGGCATCATCACATCCAGGAGGACCAGATCCGGCTGAAATGAACGCACCGCTTCCCAGGCCTGACTGCCGTCTTCGGCCAGATAGACCTCAAACCCCTCATTCTCCAGCAGAAACTGCAGAATGCGACGGATATGCGGCTCGTCATCCGCGACCAGGATGCGTGCGTTTCCTGACATTTGTTTCCTTTTGATGCGCTTGCTTGGCCCCCGGTCCCCCGGGAACGTGGAATATGTCAGGCAAAACAGGCAAAGGACATGCCAGGAGAGGCTTATTCAGGCAGGTTTTTTTGTTCGGCGGGGAACACAGGTCACCGCCAGGAAGAGAGGGAACCCCGGGGGAACGAATCCAGGTCCAGACCATCCTGTCTGCCATGCTGGAAATGCTGCCAGCCGGCGTAGGCAATCATGGCCGCGTTGTCGGTGCAATACACGCGTTCCGGCGGGACAAAGTGCAGTCCGCGTTTCTGGGCCTCGGTGGCCACGCGCTCACGCAAGCGCCCGTTGGCCGCCACGCCCCCGGCCAGATAAACGGCGCCCACCTTCTTCCGGCGGGCGGCCATGAACAGCTTGGCGCACAGTGAGTCCACGATGGCCTCCTGCACCTCGTAGCAGACATCGGCCACATCCTGGTCCATCAGGGGGCGAGGTAATCCTTCCACCGCCAGGCGGGCCGCCGTTTTCAGCCCGCTGAAGCTGAACACCACCCGCTTGTCCTTGAGCAGGGGGCGAGGAAAGCTGTGGCGCCCGGGGTGGCCCTGCTTGGCCAGCCGGTCGATGTGCGGCCCTCCCGGGTATGGCAAGCCCAGGATCTTGGCCGTCTTGTCGAAGGCTTCGCCGGCGGCATCGTCCAGGGTGGCGCCCAGCCGCTCGTAGCGTCCCACCTCGGGCATGTGGATCACCTCGGTGTGACCGCCCGAAACCACCAGCACCACCGCGGGCAATTGCATTTCCTGCGTCAGCGCGTTGGCCAGGATGTGCCCCTCGATATGGTGCACTCCCACCAGGGGCAGGTCGGCCGCCATGGCCACCGCCTTGCCCGTGGACAATCCCACCAGCAGGGCCCCGATGAGCCCCGGTCCCGCCGTGACCGCCACCCCATCCAGGTCGTCCAGGGCCAGCTTTTGCCGGTCCATCAACATCTGCACCAGGGGCAGCAGGTTGACCAGATGGGCCCGGCTGGCCAGTTCCGGAACCACACCGCCGAAATGGTTGTGCAGGTCCACCTGGGAGGAGACCAGATTTTCCGCCACTCCGCCTTCGCTGTCGAAAAGGGCCACGCTGGTGTCGTCGCAGGAGGTTTCGATGCCCAGGATCTTCATGTGGTGTCTCCGGAGGTCACGGGCCAGATGCGCTCGCGCAGACGGGCGGACCCGCTGGCCTCTTTTTCCATGTCTTCGAATACCGGGCCCATGGCTTCGGCAATCTCGGTCACCCGGACTGCCCGGGTGCTCCGCCCCTGAGCGGCCAAGCTACCGGCCAGCCCGTGGACGTATGCCCCCAGCAGAGCGGCCTCGAGGGCGGACATTCCCTGGCCCAGCAACCCGCCGATCAGCCCCGTCAAGATATCGCCGGAACCGCCCCTGGCCAGGGCATCATCGCCGGTGGTGTTGAAATACAGCGTCCCCTCGGGGCCGGCGATCAGGGTGGTCGACCCCTTCAGCAACAGGACCACGTTCCAGCGCCGGGCCAGCTCCGGCACCAGCTCGAGCTTGCGGGACTCGACCTCGGCGGCCGAGCACCCGATCAGGCGCGCCAGTTCCGCCGCGTGAGGTGTCAGCACCACCTCGGTGGCCCCGAACTTCGGCACCACTTCCCGCCGGGCAAAGGCCCCCAGACCATCGGCATCCACCACCACGGGCAAGGTGCCGGCGGCCAGGGTCTCGACCACCCAGCGGTCGGTCTCCGGATGACTGTCCAGCCCGGGCCCCACCGCCCAGGCTCGTTGCCTGGCCCACAGGGCCTGCAAGATGCTGTCGTCCAGCGGTGCGATGGTCCCGGCCTCGGTCTCGGCCAGAGGCATGGTCAGGAGGTCGGGCAGGCCTGTCCGCAGGGGAACTTCCAGACTGTGAGGGGCCGCCAGGGTGACCAGTCCCACTCCCGAGCGCAGGGCGCCCAGGCCGGTCAGATGGGCCGCTCCACCGAAGCGGCGCGACCCGGCCAGAATGGCCAGAGTGCCGTGGGTGTACTTGTGCCCGCTGGGAAAGCGGGGAGGAAGTAGCTCCAGGTAATCGTTCCGCAGCAGATACTGATGATCGGCGGTGTGCTCCTGGCAGGTGGCGGCGGCAAAGCCGATATCCACCACCGAAACATCTCCGGTGAAATCGCGGCCGGGCCGGAACAGCAGCCCGCGCTTGGGCAATCCCACCGTCACCGTCAGATCAGCGGCCACCGCGACCGGATCCACCGTTCCATCATCGCCGCACACCCCGGAGGGGATGTCCAGGGCCAGGCAAGGTAGGCCGGTGTCATTGATGGCCCGGATCAGGTCGACATGATGCGTGCGCAGGGGCGGTTTGATGCCCGTCCCGAAGATCGCATCGACCATCACATCGGCCCGCTCGGCCAGCTGTTCCACGGTACAGGCCCACTGGGGCCCGGCGGCGTGGACAATGGTCACGCCCTGGGGCAGCAGATCGAAGTTCACCCCGGTGTCGGGTGTCAGGTCGTTGCGTCCGGCCAGCATCATCACCGTGACCTCGGCGCCTTCGAGGTGCATGAGCCGGGCCAGAACCAACCCGTCTCCCCCGTTGTTGCCCTTGCCGCAAAGAACCAGGACATGGGGGGCTTCGCTGGCGTCCTCGGGAAAGGTGGTCAGGCCCAGAGAATCCAGTTCCTCCAGGTAATCCCAGCAGACCTCGGCCATGGCCTGCCCCGCGCGCTCCATGAGTTCGCGGCCCGGAGTTCCGGCTGCGATGGTGGCCCGGTCGATGGCCCCCATTTCCCTGGCGGTACACACCCTCATCCCTGAGTCTCCTTACCATTCAGCTGGTCCAGAACATCGAGCAACTGCAGCAGGTCATCCACCACGAAATCCGGCTTGGTTTCCGGCGTGTCCACCTTGTCGGCATACTGGCTGTACTTGTCTCCGTAACGGGCGTAAACGGTGTGCAGTCCGGCATTCTGTCCCCCCAGGATGTCCCGTTCCACCCAGTCCCCGATCAGCACCGTCCGCTCGGCCCTGGCATCCAGCTTTTCCAGAGCCATCAGGAAGGGTGTGGGGTCGGGCTTGTGGTGCCCGGTTTCATCGAAGGTCAACACCAGGTCGAAGGTGTGCTGCAGGCCGATGTAATTCAGGCGCAACCAGGCCTCGTAGCTGCGGGCGTCGCTGACCACGGCCAGCTTGTACCCTTCCTTCAGCAGGCGGTTCAGGACGAACTTGGCGTGCGGATAGGGCACCAGGGACCCGCCCCGGGCCCTGCGGTACGCCACCACCGCGGCGGCCAGGATCCGGTCGTCCACCCGGCCCACCGTTTTCTCCAGGAAAAGATCGAAGATGCGCTGGTGCTCGATCCCCACATTCTTGTAGATGGCAAAAACCTGATCCACCGCCTCCTGGCGTCCCAGGGGAAGACCGGCGTCGATCATGGCGTCCACCGCCGCGCGCACCGAGTTCTCCTTGGCCTTCATGAAGTCGGTCAAGGTGTTGTCGAGGTCGAATATGACGGTGTCGATGTTGCGGTCCGCTGGTTGCACCACGGAATAGCCCTTTCCCAGGAGATCGATTGGCAAGAGGAAACCAGTCTAACCATTTTTGCCCGGCAATGCACGGATCATTGCGGGCCCCATGGTCGGAGAAATGGTCCGACCCGTTCGCCCGAAAACATGGGTTGCCCCACCTCCGTTTTCAAGCGACCTTGGTCCCATGAACGAAAACCGTGACAACCGCTTGACCGACAGCGACATCCCCGCCGGGCTGTGGGTATCCTGGTCCCGGACCGAGATCCTGGGCCTGTTTTTCCTGGTCTTGACGGGGAATTTCTTCGGACAGTTTGCCGCGTTCAGCACCTTCGGCGGGCTGGCCATTCCCGTCCTCGGCGGAGCGGTGCTGGGGGTGTTCCTGCCTCTGCTGGCGGTGGCGCGTCTGCGCAAGCTGCAACTGGTGCGGGATTTTGCCCTGGACCTGCCCCCCTGGACCATCCTCGGCGCCACCGGCCTGCTGGCGGTGGCCGGGCTGGTGCCCACCTCCATCCTGGCCGAGCTCTCCCTGCGCCTGACCCCGGCTCACCCCGAATCGGTCGCCTTCATGAACGACCACCTGCCCGAGGGCCCCCTGGAACTGGCCCTGGCCTTCCTGGCTCTGGTGGTGGTGGCGCCCCTGGCCGAGGAGATCATCTTCCGCGGCCTGTTGCACCGCCTGGCCTCGAGCGTCTGGGGCCCGCTGGCCGGCACGGCAGTTTCCTCACTGGTCTTCGGAATCCTGCACGGGGAAGCCTGGATCCTGTTCGGCCTGATCGGGGTGGGCGTGGTCCTGGCCTTCGTCTGGGAGGCCACCCGGTCGTTGACCGCCTGCTGGCTGTGCCACGCCATCCATAACGGGATTTCGCTGGTGTTGATGGTCCGGCAAGGGCCCCGCGATATGGTGCCTCAGCCCTGGCAGCTGAGCACATTCATCTGGGCAGCTGTGTCTCTCCTGGTGATGGTGGCGGTGGGAAAATTCCTGTGGGAAGCCCGCATGGCGGCGCAAACCCGGGAAGATGACGGCCACACCTTGTGATCCATCATTCTTCCTGCTTCGGGTGATCGGACCTATTTCACCGAGGGGCGCAATTCCTTGCCGTGGCTGATTTCCCCGTTGTCGATGCGGATGCTGAAACCGCAATCGGGGTTGTGGCACACCCAGGCCTTGAAGCGGATGGGCGCTCCATCACGGCCGTAATCACTCAGAGGCAACAGCACCCCGTCCTGGCACTTCTTGCAACTCGGGTACTCCATGCTTCCTCCTCTTTGATCGTCCTGTTCAGGGGGCAGGTCAGTCCCATCCGGAATGGGATCACCCGTAAATCCTATCAGATTACAAGAGGTTAGCAAGGAAAACTGATCCTCGATGTCCAGAAGGCCAACTCGGGCAACAATATCAAGTCTTCTGCGGCTTCTTCTTGGCGGCCGGGAAAAGGACATTGTTGAGGATCAGACGGTATCCCGGGCTGGTGGGATACAGGTCCAGATCGGTGGGGGGATCACCCACCCGGTGCTGGTAATCTTCGGGGTCGTGCCCGCCCAGAAAGGTCCAGGTGCCCATGCCCCGCTTGCCATGGATATACTTGACCTCGTCCGTGCCCTCCACCGCAGCCAGAACGATCACCGAGCGCTTCAGGTGCTTCTTGAAGTACCCGGTGGTTTGTCCCAGAAATCCGTTGATCACGTTGACGTGGTTCTGGGTAAGCATGGCCGGCACCGGGTCGTACTTGGCGGCAAAGGCGAACAGGGTGAAGTAGTCGGCCTCGGCGCCGCGCATCTGGGCGTAGTTGCTCGAGTCGATATCCGAAAATTCATACATCATCGGATTGGTCACGAGCTTGAAATCGGTCAGGCCGAACGTCTGTTCGAAGTCCACCTTGCGGCGATAATCCAGGTCATAGGGCGTGTTGTCGAAGGGTTCGGACACGATGTCGGTGTGCAGCCAGGCCAGAGCAATTTCGATGGTGTCGGTGGCCGAGCACATGGCGAACAGGAACCCGCCCTGGTCCACGTACTGCTGGATGGTCTGGGCCACCGCGTGCTTCAGCTCCCACACCGTGTCGAAGCCCAGACGGGTCGCCATCTCCTCGCTCTGGTGCTTCTGTTCCAGGTACCAGGGCTCGTAGCCGAAGCTGGCATAGAACTTCCCGTACTGCCCCGAAAAATCCTCGTGGTGCAGGTGCAGCCAGTCGTAGTCACCCAGGCGGCCGGCCATGATGTCCTCGTCGTAGATCACATCGTAGGGCACCTCGGCATAGGTCAGGGCCAGGGTCACCGCATCGTCCCAGGGTTGCTTGCTGGGCGGACTGTACACGGCAATGCGGGGCGGCGTTTCCAGCAGCACCTCGTCCATGTTTTCCTGCTGGACGATTTGCCGGATAGCGGCCACATCCGCCTCGCCCACCTCCTCGAAGCGCACCCCCAGCAGGCGGGCATCGAGACGGGCGCGCTGGGTGTCGTCCATCAAAAAACTGCCCCCGCGATAGTTCAACAGCCAGTTGACCTTGTCCCCCGCCTGCAGTGTGTGGAAGGCGTGCCCGTACGCCCGCAGGTGGTTGTTCTGGGTCAGGTCCATGGGCACCAGCAGGTACCTCTGGGCCCGGGCTGCGCCCGACCCGCCCAGGGTCAACAACACGGCAATCAGCAAGGTCCATCGCAATCGGGTCATGGCAAATTCCTCAGCTCGTCGCGCACATCCTCGACGAACAGGTAGTCGGGGTACTGGGCCAGCAGCTGCTCCATGGCCTGTCGGGATTCTTCGGGGCGCCCGGTCCTGGCGAACAGCTGGGCACGAGAAAGCAGGGCCAGGGCGGGGTGCCGCCCATCGGGGTGATTCAAAACGATGGCGTTCCACTGGGCCAGCGCGTCCTCCAAGCGCCCGGCCTCCTGGTAGGCCTCGGCCAGTTCCCTGCGCCCTCGTTCCAGCAGGTGCTGCTTGTCGTCAGGATCCAGTCGCAGATCGGCCTGGGCCACGAAATGTTCCAGTGCAGCCAGATGGTCTTCCGGCCGGCGCGTCAGATCGAAATAGACGCTTTGCCCGTAAAGCTGAAGGATGGCCGGGCCGCCGGAAGGATTGTCCATCTCCTCGGCAATGGCCAGCCCCAGCTCCAGGGAATCGTTGGCGTAGGGGGCGGCGGGATTGTCCATGGCCGCCACGGCGAAACGATCGCGGGCCGTGGCGAAATGGCCCTCGGCCAGGTCCAGCCGGGCCAGGTGGAAATGAGCATGGCCCGCCGCTTCACGGAACTCGGGGTCGCGCCCCAGCTGGGTCAGCACCGTACGCCCGCGCGCGGTGTCCCCGGCGGCCAGGTAGCACTCGCCCAGAGTCAGGCGCACCAGCGCCACGCCCTCGGTGGGCAGATCCAGATCCATGAGCATGCGTTCCAGCCGTCCCGCTGCCTGGCGGGGCTTGCGCAGTTCATCACGGGTGTAGGCGGCCAGCTTGATCTGCGAGGAGTACAGATACTGACTGGCCGGGTGCACCTTCCGGACCAGCTGCAGATACTCGCCGTAGCGCTCCACGGCCTGTCGTGGATCGCCCCCCAGCGCCCCCATTTCCAGCCCCTGTTCACAGACCCGGGCCAGATGGTCGGCCGCCCGCAGACGCAGGCCCTGATCGGGATTCACCGGGCCACACATACGGGCCATGGTGTCCAGCAGGTACTCCACCGTGGCGTGCCGCTGCCTGGGATCTTCCAGCAGTTCCAGCTCCTGGGACAGGGACACCCCGTTCTGCAGCACGGTGATCTGGGAGCTGCGCGTGTCAAAGCTTGAGGCGATGGCCTCCAGGGCCGGCTCCGCCTGTCCATCGGCCAGGTACAGGTTGGCCAGCAGAACCGACTCGGCCGTCCGGCTCCCGGATTCCGCAGCGCGATTCTTCAAGCGGTCCAGAAAATCCTGGTGCCTTCCCGGCTGGTAGGCCTCTTCCAGCAAATCGGTGCGCAGCAGGGAAATGTTGAAGGGGTTGTACCTGAGCTCGGCCACCACCTCATCGGCCGACTCCTCGGGTTCGCCCAGCTGCAGCAGGCACACCGCCCGCTGACGGCCCAGATACCGGGGCTCGGCCAGCGAGATCCGCAGCGAGTCGATCAACCCCAGGCTGACCCGGGGCCGCTGCGCCATCTGGAACAGTTCCACCGCCACCATTCCGGCACTGCGGGCATTGGGGCTGGTGGCGATGAACATGCCGGCCGCCTCGCGGGCACTGTCGGGCTCGGCCACCGCCAGCAGTGAGCTGGTCAACGAACGCCAGAGGGCCGCATTCAGCGGCTGGGAGATGACCGCCTCCCGGCTCAGATCCACCGCCTGGCGATGGTCGTCGCGGAGCTGCGCCAGCTTGATGCGGCGGCTGACCAGCTCGTCCTTCAGCAGACTGTGTTGCGCAAGGTCTTCCAGCAGCGATTCGGCTCGGGCCACACTGCCCAGCCCGATCAGGCGGTCGAGCTCCAGGACGCGGCGACGCAGATCCGCCAGCTGCTGTCCGGACTGCACCACACCCCGCTGCGCTCGCGGTGGGACCAGACGGGGCCCCTGTTGCTCCTGCGCCGGTGCGGGTGATGCCCCCAGGATGACGGCACCCAGGACAAGAATGATCAGCAGGCTCTTGCTCATGGCAGTTCCTTTCGCTGATCTGCCTGGTCGGGCCAGAGATCTGCTCCATCCATGGCTCGCAAGCTGTCCAGGGCCGCAAAGTAGCGCCGCACCAGATCACGGTATTCAAGCGGCGCCTTTTCCAGGGCCTGGTAACGCAGGCGGAAGCTGCGCTCTGCTGCGGCCGGGTCATCGCCATCCAGCGGGCCTTGCATGTCCGTGTAGAGTTGACCGGCGGTCCGGCTTTCCCGGCGGCTGGTGTAGTCCCGCCGTCGCACCGAGTTGCGCGCATCCAGCAGCCGGCTCAGGATGCGCTCTTGCCTCACCAGCGTTTCCTCGCTGACCAGGCCGTCGTCCATCTCCCCGCTGATGCTTTCCATCTGACGACCCAGCTCGCCCAGGTCGCCCAGCAGGCGCTCACCTTCGGCATTCTCCCGTTCTTTCTCCTCCAGCTCCTGCAGCTGTCCGGCCAGATTGCCCTGGGCCTCACCCAGGCGTTTCATCTGCGAGCGGGCTTCCTGGCTCATGCCGCGGTTGGCCAGCATCTGCCGCAACTGATCGGTCATTCCGTTGAGCTTGGCCTGTTCCTGAGCCATCTGCTGCAGCTGCTGGGCCATGCTCTGCTGCTGCCCGTTGCTGCCGGGGCTGCTGCTCTGACTGGTGATCTGCGCTTCGGTCAACAGCCCGATCACGATCCGGTTGGCCGACGCCAGACTGGCCAGCGCGTCGCGCCGCGCCACGGGGCCGCGGTTGTCCTCCATGGACTGCACGGTGTGCCCCATTTGCTCGATCAGCTCGTCCAGCTTGGCCAGCAGGCGCATGATCCGGGCCGGAGACTCTTCCAGCAGAAGGCTCAAGCGATCGCGCACACCGGTGGCCGACCGCTGCAGTCGGTGCTGACTGCGGGTCAGTCCCAGGGACCGCACATCGCGCAGCTGCGAGGGGATGGCCAGGGAGATCTCCTCCTGGCGCGTGGAAAGGGCCAGCATGTCGGCGGCCAGTCCCCGCAGGGACGACACCTGATTTTGCTGCATGGCCGACTGCATGGCCTGCTGCGTTTCCAGGATCACGTGGTACAGCGCTCCCAGATCACGCAGACTTTCCTGCTGCAGCTTGGCCGCCTGTTCGGGATCCATCTGGGACAGCTGCTCGGAGGCCTTCTTCATGCCTCCCTTTTCCTTCTGGCTTTCCAGCTGTTCCAGGGCTTCCTGCAGGGCCTGCTCCATCTTCTCGCTGTCGGGCGACTGCTGACCGTTGTCCTGTTGCTGTTGCTCCTGCAATTCGGCCAGGGCTTTTTCCAGCCTTTCCTCCAGCTCCTCCAGCTCCTCGGCCAGGGCCTCCTGGCGTCTGGCCAGTTCCTCGGCGGTGGGAGTGTCCTCGGGAGATCCTTCCTGCTGTTCGCCGGACTGCTGGTCTCCCGGTTGCTGGTCTCCCGGTTGCTGGTCTCCCGGTTGCTGGTCTCCCGGTTGCTGTTCGCCTTCCTGCTGTTCACCTTGCTGCGGATCACCTTCTTGCGGTTCCCCCGATTCGGCGTCCGGATCACCGGCCGCCTCCTGGTCCTGACCTTCGCCCGCCTGTTGCTCCTGCTGATCCGCCAGTTCCCGGCTCAGATCGGCCAGTTCCTGCTGCTTGCGGATCATCTGCTCCAGCAGGGCGGTCAGGCCCTCCATCTCCTGTTCCCGCTCCATGCGGTTCAGCATGGCCAGAGCCGCATCCAGGCGCCGCGCCATGTCCTTCTGGTCCTGCCCCACCTCGCGGATGGCCCGGACCATCTCCTCGGCAGCCGCCTCCTCGCCACTCTGTTTCATGCGCTCCAGAAGATCCTGCAAGCTCTGGTCGGGATCCTGGTTCAGAAGGGAGGATACTTCCTCGGCCTTTTCCAGCATCCGCTCGCTGGTCATCTGCCCTGACGCCATACGATCCAGATCACTGGTCAACTCGGCAGCCAGACGGGACAGCTCTTCCTGCAGACGCTGCTGACGGGCAATGGCCTCTTCCATCTCCTGGCGGCGCGCCCAGTCGGGCAGAGGATTCTTCATGAGCTCGCGATTCAAACGGTCCAGATCCTGGCCCAGTTCCAGCCCGCGCCGGCGCGCCTCCTCCAGCTCGTCGCGCCGCTGTTCATTGGCTTCCGCCTGATTGGCCAGGACATCGGCCGCCGAGGGCAAAACCAGCCGTAGCGCCCGGCTGTAGGAAATCTGCCCGGAGCCGGGACGGCGGTTGTCCACTGCACCCAGCCTGAGTTCCAGAACATCGCCCGGCACCAGATCCAGGTCGGCGATATCCGCATCGACCTGCATCTCCACCCGCAGGGGGGCTCCGTCATTTTCCGCCATCCGGGCGTCCAGGCGCACCGTGCCCCAGGCTGTCGTGAAGGATCCGCCGGCAGGCCCCGTCCCCTGCCAGATGCGGTGGGTTCCCATGGTCCAGCCGGTATCACCTTCCCCTTCTTCGGGCCCATCCACCACGCGCAGCTGCAGTTCCAGGCGGGTCAGTCCGTAGTCGTCGGTGGCATCCAGACCCAGGGGCAGGATCCCATCCAGCGGCAGCAGCCCATCGTCGCCTGGGCGCACCAGCTGGACCAGGGGCTTTTCATCGGGGATGGCCCGCACTTCGTAAACCAGAGGGGAGAGATTGGTC
The DNA here is from genome assembly GCA_036351155.1 of Candidatus Krumholzibacteriia bacterium. Classification (GTDB taxonomy): domain Bacteria; phylum Krumholzibacteriota; class Krumholzibacteriia; order LZORAL124-64-63; family LZORAL124-64-63; genus LZORAL124-64-63. The sequence continues at coordinate 38,447 of JAZBOO010000280.1, read as the reverse complement.
AGCCCGAAACTGTCCTGCAGGGCCAGCTGGAAGGTCAGGGAATCCTCGATACGCAGCGCGCCCTCCACCCGTGAACCGGAGATGGCCAGGGCCTGGGCATCTTGCCCCGAGATCACCAGCTCGGCCACGCTCAGCGGGTGATTCGCCGTCCCCTGCAAGACCAGGCCCGCACCGGTGGGAACTTCCAGCCAGGTGGGCAACCGATCGAGGGCCTGCTCATCCAGACCGGTGTACTCGGGGGGCTGAATGGTCACGCCCAGGTTGGTCAGCAATGGATGGTGCCGCACCGTGACGCGTTGCTCGGGAGAAACCCGAGACCCGCGCCGAAAACGCCAGGAAAAATCCTCGCGCACGTTGTCCACCTGGGACATCCACAGCTTGAAGGGGGGCGGCAGGAAGGCCTGGTCCCGGGGAACGGTTTCGGATCTGGCTTCCAGCGGTTGCCACAGGCCCTGTCCCACCCGGATCTCACAGACGGCCAGATCGTTTCCGCCTCCGAAATCCCGCACGGAAAGCCGGACTTCCTCGCCGGCCACCACATGGTCAGGAGTGTCCCAGGGATAGATGCCCGCCACCTGGGGCACCGCCGCCGGCGGGATGGGGCGGAGCAGACGCGCTATTCCCTGACGGCCCACGGTCGGCTGGGCCAGGCCAATGAACAGCACGCCGGTCCCCAGCAAGCCCAGGCCCACCAGGCCAGCGCGCAGATGACGGTGCGGAAAAACCCGTTCGGGGCTCAAGAAACCCAGGATGCGCAAACCCTGCCGGAACACCCGGTCTCGCAATTCGCGGCGCACCGAGGTGTCCGCCTCCCAGCGCTCCGGCTGCCGCAGGGCTTCCTCTCCCGCCACCAGGACATTGGCAAAGTCGCCGAACTTCTCGACCCTGTCCACCAGATCCACGGGGCGGCGCAACCGCCACAGGGGACAAACCACCTGCGTCCAGACCAGAGCCACCCAGGCAGCCAGCAGGGAAAACACCAGACCGCCCGCCAGTACGGGGCCCGGCTCGGGACCGGTGCCCAGCGACCAGACCGCCAGCACCGTCATGGGCCCGGCAACCGCCAGCACCCGCAGCAGGCCCAGCACCAGGATGCGCCGGCGGGTGCGCCCCAGCAGGCTGTACAACTGATCCTGGAATGTCTGCCGGATATCCATGGGTGCCATTTTTTCTGTTACGGATGAGTCAGGGCATACATCAACACGTTGACCGCCATCTGGGTGGCCGCCTCCCGCACATGCGGGGGATCGCCGTGGACGTCCGCGTCCTCCAGTCCATCGCCGATGTCCGCGCTCCAGGTGCAGAACACCACCAGACGGCCCTCATGGGATACGCCGAAAGCCTGGGCAGGTTCCCCATCGTGCTGATGGATCTTGGGCACCCCCGGCAACCGATAGAAGGCTCGGAAAATGGGATGATCGGCTCCGATGGGTGCCAGCTCCCGCTCGGGAAACAGCTGCGCGATCATCTGACGGAACGAGGGGTCCAGCCCGTAGTTGTCGTCGGCGTAGAGAAACCCGCCGGCCTCGAGATACCGGCGCAGCTCGCTCAGATCTTCCTGCTTCAGATCAATGCGGCCGTGTCCACTCAGGTAGAGGAAGGGATACTGATACAGATCCTCGCTATCCAGGGTAACCACCGCCTCGGTGGCCGCCGTGGCAATGCCCGTACGTCGGCTGAACTGTTCCAGCCAGTTGGGCAGACTGCTCGGGTCGCAGTACCAGTCGCCGCCCCCATCGTAATGCAGGCGGGCGATGCGCACCTCGGCCTGGTCGGACTGACGCGCCAGCACTGCCCCGCCTCCGGCCATCAACAGGACGACCAGCAGGGAGAAAACCTGCCGGCCACGTGTCATGATCCTGAGGTGCGAAGTCATGGGCGTCCTTCCGGATGCTCTCGGGGGCTGCTCACTTGGCGCGCGGCAAGGTCAAGGTGGCCTGGGCCCCCGGCGCATCCTGTCGGTTGGCCAGAGTCATGGATCCTCCCATGCGGTCGGCCAGGTTCCGGCAGATGGCCAGGCCCAGACCGGTGCCCTTGCTCTTGGTGGAAAAATAGGGATCAAACAGCCGATCAGCCACCTCCGGCAGCAAACCCTGGCCGTTGTCCACCCAGACCAGCGTCAGCCGGCCCGCCTGGATGCGCCAGCTCACCTGCACCGACAGAGGCTCCTCGGGCCGCGTGGCATCCAGGCTGTTCTGCATGAGATTACCCAGGATCTTGCGCAGAGCATCCCGTTCCCCCAGGACCAGCGGGTGGGGGCAATCGGCCACTTCCACCCGGAAATGATCGGAATCCACAGCCCCGGCGCCCTGGTAGGCATCGGTCACCTCACCTACCAGGTGCGCCAGGTCCAGAACCACTAGATCCAGCTCGCCGGGCTGCCCCAGCAGGCTGAACTCCGAGGCGATGGTCCGCAACAGTTCCACCTGCGACAGCACCCTCTGCACGGTCTCGGGTACGATGGCATCCAGGCGCGGGTGCTGATCTCGCCAGGCCTGGTCCAGCAGCTGAACCGACAGCTGGATGGGAGTCAGAGGGTTCTTGATCTCATGGGCCACCTGGCGCGCCAGCTCGGCGTTGATGGCCATCTTCTTGGTCTGCAGAAACTCGGTGATGTCCTCGAACACCAGCATGGTGTCCGACTCGCCCCCGGCAATATCCAGGGGTGCCATGGCGCCCCGCAGGGTATGCTGACCATCGGCGCTGCGGATTTCACCGGACCAGGTGGGCTTTCCCGCGGCCATGTCCCGGAAAATCTCGACCAGGCCGCGCACGGCCGCCTGCTCTTCCATCTCGGGCTGAAAATCCGTCAGGATATGCCGGCCGGCGGGGTTCAGCGCTGCCACCTGCCCCTGCCGGTCCACCACCGCCACACCCACCGTCACCTGGTCCAGCACACCGGCCAGAAACTTTTCCCGGGCCGCCAGTTTTTCGCGGGCGGTGCGGAGCTGACCTCTCATCAAACCGAAGGCCTGAGCCAGTCGACCCACCTCATCCCGACCGCCCGGAGGCAGAGGCGCATCAAAATCTTCGTCGGCCAGACGGCGGGTCGCCGTCAGAAGCACCCGCAACGGGCGGAAGAGGTTCCAGGACATGACCAGGGCCAGCATCAGGGCCGTCAGCAAGATGAGATTGGCCAGCCCCGCCAGGAAAAGGACCGTCTCGCGACGTTGCTGGTTGTACTGTTGCTCCCGATCCGGGAAGGCCAGGGACATGACCCCGGGGATGGGCTGGGGCACCAGACGTCCTTGCTCGTCCCGGGCAAACACGGGCAAGGGCTGACTGCCGGAAAAGGCGAAGGTGCGCCCCGGACGGGGAAAGACCCCCGGACCCCAGGGATGGTCCAGCAACGAGGCCATCAGATCCGGTCCCGTCAGCAAATTTTTTCGGCCCGCAAAGACGGGTCCCGGATGGCTGGCCAGATAGGGCTGCCCCTCCAGATACAAGGTGGCCTGACCGCGCACCAGGTCGGCCAGGCTGCCCAGAAACTCGGAATCCAGCTGCTGGCGGTAGAGAAAGAACCCTTCTCCAGGTTCCGGGTTCAGCACCAGCGAGTCCTCGTCGGCCACCCCTTCCACCGGAGCGAAAAGATCCACCGGAATCACGGTGGCCACGTAGATCTGCTGGTCATCTCTGATCACGATCAAGGGGTTACTGCGGCCGGCGGTGAGCAGCACCCGCGCCTCGGTATCGGTCAGATTGCTGAGGGTTTCGTCCAGTACCAGCGTGCCATCACCCGCAAAGACCATGGCCTGGCGTCGACTGGGAGGACCCACCGGACGCTGCCCGGCCATTTCGCCCACCAGCAGGTCCGAGATGTACTCGCTGGCCGCCATGGCTCCGGCCTGTTCGGCCAGCAGACTGCGCAGCTGGGAAATGGCCTGGTTCAGCCCATCCAGGGTTTTTTCCTTGGATTCGGTCAGCACCCGCTGATAACCCACCCGGTCCACCGACATGCCCACCACCAGGAGCAACAGGAGGCCGAGCATGAGATAGCCCGCCAGAAACCGCTCCTGAAACCCGGGCAGCCAGGGCCCCTGGCTGTTCGGCCGATTCGCGCCCGCAGGCAGGAACGCCAGGCGCAGTCGCTCCGTGCCCTGAACCAGGCCAAACAGGACCAGCAGCAACACCAGATTGATCAGCATGATCCGCGAAAGATCCAGCAGGTCTTCCACCGGGCCCGCGCGTCTCAGCCCCAGCAGGAAGCCTTCTCCCGGGGACCGGGCCAGATTGTCCGGCAGGGGGTTCCAGCGACACAGCCAGGTGCCATCGTCTCGCTCGATCGCCGCCCAGGGACGCACTCCCTGCTTCAGCTCGGTCAGGAGGCCACTGGCCTGTGCTCCCTTCAGACCGGGATCTCCCGTTCCCAGCCACCCCTGGTTGTCCCCCCGCAAGAGAAGAATGGGGCGATCCACTTCCGCCCGGGGCCGGTAACCACTGTCCACCGGGACCTCATCGCGCAGGTCGGCCAGCAGGGTCGAGATCCGCCAGCTGCGCACCGGCAACTCCACCCGGATCCAGCCCAGATCACCGGCCCGGCCCATCCGGGCCACCAGGACCTCTTCTTCGCCCCCGGGATAGACCCGGCGTTCGGTCTGGAATTGCAGTTGCTCGTCGTCGGTGGCGGGAGCCCCTTCGCGGTCGGTCCAGTTGCCGCGACTGAGCAGTTCATAACCCGAATCGCGCATGAACCCGGTGGCAAAAAACGGGGTGGCACCGTACTCGGTGTCGATGATCTCCACCGAGCAGGCATAGCCCAGGTCCCGCAAGGGCGAGGACGCCCACAGCAGGTAGGCCGGATGGTCCCGCCAGATGCCCACACCCTCGCCCGTCGAGGGACTGAGGCGGTCCGTTTCCCGCATCCCCAGCATGGCATCTTCCAGGAGGAAGCGCGTCCCCTCCTCCCCGGGGCTGGTGATGAGGTGGCCCTTGCTCACCAGCCAGCTGCGCTCGGCCTGGTCATACACTTCTCGCAGGGACACGTAGTTCCAGACCACCACCAGCAGCATCACCGTGGGCCAGGCAAACCGCCGCAAGAAGCGGGGGCGCGAACGCAGGGCAGGAGCCACCAGCCACCAGGTCGCCGTGATCAGACCGGCCAGCGCGGGTTGCCACCACCAGTCGCGCGGCAGGAAGAAGAAAACCGCGCCCGAAACCAGTCCGCCCAAACCAGCGGCGGCCAGCCAACCGCCCAGTCGGGTGCGCTCGGGCCAGGGTCGGTCGCCGGCCCAGCCCACCAGCAGGGATGCCAGACTGAAGGGGATCACCATCAGCACCACATGGAGGCCCCAGAAGGAGAGAAACCCCACCGAGACGCCCTGGCCGATCAGCCGCGGGTTGGCATTGTCGGCCACCAGGCTTGCAAAGAGGTGGGCGAGCCAGAGCAATCCCGCACCCACCAGTCCAAACACCAGCCCCGACACCAGACCCTGTCCCAGCAGAGGGCGGGTTTTCCCGGCCCGCGCCAGCTCATCGGTCCATCCCACCAGGCCTCGTGAGCGCAGAAGGGCCCAGGCCGTCAGACCCACCACCAGGGCGGTCAGCAGGGCATCGGCCGTGGAGGCGAACCACCCCGAGGCAAAGGGGGTGGCAAAGTAGGCAGGCCCCACCAGGCTGATGGGATGGCCGGGAGGAGCCGGGGCGGTGAGGTCGGGGAAGGCCTGAGGAAACCAGCGGAAGAAGTCCACGCCCGCCAGCAGCGCACGTCCCGCCCAGAGAGAGCCCAGCCAGACTCCGTGTCCGGCCAGGATGTGAAACCACGATGTCAGCCCCAGCAGCCACCCCAGGGTCAAGAGGATCATGAGACGTGCCCGGCCCTTGCTCGCCGCCTGGTCGGCACTGCCGGGTTCCATCTGGGCGACCAGCTGGCGTGCCTGATCGGAGTCGGTCAGGGCCACCTTCCCTGTCAGAGTGCCCTCGTTGAGGGATCTCACGGACAGTTCCAGTCCCGGCCAGCGGTGGGCCAGCTGAGGTCCTTCCAGGGGCACCTGCCATTCGAGCAGGGTTTCCGAGGACAGCATCACGAAGCTGCGCAGGTACCAGGTCCCCGCATGCTGGGTCAGAAAGTCCACGGGCAGGGCACGCACGTCCTGGGAAGGCGGGGGAGGCAGAGGCTCCGCACCCTCGGTCCAGGCCAGAGGTGAGCCCCGACGATGGACCAGCAAATCGCCAGGCAAGGCATCCGCCGCAGGAAAATAGCGGCTCCACTGCTCCGGCCACGGGGCCAGCAATCGAAACCAATCGCCCTTGACGGGCTGGCTCTCCAGCTGGCCGCGCATCACCCGGACCCCATCGAGCAGAGCGGCCGAGGCGGCAGGATACTGTTCCAGGGCCAGCAGTGCCTCGGCCAGCACCGGTGAAGAGCTTTCGGGATCTTTCCAGGATGAGTCTCCCGCACCGGTCCCCCGGGACAGAACCACCAGCCCACAGGCCAGCATGGTTCCGATGGCCACGGTCAGAAAAACACTCGGCAGGAACAGGGCACGGCGCCCCGCTTCGTCCAGGCTCGTCAGCTTTTTTCGCAGTTCCAGGGAAAAAACCACCGCCTGGACGATGGTCAGGGCCAGAAACAGCCCGGGCAGAGCCAGTCCCGGCTCAGGCCCCACCGTGCTGCCCGCATAAACGAGAAATCCCTGCCCCAGCAGACAGAGAATACCCAGCGCGCGTGCCGCCTGGCTGACCAACCAGGTCATGAATTACCTCTTGTTGATGGTATTGATCTCCGCCAGCCGCCAGTTGCTTCCCTGCCGGGTCAAAACCAGGACCAGCTTGAGTTCCTGCACCGGCCCACCCCTGGTGCGCTGGTATTGCCAGCTCACCATACCATGCACCCGGTCCTGACCCGACATCTGCTTTTGCATGCGTTCGATGCCGAAGGACACCGTCGGGTAGGTGCGAAACTGATTGCGGAAATAGTAGAATGCCTGACTGGGGCTGTAATCGGTGAAACGGTTGTAGTCGCCGCTGGTCACCCGCAGGCCGTTCTCGTGCACCAGCTTGGCCAGAGCATCCTCGTCCCCGAGTTCCCAGGCCGTGGCAATGGCCTCGAAAACGAGGTCAGGCTCGGCGCCGGATAGGCGAGCCCCCGACTTGTCGATCTTGCCCAGGGCAGGAATGGCGCACGTGAACACCAGCAGCCCCAGCCCCAGGAAGAAGCCGATCTGATGAAGGTGGGATGTTTTCTTGAAATAGGTCAATTCCGGTCTCTCCAGAAAAATTGGTCCATGTCTCACCAGGAAAAGGGCAAGGATCATGCCTGGAGACTTCCTGTGGACCTCACTCCCCCATTGTACCCCCAAACCTCAATTTTTCGCCAGGAAATAGGTGAAAGCAAGGATTTTGCCGCCAAGCCCCTCAGTACCCGCAGCTTCTCCTCCGGACCATTTGACCGCGAAAAGAGACTTCTATACCCCGTAAGCGGACAGTATGGCCACCGAGAAGTGGCTTCCCCGGAACACTGGCCCAAAAACAAGGGATCCGGAAAATCCGCAGCCACGAAGTGGCGAGGACATTCCGGATCCCTTGTTTTGGGGCCAGTGTTCCGGGGCCGTTACATGTCGGTGGCCATGCGCTTCTTGTCGGCGATCCGACGCTCGTACCACCACACCAGCACGGGGCTGGCGATGAACATCGAGCTGTAGGTACCGATGACCACGCCGAAGCACAGCGCGAAGGCAAAATCGTGAATCACCGGGCCGCCGAAAATGTAGAGCATGGCGGACACGAAGAAGGTGGTGACCGAGGTCAGCACCGTCCGGCTCAGGCACTCGTTGATGGACCGGTTGATGACCTCGCGATAGCTCTCCTTGCGGCGCAGCCTCATGTTCTCGCGAATACGATCGAACACCACGATGGTGTCGTTCAGCGAGTAACCGATGATGGTGAGGAAGGCGGCGATGATCTGCAGGCTGATCTCGAAGTCGAGCAACGAGAACACACCCAGGGTCAAGGACACATCGTGAATCAACGCGATGATGGCCGCGATCCCGTAGCGGAACACGAACCTGATGGTGATGTACAGCACGATCAGGGCCAGGGCCGAGACCACGGAGTTCACCGCGGCATCGCGCAGCTCGCCGCCGATCTTGGGTCCCACGGTCTCTTCGCGCCGCAGCTCGATTTCCGAACCGCTCAGGCCCGTGCGGAGATCGGCCAGCAGGCCCTGGGCCGCATCGAGGGTTTCCTCGGTGCTTTCGGGGTTCACGAAGGTGATCAGGAACTCGTCCTGCGAGCCGAACTCGGTCACCTGCACACCCTCGTAGCCGGCGTTTTCCAGGGTGGAGCGAATGTCGCCCACCTCGGGCACGGGCGAAATCTTGACCTGCAAAACCGAGCCGCCCGTGAAATCGATGCTCATCCGCGGACCGCCGTGGATCAGCAGCGAAAGAAGGCTCAGCACGACGAGCACCGCCGAGACGGTGAACGCCCCCTTCATGCCGCCAACAAAGTTGATGCTGGGGTTCCTGAAGAATTCCATCTTCCTGTCCGACCTTTCCCGAACCCTGCCGGCTCGGTTTCATGCCCCGTTGCCGGGGGTGTATATCTGCGCTCGACCGGGTCGAGACCTAGATACTCATTTTCTGCTGGCCCTTGTTCCGCGTGTACATCTCCATGATGAAACGGGTCATGACCAGGGCCGTGAATACGCTGGTGGCGATACCGATGCTCAGGGTGACGGCAAAGCCCTTGATGGGGCCGGTGCCGAACATCCAGAGGATGCCGCCCGCGATCAGGGTCGTGATATTGGCGTCCAGGATGGTCCGGGTGGCGTTGGCATACCCGGCCTGCACCGACGCGCGAATGGTCTTGTCCTTGCGGAGCTCCTCGCGAATACGCTCGTTGATCAGCACGTTGGCATCAACGGCCATACCCACCGTCAGGATGATACCCGCAATACCAGGCAAGGTGAGCACCAGCCCCGCCTGACCCAGGATGGCCATCAGGATGAGGATGTTGCTGATCAGGGCAATCACGGTCACCAGACCGCTGATCCGGTAGTAGATCAGCATGAACAGGATCACCAGGATGGAGCCGTACAGAGCGGCCGAGACACCCATGCGGATGGAGTCGCTCCCCAGGCTCGGGCCCACGGTACGCTCCTCGGCAATGTAGATGTCGACGGGCAGGGCACCGGCTTCCAGCAGAGTGGAAAGGTCCTTGGCTTCGTTGTGGTCGAAGTCGCCGGTGATCACGCCCTGGCCGGGAATGCGGCTGTCGATCCGCGGCGCCGAGGCGATGCGGTCGTCCAGGCTGATCGCCAGGAAACGGTTGATGTTCTCACCCGTGAGCTTGGCAAAGGTGCGGGCGCCACGGCTGTCCAGGGCGAAGCTCACCTGCCAGCTGCCGGGACGGTCCGGGTTGGCGGTCGGCACGGCACTCTTGAGGTGGTCACCGGTCATGCCGGGCTTGCCGTCGACCAGATACAGGGGGCGCAGGAACAGGCCCTCGCCAAAGGCCATGGCCTCGGCGCCGAGCTGGAATTCCATGTCACGCAGGCGACGCTTGGCGCGCGGGTCATCGAGCATGCCCTGCACCAGCAGGACATCGTCCTCGTTGACGAACAGAGGGGTGGCCAAGATGCCGGGCTGAACAATCAGCCGGCCGCTGAAGGGATGATCGCGCAGGAAATCCTCGGCGGCGGCCTCGTTGTCGGCCAGTTCGTCCAGGTCGCCGAAGGGATTCTCTTCCCCGGCGGAGTCGGCTTCGGCCACGGCGGGGTCATCGACCTCGGCCGGGTCCTCGGCAGGCGTTTCCACGGGATCAACCCCAGCTTCAGGCTCACTGGTCTCGGCCGTCACGCTACCCAGGAACAGCTCGTCCAGGGTCTCGAGAGCCGTCTGGATTTCCGCGTCCGGGCGCACCAGACGGAATTCCAGCTGGGCGGTGGAGCCCAGCAGGTTCTTGGCCCGCTCGGGATCCTGCAGACCCGGCAACTTCACCACGATACGGCTGCTGCCGAAGGTGGTGATTTCCGGCTCGCTGACGCCGAACTTGTCGATCCGGTTGGTCAGGATGGTCTTGACTCGATCGAGGGTATTCTGGGCTTCGGAGGAATTCATCCCGGTTTGCTCGACTTCGAGCACCAGATACATACCACCCTTGAGATCCAGCCCCCGGCGAATGGCCGCCGCGTCGATTTCAGAGATTTCCGCCATCTTGACCGGGTCGTCCTTGGCCGCCTCGCGTTCCTCGGAGGAAATCGACAGGGCTTTGAAGGTGGGCAACAACCCATAGATGGAGAACAGGAGGACAAGGATACTCAGTCCAGCCCTGATCTGCAGGGAACGGTTCATTTTTTCAACTCCTGGAATGCCGTCTGCCGCAATGACGGAAGTAATTGTCACCAATGAACTTCCGAGGATATACGGGTCAACATCACATAAAAAAGCACGCCTTGATGTCAGTACGGACGGGGCGTCGAGATCGCATCAAGGCGCACAGAAAGACGCGCCCCGCCGGATTAGCCGGCAACCATGATAACACAGCCTGTTCAATTTTTCCAGGAAATGGCAATAAATCGGAGAAGAGCCGTTCCGGGATCTGCCGGCACCATGGTCACTTGCCCCGGTTTCAGGGGCCCGCCACCTCCACCAGGCGGTACTCCTGGCTGCAGTCGGTCCACAGGGCCATGCGCTCCAGCAGCACCCCCGGATTCTGGGGATAACCACACCAGGCGGTCAGATCGCGTCCCGTGTACTCTGCCAGCAGGTCCCAGGTGGCCCGGTCCAGGGCCACGGGATCGCGTGAGGCCAGCACCCCCAGATGAAGGGCGCGCCCCCTTCCCCGGGGAGCCGATCGGTTGTGGCGGCGATCCAGATGGACCAGGTAGTTCACGAAGCCCAGACGCCCCGCCCGCTGCCACTCGGTCCCTTGCCAGAGAGCGGTGGCTGTTTCCGCCAGCTGCACCTGATAGTTTTCCAGGCTGGCCGGATTTTCTGCCGCAATGCCTGCCAGGTGGCACACCGTCATGCATTCTCCGCACCCGGTGCATCGGGTGTGGTCAATCACTGCGCGCCCCGACTTCAGATCGATGGCATCGAAGAGACACACGGCCAGACAGGACCCACAGCCCGCGCACAGAGGCGTGTCCACCTTGGGCCGGATATCCCGGTGCAGGTCCAGCTTGGCCTGGCGATCACTGCAACCCAGGGCCAGCTGCGCCATGGCTCCCTGGAAACCCAGGTGAGGATGGGTGTCCACCGCATTCATCACCAGCAGACCCTGGGCGGGAGCGAGGCCGGCAGCCAGGCGAGCTTCCCGCCCGGGACGGCCACTCGGATGGACCAGCTGGCCCTTGACCGGGACGGCCTCACCCAGCGCGGGATCATCGGCCACCTTGAACCCCGCGGCATGGCCCTTGGCCAGAGCGGTCCTGCGCAGTTCCTCGGGAGTGTGCAGACCTTCGCTGGTGATCGACAGGGTGTCGCAGATCTCCACCGGCCCACCCAGCTGGGCACTGCCGGCCTGGACCCATTCCGGGGACACGGCGGCGGGCCGTCCCCGGGCCCCCAGGTGCACCTTGACGGCCCACGCGCCCTGGCTCACCGGCCTGAGCGCCAGACGGCTCACCACGGCGGTGGTGGCCTTCTTCAGCACCGCGGGGTCGAGTTCCCTCTCCACCTGATCAGCCAGAGGAAAAAAGTGGACCACAGGAGATTCGGCTGGGCTCATGGCAAAACTTTCTGACGATGGTCCACGAGGGCGTGCAATTCCGAGACGGTCACGAAGACCACACCCTCGGCCACCAGCCGCGGGATTTCCCTGGCCAGCACCCGGGCGGTGGCAGGGTGAGGGTGGCCGATGCCCACGGCGTACCCGGTGCTGCGGGCGGCCTGGACCAGGCGATTCAGCTTGGCGGTGATCTTTTGCTCGTCCTCGTTGTCGTAGTCCAGAAAAAGGCGGTTCTTCAGGGCGGGAATGCCCTGTTGCCGGGCCGCATCGTAGGCCACCGAGCGCGATGAGGTCAGGCTGTCCAGGAAGAGCAGCCCCCGATCCTCCAGGACCGCCATGAGATTGTCCATGGTGGCGGGATCACTGGTGGCCGCACTGCCCATGTGATTGTTCACGCCGGTGACGCGGTCCAGCTGGTTCAGCGCCTTGTCCACCCGGACTTCCATGTCGGTGCGGGACATGCCCACCATGATGGCCTCGCTGCCGGGATTGGTTTCGGGGTAGCCTTCGGGCTGCATGGGCAGATGGAGCAGGATTTCCCGGCGCCGGACTTCCGAGCGGGTGCGCGGCCGATCCACGCTCACCTCCACGAAACACCCGGCCGCCAGACGCTCGATGCGGCCCGGGGCGGCCCGCTGCCCCACCCCGGCGGCGCCTTTCAGGAGATCCGGAGGCAGCACCAGGTCGGTTTTTTCCAGGGCAAATTCACGAGAATAGGACAGCCCCGGCAGGACGGCCATGGTCAGTGGAACCGGCAAGCTGATCAGCTGGCGCGTGGCGGTGGTCTTGGCATAGCCCCAGTCGTCGATGACCAGGGCCACCAGCGGCGCATCGTGGCGGGCGGCCAGCGCGGACCAGGCGGTGATCCCCGGCCCTGTGCCCCAGCGCACCGGCGCCTCATGGCCCTGGCGTTGCAACACCAGGGTGTGGGTGGGGCGGCCGGGTACGCCCAGATCCAACCTCAGCAGATCCAGCTCCTCGCTGGGCTGGGCCTGGGCCGCCGAAGGCTGGTCCGGGTACAGGCGCTGGGACCAGAGGACCCGGGCTCCCAGCGGTTCAAGGGCCTGAGCGATCTGCCAGGAAAGGTGGCGGTAGGGAACATCGGCAGGGACGGACAGCACCCGGCACCACACCGCCGCGCCGGAGCCGAACTCGTCGGCGGGCCAGTCGTGGTCACCTGGCGCGCTGCCCGGTCCGACGGGGCCGGAGCGCCAGCCGGGAAACAGCGGAGCCAGCTGCTCATCGATGGCCGCCTGCACTTCGCCGAACATCTTTTCCGACCCCATGGACAGCAGGGCCGTTTGACCGGTGCGTGACTCCGACCACTTGAGCAACCCGATCATGGCCACCATGAGCACGAGAGCTACACCCAGCACGGCGCCCAGCCAGGGAGGTCTGGCCGTTTTCTTCTTGCGGCGGGCGGGAGCTTTCCCGCGGGCCTTGGTTTTCTTTCGGGGGGACATTCCTGGCAATTTCAAGTCGCATCTCCATATGCGGGGAAAAGAAGGAGCCCGTCAAGGCTCCCTCTTTGTGTATCGGCTGTCAAGCAGATCCGGCCAAGGGCCCGGGTCTAGGGATCATTACTGGGCTCGATCCCGACCTGGCCCAGCAGCAGCCACTTGGTGCGTCCGTTGTCGTCGGTGGGCACCACGTAGAACTCCACATTTTGTTGAACCTGGAATCGGGATCCGTCCGGAAGGTAGAAGGAAAGATTCACATGGAACAGGGCCCAGTACCCTCCCTGCCCGGAAAAATGGACATGGGATTCGGGAATGAGCTCCCAGCTCGTCAACTTTGAGAGGAGATCAACCTGGATGGAAGCGATGGGCGGAACCGTATCGCCATTCGGTCGCAGCCCCGTATTCCCGGAGAACATGTTCTGGTGGATGTTGATCTCGTCCTCACGGTAGAAAACATCCTCGGCCAGGGGGTTCCCCGCATCGTTCCATTCCTCGAGAGTCGAGGGCAGAAGTACGGTCTTGTACTCGCTGAAGAGCATGGCCTTGAAATCATCAATCCGCATCTCGGTGTAGATGCGCTTGAAATTTTTGATGAGGGTATCGGGATCCTTGGGGTACTCCAGGTCGGTGTTCCCTCCAGGGGGATCCCCTGTATTATCGTCGGGCGAGAAGATACAACCGGCCGGACCGACCATCAGGGCCAGGGCCATCAAGAGTAACAGAAAGTTCCTTTTCATCTCACGGTCCTCCATAATTCCAGGGCCTCCCTGGGGTGACAGGGAATTTGAACGAGAAGCCCAACCAGAAACGCGGCATGTTGCGGTTAAAAACCGGGATACTCTCCCATGAATTTAACATATACTGTGTTTAATTGCTACCAAATGTTCCGCGCAGCACCCCCAGAGTTGGCAATGGCTGACCAGTATCGGGGTCATTTTCCCCGATGAGATCCACCCACCTGTAAACATACCAGAAATTGCCCTCGAGCTTAAAGGTGATATTTGCTGAACCTCGATACCGGATTTCGGAATTGTCATTGGTGTTGGTCACCCGCACAAAATAGATGACCTCGGTCCAGATCACCTCGACCCCCGAAGCTTCCGGGACAATGAATTCGTCGTTGCGCATCTGGGCCTGAGAAGTCACCGGACTGGTATAGAAGTTATTGATGAATGCCTTTTCTCGCTCGAAGTTCCAGCCTTGAAAAAAACCGGGATTATCCGCGGGCACAGATTCCGAATCGGGCTCGTAGGTGAAATCGGGACTGATATTTTCCTCCCAGCCGAAGCTGTCGTTGTTCTGGAGGGAAATTTGCAGGTTCTCCCAGACATTGCGCGGACTGTTCCGCGGGTTGTACGTGACCTGGGCACCCAGGGAAGGCGGTTCGTCATCGCGGGGTTCAAAAAGACACCCACTCAAGAACATGGCCAGCCCCAGGGTCAGCACCAGGGTCTGGCCCAGCCGGGGCCCTCGGTCCAGGATCATCATGCTAGAACCCCCACTTCAGCGAGACATCGGCTTCCCAGTAATCACTGGTCTCTTCGGTGACGCTGGGCCCGAAGGCATTGTACTTCTTGATGACCGCCGACAGCAACAGATCGTCGTTGGGGCCCCACGCTTGATCCACCTTGGCCCCGATCCAGACCTCGCCGCTGAAGACCTCGCTATCACTCACCGAGGTGCCGAAAATCTCCTTGAAGTCGCGAGTCCGGAAGGTGGCCGCCTCGATGGTCACCCCCTCGGTCAACTTGAAGGTGGCCCCCAGATCGATCTTGTTGATGGCCTGCTTCTGCTTGGTGAAGTAGCTGGTGCGGCCCAGAACATCGGTGGCCGATTTCACGGCGCTGGATCGTTTGTTGTAATCGTGCCGGATGGCCACCTCAAGCCGCCTGGACGGTTTGATGACCACGATGGAGTTCAGATTGCCCCGCTTGCTGTAGTCGTCCTCGCGCGTCACCTGCTCCAGATCGGAATACACGTAATCCGTGTACTGGATATAGATGCGGTAGGTCTGGCTCAAGGTCAGCCAGTCGGCCAGCGGCCAGCGGTAGCCCGGCGACACCTCGTAAGAATCCTTGAGGTTGTTGTTGGCCGAGCTGGTCGACCGGATGGCCACATCCTTGCTCTGCTTGTAGGCAAACAGCAGATCCACCTTGAACTTGCCCCGCCAGTCGCGCCCCATCTGAATGGACAGGTCGTTGTTCAGGCGATCCTTGTCATTGGCGTTGAACTGATTCTGGGCGATATCCTGCCCCAGACCCGTGTGGTACTTGACAGTGAGATCGGTGGCCTTGAAAAGCTCACGGCCGTAGAAGAAATCCAGATCGCGATTCTTGATGTACTGACGCCCGCGGTTGGCCGTCGCATTCTTGAGGCGCTGATCGTCCCATTTCCAGAGGTAGTGATAGTCCAGGCTGAAGGAGTCCCGTCCGGTGGCATAGGTGAGTCCGAACCGGGCCTTGTCGGTTTGCCTTTCCTTGCGGCCCACACCGCTGGCCTGGTAAGCCAGTTCGTCCGCATCCCGTGACAGGGAAGTCCGGAAACCCAGCCGGCCCACCCGCATCTGATTCTCGAACTCGACACTCACCGCATCGGTGGTCTTCAGCTCGTCGACAACCTTGTCAAACTCGTCCACGCGCACGGTGTCGATCTGCCCGGTGGTGTTGCGCCGGTAGTCCAGGTACTTCTCTTCGAAGTTGCTGCGGGCAATGGTCAACCGGCCGTTGGCAATTCCCCGCTCGAAGTAGACCCCGATGCCCAGCGAATCACTGTTGGTCGTGGTCGGCGCCGCGCTGTCGCCCAGAGTCTTGTCACCGGAGATGGTCTTGCCGTACACGCTGGTGGCCAGAGCCACACCCTCGACCAGTTCCCGCCCCAGCTGGGCTCCACCGTCCAGAAAAGCCTCGGTGAAATCGTTGCGCTGGTCGCGACTGACTGCCTTCTGGTCGCTGGTGCCCACCGATGTTTTCAGGATGGCTTTCATGCCCGCGAGATCGAACTTGGGCTTGTTGAGCTGGATGTTGCCGGTCTTGAAATCGCGCTTGGAGAGGTTCTCGAACCCGGCCGAGTTGATGGTGTTGTCCTCGGACCAGTCCCAGCTTCCGTTCGAGCTCAGCTTGAAAGGCAGCAGAGTGCCGGAGTTGTACAGGAAGCGGTCGTTGCGGACATCCACCGTCTTCTCCTGCTGACGAAAATCGTCCCAGGACCACTTGGCCGTGTTGTTGAAGGTGGATCCCCCGGCCATGACCACATCGTTCTTCAGCTCCCCGTAGAACCTGTTCACGCGGACATCGAAACTGATGCCGGCCTTGGCGCTGCTGTTCAGTCCGATGAAGAACCCTGTGGGCAGGTCTTCGGCCTCGGCGGATCGGCTGCGCGCATTCTCCAGGGCGGCCATCTCGGCCACGGTCATATCGGCGGACAGCGTGTCGCCATCGGCCGTGGCCAGGCTGTCGGCCTGGGCATATTCCTGGGCCAGGACCACCGCCGGACACAGCAACAGGACCAGGGCCAGGATCAGCCAGGGCCTCGGTGTTTTCGTGTTGCCTGCTCCGGAGCGATGCAAGTTCAAGAACTGTCCTTCCGCGGCAGCTTCGCGGCCAGTTGACGTAGCAATGAAGCCTCGATCTGCTCGGGCCTGAGATCGGGGTCCAGATCGATGGGTCGGCAGAGATCGTCGATCTCGGCACCTTCCAGCTGGAAATGCGCCCGCAGCTGGGTGCGCAATTTTTTCCGGCGTTGCCCGAACAGGGTCTTCACCACGGCGGTGAACTGGTGGTACTCGGCATCCTCCCAGATTTCCCCGGGCACCAGCCGCACGATGGCCGATGCCACCTCGGGCCGGGGCCAAAATACGGTAGAAGGTACCGTTCGCACCAGTCTGATTTCAAACAGCGAGCCCAGGACCACCGCCAGGATCCCGTAGTCCCGGCCTCCCGGGGTGGCGGTCAACCGTTCGGCCACCTCTTTCTGGACCATGAACACCCCGCCTGCGGTGCGGTTGCGGTGGTCGGCCAGGGCAAACAGGACCTTGCTGGTCAGGACGTAGGGCAGGTTGCCGGCCACCACGGGCCGCGGTCCGGCCAGGTCCAGGGTGGCTGTCCAGTCCAGCTTGGCCAGATCGCCTTCCACCAGCTGGAATTCTGGCAGATGACCGAATTCCGCCTGCAGCAAGGCACACAGGTGACGGTCCACTTCCACGCACACCACACGGGACGCCTGTCCCAATAGGTGGACGGTCAGGGCCCCGCCGCCCGCCCCCAGTTCCAGGATTTCACGGCCGAGTTCCAGGGTATCCTGGGCGATGGACCGGGCCAGATTGGTGTCGATCAGGAAATTCTGACCGCGCCGTTTCACCGGTTTGATGCCGTAATCCCGCAAAAGATTCTGCTGGCTACGTGTCACCGAGTCCTCCGCCGAAGATCTGCTGGAAGTTGGCTGTGGTCCTCTGGGCCACCTCATCTGGTGGCAAGTTCAGTGCCAAAGCGATGCCATCGCGGGTATGGGCCAGATAAGCCGGCTCGTTGCGCTTGCCCCGGTAGGGCACCGGGGGCAGCCAGGGCGCATCGGTTTCCAGAAGCAGCAGGTCCAGGCCCGCCTGCTCCACCAGCTGGGGCAGGTGGCTGTTCTTGTAGGTCACCGGCCCGCCAATCCCCAGGTGCATGCCCCGGGCCCGAGCCCATTCCACATTCTCGGGCGTGCCGCTGAAACTGTGGAGCACGCCGCCCTTGACCGGAACACCCACCTGGTCGATCAGCTGCAGGGTTTCCGGCCAGGCGTCACGGATATGGAACACCACCGGCAGTTCCAGCCGATTGGCCAGCTGCAGCTGCCAGGTCATGGCCGCCGCCTGGGCCGGACGGGGCGAAAGGTCGCGAAAAAAATCGAGACCGATTTCCCCGATGCCCACCACCCGGGGATGCGCCGCCAGCTCTTCCAGCCGGGCCAGGGCGGTTTCACCAGCGGGGGTGATTTTCCCCTGGTCGTCGGCCAGCAGCAGCGCGTCATGAGGATGAATGCCCACGGTGGCCAGAATGCGGGGGTCGGATTCGGCCAGGGCAATGGAGGCTTCGCTGGTCTCCAGATCATACCCCACGTTCAGGAAGCCGTGGACACCGGCGGCGGCGGCCCGTTCCAGAACGGCGGCGGTTTCACCGGAAAGTTCCTGGCGGTTCAGGTGGACGTGGCTGTCGATCAATGGGGGCCTCTCCGGGAACAGCCGCCCTGGCCACAGCTGGACGAATTTATTGATCGCGGCTCGGGCAGATCAGCATCGCCGTCCCAGCACAGGTCCGCCGCGCGATAGACGCTCAGTCCATCCACTCCGGGCACCGAAACGCCCACCTCTTCCTGCAGCAGGTCCAGCTTGCGCACCGTTCCGGGGCCGGCGGGTGTCTGCACCCTGGCCCCCACGCGGGGCAACCGACGGCGGACTTCCTGATACACATCCTGCTCGAAGGTCAGGCAGCAGCGCAGCCGGCCACAGGGGCCGCTCAGCTTGCCGGGGTTCAGGGGCAGCTGCTGCACCTTGGCCATCTTCAGGGTGACGGGCAAAAATTCGTGAAGGAAACCGGAGCAGCAGAACTCGCGGCCGCAGATGCCCAGCCCGCCCTTCAGACGAGCCTCATCGCGCACACCGATTTGCCGCAGCTCGATGCGGGTGCGGAACACGGCGGCCAGGTCCCGCACAAGTTCGCGAAAGTCGACCCGCTTCTCGGCCGTGAAATAAAAGGTGATCTTCTTGTGGTCGAACTGCCGCTCGACGCTGACCAGGTTCATCTTCAACCGACGGTACTGGATCTTCTCCTGGCAGATATCCCAGAACTCCCACTCGTCGCCCCGATTGTTGTGCAGTCGTTCCAGGTCCTTCTCGTCGGCCACCGCCAGCACACCCTGCATGTTGGCGGTGCCCCACCACTCCGGCTTGCCGGGCCCGATGTAGGTGATCCGCCCCATGTCGCGGCCCCGGTCCGCCTCGACCACGCAGTACTGACCGCGCACCAGATCCAGCCGGTTCCGATTGTGATAGTAGCCCTTGCGGTGGCCCTTGAACTGCACCAGCACCAGCTCCGGCTCATCCGGAGCCGGCAAGGGGACATCCAGACCGGGCACCGGGCCCGGGATGGATTCATCAGCTGGTCTGATCTCTTCGGACATTCTCTATCAATTCTTCGAACAGGACCGCCAGGACCAGTCCGATGTTGAGGTTGCGGTCGATGTCCCCGCGGGCGGCATCGATCCTTTCCATGTCCTTCAGCAAGGTGGCCGTCTGTCGACGGCGCGCCGCCTGGCCCGTGACCGACGCCATCGCGGGCAGTCGGCAAGGCCACTGGTCGCCGGCCTCGATCAGGCCCACCGTGTCACTGTAGTGCAAGTTGAGCAGTTCACACAACTGGATTGCGCGATTGCGCCGGCTGGCCGTGTCCTTCAGCTCACCCGTCTTGGGCCCCGCCCCTTCCGGCAGCACGGCGTGCCCCAGCAGGCCGCGGTGGATCTCATCGGCCGCAATGCCGGCCAGGGCATGTCTCTGCTCCTGGATCCAGCCGAAGACCTGGGCCGCCCAGTCCAGCACCATCCCGGTTTCGGGCCGCAGCAGTTCCAGAGCCCGACGCGCATTGCCGTCGCTGACGCGCACGGCCTGGCTCACCGCCTCGGGCGGCTGATCGGTCATGGTGCCTAGCAGCGTGACCAGCTCGGTCTCGGGCCAGGGCTCGAAGCGGATCTTCTGGCAGCGGGACAGGATGGTGGGCAGCATGCCCTCGGTGCCGGTGCTCAGCACGAAGATGACCGTGGCCGGAGGCGGCTCCTCCAGTGTTTTCAGAAAGGCGTTGGCCGCCGCCGCGTTCATGCGATGGCCGTCGGCCACCACGGCCACCTTGTACGGGCTCTGAAAAGCACGCCGCCGCAGAAAGTGGATGATGGACCGGATGGAGAGCGGGCCCGGATTTTCGGGATCGCCGATGCTGACGAAACTGGTGGCGGCGTAGGGCGGCTGAAAGAAGGGGTTGGCGATCTTGGCATCGAAGAGGTCCCGCACCTCGGCTTCCTTGATGGCCGCCGGGGCCGGCCCGATCCAGCGGACATCAGGGTGCTGGAAGCCCAGGATCTTGACGCAGCTTTCACACAGGCGGGCGGGCCCGCAGGTCTGCGGCGCGACACAGTTGAGCAAGCGGGCAAATTCGAGGGCGGTGTTTTCCTTGCCGCTGCCCTCGGGCCCCACCAGCAGGAACGGTTGCCCCAGCTTGTCGCCCTGCTTGACCTGGAGCAGCTTGTCGAGAACGGCCTGGCGGCCGGGAAAGGCGGTCCTGCCCACGGTATGCTCCGCTGTTCGGATGGGTGCGCGGTCGGGTCCGGAACTACCGCGTCCTCAACCAGTCGGCGGGATCCAGGGGCGTCTTGCCCAGCCGAACCTCGAAATAGAGCTGCGAGGGCTCTCCGGGTTCGGGGCGTCCGACCTCGGCAATGACCTGGCCTCGGGCAATATCCTGCCCCTTGGTCACGAAGGTCCGGTCCAGATGCGCGTAAAGGGTGTAGTACCCATTGTCGTGATCAAGGATAACGCATTGACCGAATCCAGGCAAAACATCCGCGAATTCCACCACGCCCAGGCCCACGGCGGCCACCGGGGCCCCCACCGACGCGGCAATGTTCACACCATTGTTCAGGGTGACGGTCTTGAATCGTGGGTGCACCGACCGGCCGAACCCCCGCGGCAGCTCGCCCTGAACGGGCCATTCCAGCTGCCCGGCCATCTCCTGCAGCGAGCCCGTGGTCGGAGGCACCTGGCGCGCGGCTTTCTCCTGGCGCTGCTGCTCAAGGTCTTCCAGCACGTAGGACAGTCGCTGCTCGTTCATGCTCAGTTCCAGCAAACGGCCGCTGATGCTCTGACGCTCACCCTTGAGGTCGCGCAAGGCGGCCATCTGCTCGGCCACCAGATCTTCCAGGCGGCTGGTCTGGGCCGAAGCCTCCTGCCGCGAGAGGTTGATCTCGGCCTGGGCCACTTCCAGCTGCTTCTGCCGGCTGTGGATGTTGATGGCTTCCTGCTTGGTCTGCTCCACCAGCCCCGCACCCAGCCGGGTCAGCAGGGCTTCGTAGCGCATCCGGGTCACGAAGCTGGAAAAGCTGGGCGAGGTGAGGATCATCTCCACCCGTCCGAAACGGCCCCGCCGGTACATGGCCCGCAGGTTTTCCGCCAGGGCTTCCTGCCCCCCCCGGTAGGCGCGCCGGCTGCGCTCCAGGGAAACCTGCAGCCCCTCCTTCTGCTCTTCGAGCAGGCGCTGACGCTGATCCATGCCGCTGAGCAGCTGCTGGATCAGGTCGATCTCGGCCAGGATTTCCTGATGGTCCCGGGTCACCTCGGCCTCACGGGTGTCCAGCCCCTTCATCCGGTTCTGCTGGGCCCTGATCTCCTCGCGGATGGCCGTCAGCTCCTTCTCGCTCTCGGCCATCTTGCCCCGCAACAGATCGGCATTGCGATCGTTCTCCTGGGCCCCGGCCACCGCCAGGGTCAACATGGCCACCGGAATCAGCAACCAGGCACTGCTTTTACGCCACCATGTCATCAGATTTCACTCCCCAGGCGCAGGTACTTGCGCATGGCCGACCAGGACCCCAGGAATCCCAGCAACACGCAGAAGCCGATAAAGCCGGCAATCTGACCGGGCGCGAAGAAAACCACGTCGCCCACCTGATCGCCGAAGATATGTCCCGCCCCGGCCAGCAGCCCCATGGCCAGCATTCCGGCCAGCAGCCCCTGGATGATGCCTTCCATGAGGTAGGGCGTGCGAATGAACCCGTTGGTGGCCCCGACCAGCTTCTGGATGGAGATCACCCGGGCGTTGGCCGCCATGGTCAGCTTGACGGTGTTGGAGATCACGAACACGGCCGCGAAGAAGACCACCAGGCCCACGATCAGGCTGGCCACCTGGAAGCGGAAAGCCCAGGCCTCCAGCGCGTCCACCCAGGCCTGGTTGAACACCACGTCGCCCGATTCGGGCCAGGCGGCGATCTCGTCCCGGATCGCCCGCACGGCGTCCAGGTTGCGCGCGTTCGGATTCAGCGTCAGGTGGTAAGAGGCGGGCAAGGGGTTGGTGTCCATCAGGTCGAGAATGTCGGCATCTTCCCCCAGGCTGGCCCGGAACTCGTGCAGGGCCGCCTCCGGCGTGATGAAGTTCACCTGCTGCACCCCGGGAATGACCACCAGGCGGGGCTGAAGCTCGGCCACCTCCTCGGTGGCCAGGCCTTCCTTCAGGAAAACCCGCACGTCGATGCTGGCGCGGGCCGATTCCAGCAGATAGCCCAGATTCAGGGTGGCCAGGGTCAGGACGGCCAGGACCAGCAGGGACGAACCCATGATCAGGATGGTGACACCCGTGGTCAATTTCCGCCGGTGGAAGCCGGCGAACGATTCCCGCACGATGTAGCTGAACTGGGCGCGCTTAAGCATGGAGGGCCTCCTCGGCCTGGAACATCTTGTCGGTCAGACGGGCGTTGCGGTCGACCGCCTGGCGGCGCTGGATATCGGACTTGACCTTGCCCCCGTCGATGATCATGACCCTCTGGCCGAAGGTCTTGACGATTTCGTGGTCGTGGGTGCTGAAGATCACGCAGGTGCCCCCATCGTTGATGCGGAACAGCAGGTCGATGATCTCCTGCGCAGTGACCGGATCGAGGTTGCCGGTGGGCTCGTCGGCCAGCAGGATCTTGGGACTGTTGACCATGGCCCGGGCGATGGCCACCCGCTGCTGCTCCCCGCCGCTCAGCTCGCGGGGCCGGCGGTGCTTCTTGTCGTGCAAGCCCACCTGGGTGAGCACGCGCATGACGTTCTTCTTGATCTCAGCATTTGACACGCCCACAACGAGTTGCGCGAAAGCAACGTTCTCTTCCACGCTGCGGTCTTCCAGCAGCCGGAAGTCCTGGAAAACGAACCCTATCTCGCGCCGCAGCAGGGCGATCTTCTTGCGATTCATCTTCGTGGCCAGCATCCCCTTGACGATCACTTCGCCGCGCGTGGGGATGGCATCCATGGCGATCAGGCGCAGGATGCTGCTCTTGCCTGCGCCGCTGGGCCCGGTCAGGCAAAGGAACTCCCCGTTGTCCACCGAGAAATTGATATCCCGCAGGGCCATCTGATCCTTGTACTCCAGATTGACCCGGTAGAAGTTGATGATCGTGCGGGCATCGAGCGGTCCGCTGCTCTTGTCCTGCCCTGTTCCGCTGATGTCGGTGGCCAAGGTCTTCTCCTGTGGTTTGACGGACCCGTTCTGGGGTCCAGCCGCAGCCCGGCCCGGGGGCCGTGCACGTTCTGTTCAGGTGATAGGTTGCACAATCCGTGCCCGGAAGGTCATAATGTCCCGGTCAACTTTCTCCCCGAACAGGAGCACCCATGCCCCGGCCCATCTTGAGCTTGTGTATGATTTTTCGTGATGAAGAAACCATGCTGCCCGACTTCCTGGCGGCTGTGGATGGGCTGTGGGATGAATTCATCGCCGTGGACACCGGATCAAGGGATGCCTCGGCCGCCCTGCTGAAGCAGGCCGGAGCCCAGCTGGTGGATTATCCCTGGGACGATGATTTTGCCGCCGCCCGCAACGCCTCTCTGCAGCCGGCCACCGGCCAGTGGATCCTGTTCCTCGATGCCGATGAACGTGTGAGCCCCACATTGAAAGCGGAAATTCGCCGGCTGGTGCACGACCCGCAGGCCGGGGCGGCCACGGTGGTCATGCGCAACCAGCTGCCCGGGGGACACCGGCGGGAAAGCCGGCTTCTGCGACTGTTCCGCAACCGGCCCGAGGTGCGCTTTCGCTACCGCATCCACGAGGATATCTCGGTCCCCGTACAGGACATGCTCGGGCGCGAGAGCTTGAAACTGGTCCACCTCGACGGCGTGGTCGACCACCTGGGCTACGTGCGTGAGGTGGCCGCCGACCGCAACAAGAAGGATCGGGATCTGACCCTGTTGCGGCTGTCCCTGGAGCAGGATCCCGAGGATTTTTACTGTCGGTTCAAGATCCTGGAAATCGCGCGTTTCTGGGAAGATCAGGATCTGGGCCGGCAGGAGGCTCACGCCTGTGTGGAGCACCTGGCCGGGCTGACGCCCCAGCAGGCGCAAGACCTCAAGGGCCGGGCCTGGAGCGGTGAACTGGCGGCCATGATGGTGCAGAGGCTGTTCAGCGATCCCCGCGAAGGACTCACCTGGCTGGACGCTCATCGCCACTGGTCAGGGGAATCGGCCGCCTGGTGGCTGCAGCGGGGTCTGCTGCATGAGGCGGCGGAGCAAACGGACCAGGCGGGTGCAGCCTTCCAGCGCTGCCTGGATCTCCCTGCCGATGCGGCCAGTCAGCTGGCGGTGACCCGCCCACTTCTGGGACTATGCCGTCTGGCCCTGAACCGTGGCGATCGAGACCGGGCCTCGATCCTGGCCAGGCAGGCGGCTGTCTCGGCCCCCACCGACACCGAGGCCCTGATGGCCCTCTCGGTTTGCGCGGGATTTGACCCGGAACAGGCCCCCCTCGGGGACCATCTCAACGCCCACCCCGAAGCGGCCATTCCCTGCGCGCGGCTGCTGCTGGGTCAGGGCCGACCGGCAGGCGCGGGCCAGATCCTGGCGCGGCACTCCGGTCCTGATCCCATCGCGCAGCTGGGTCTGCTGGTCTGTCAACTGGCGGTGGGGCAGGATTTCCAGGGCACCCTCGACACCGACCAGGACACCGCCGACCGTCTGCTCAAGGAATGGATCACCCTGCTCTGGAGCAGCCGCAACCCCGAGGTCATGAGCGCCTTCGCCGAGAATTGCGGCAACCTGCTGGAAGCCTTCCCCTGGTTGCCCGCCTTTCTGGAGGCCGAAACAAAACGGCTCAGGGAGCAGGGTCCCTGAGCCGTCCAATTTCCGGATCGCGATGGCGGTCAGCTTTTCTCGTCGATGAAGAACCGATTCCTCAGCCCGGCCACATACTCGGCCAGGGCCGCCTCGATCTTTTGCCCTTCCACCACCTGGCGCAGATCTTCCTTCAATTCCTCGAAGGTGTAGCGGTGGCCATCCCTGCGGTCCTGCACCAGGAACACATACCACCCCGCCGGCGTCAGCACCGGTTCGGTGATCTCGCCGATGTTGGCCGGTTCCAGGACTTCCTGGAACTGGGCACTCAGATCTTCCAGCCGGAAGGTTCCCAGCACCCCGCCCGCCCGGGCCGAAACCGGATCACCACTGACCTCGGCCGCCACCAGAGCAAAGCTCTCGCCCTGCAGAACCCGGTTGCGGGCCTGGTCCATGCGGGCCTTGGCCGCGTTCATGTCGGCCTCGGTGATCTCGATGGGAAAGAAGATCTGGCTGATGGCCCGACGCCCGTCGGGCTGCACGGCATCGACCCGCAGCAGATGCACACCGCGGGTGCTGACCACCGGTTCACTCACCTGACCGGCCGCCAGCGCGAAGGCCGCCCGGTCCAGGTTGGGATCGAACAGGTCGCCGGGGGCCAGGGTTCCGATGGCTCCCCCCCGCGCGGCGTTGGGTCCCATGCTCAGCTGGCGCGCCACGTCGGCGAAGGGGGTCCCCTTGGCCAGAGCTGCCTGAACCTCGGTAACCCGCGCCTGCACCGCCTGCCGCACATCGACCGAGGGCTGCACCGGGATCAGAATGTTGGCGATGGTCACGCTGTCGGGCTCGGCCGGCATCTGGTCCAGGTTGTCCAGATAGTACTGCCGGATCTCATTTTCCAGCACCTCCACATCGGGGCGGATATACTTGCCCACCACCAGGCGCAGGTACTGTTGATCCATCAGCTGGCTGGTCATCCGGGCCCGATAATCGCCCAGGGTCATCCCACTGCGGGCCAGCTCGCTCTGGAGATTTTCCATGGAGCCGAAATGCTCGACAAACTGATCAATCTTTTGCTCCACGCTGGCCTTGATGGCCTCCGCATCAACGGTCATGTCCGCCTGCTTGGCCGCCGCGATGATCAGCTTGCTTTCCACCAGCCGGTTCAGCATTTCGCTCCGGATCTCCTCCGGCTTCTGATCGATCGGCTGGCCCGCGTATTCCCGTTCCATCCGGTAGAGTTCCATCTCCCGTTCCAGGTCGCTCATGAGGATGGCCTCCTCGTCCACGATGGCCACGATTCGATCCACCAGCTGGGTTTCGCCGGCGGTCTGGGCCATCGCGGGCGACAAGGACGACATCGCGAGCATCACCAGGACAAGAATGGGCAGGAAACGATTCATTTTGGCTCCTAATTCACCGGCACCAGGTTTTCAGGCTGCTGCACCGTCTTGAGTTCCTCGTAGCTGGGCAGACCGTCCAGGTTCTCCTCGAAGCGGGTCACCCCGAACTCCTCGGACCACTGGGCCAGAAGGTCCTTGAAGGCCTTTTCCCGCCGCTCATTCTTGATGCGGAAGGCAATCTTTTCGTTCAGTCCCTCACGGGCCGGCATCCGCTCCGGAGTCACGCTTTCCAGCATGACCACACCGTGGCGCCCGTTTTCCATGGGGAAGGGATCGCTGACTTCGCCCTCCTGCATGGCGAACAGCACCACTTCCAGGGGCGTGGGCTCACCCACGATCACCTTGGTGATCTTCCCACCCTGGGCGATGTTACCCTTGTCGTTGCCGAATTCCTTGAGGATTTCCCGCCAGGGAGCGCCCGTCCGGGCCTTGTCTCGGGCCTGTCCCGCCTGCTTGGGATTCAGGCAGACCACCAGGCGGCCTTCGCGCACCTCGGGCTCCAGGAATTTCTCGGGATACTGCGCGTAGTACTCGTCCATCTGGGGAATGGTGACCCTCTCATCGAAGGTGACCAGATCACCGTAGAGGCGGGTGACCATGATCTCCTCGACCTTGGTGTCCACCTTGGCCACCACTTCGGGATCCTCTTCCAGACCGCGCTCGCGGGCTTCCTCTTCCATGAATCCCTTGCCCACCTCGTTGGTGATCTTCTGGCGCAGTCCGCCCAGCATGTCGCCGCGCTTGGGACGCTGGAACACACCCATCTTGTCGAAGTGCTCCTTGTAATCGCCCAGCGTGAATTCCTTGAGCTCCCCGCCCAGGTAGTACGAGAAGAAGAAGCGATCCAGGTCGGCCGCCGGCACGTTCAGGGGCTCCAGATCCTCACGATTGCGGGGCTGATTGGTGGCCGGATCCATGATATCGCCCTCGGGAATGCCCTGGTAGCAGATCCACAGCACATCCTCGTCGAAGGTCAGCTGGTGCTTGGCGATGACCGATTCCTGGAAGTCGTTGCGGGCCCGCCCCATCTTGCGATTGCGGGTGATGTCCAGCACCTGGGCCTTGGCCGCCTCCAGGTCCGGCTTCTTGCCCTGCTTTTCATTCATGACCCGCAGGACCCAGTAGCCGTAGCTGGTCTTGATCGGTTCGGTGATCCCGCCGATGGGGATCTCGTAAACCCTGTCCTCGAAGCTGGAACTGTACTGGCCGTAGGGCACCGCAATTTCGTACTTGCCGGCGGGATCCTCACTGCCGTCGTGGAACTTGTCCACCATCTCGTCCCAGTCCGCTCCGCCTTCGGCGTGCTTCTTGGCCGCATGTGCATCTTCAATGAAGTTGCAGATCACGAACTGGCAGTTGCGCGTCTTCCCCATGTTGGCGTAGAAGGCCTGCAGTTCCTCCTCGGTGATGGTGTTGGCGGGCTCGCCCACCACCTGCTTCCACAGGGCCTCCTGGGCATGATAGGCCAGCAGGCTTTTACGGGCATTGACCGCATCCGGTTCCTGGTCGTAACCCAGCTGCCGCGCCTTGAGGTTCAGCAGTTCCTTGTTGATCAGCACCTCGAGGAATTCCTTCTTCCCCTCACGGCCGGCCATGTCCAGGAACTGGCCCTGGTCGTCCACGGGCAGCTCGTTGGGCTCCAGCTTGACCAGGCCCCTCTCGTAGTCCAGGTCGGTGACCTCGACCTCGCCAACGGTGGCCAGAACCACGGCATCCCTGTCTCCGGAAGTCCCGGACTTGTCGCCGCCGCCGCAACCGGCCAGCAGGAAGGTCAGGATCAGGATCAGGAAAACCAGGCCCGCGGCAGGGCGCGCTGCGGGGGTTCGGTAAAGCTTGCAGGGGTACATTGTCACTCCTCGGTTTTGACAAAACGGGCCGACGGTGCTGTACGGTCGGCGACGATTTTCTTGAGTTCGGCCACCCGGCGCAACATGGCCGCCGCCACCGAGAGGAACTCCTCCCTGGCCGCGGGAACGCTCATGATCAGCTGGTCGACCGCCCGGAACTTGAGGCCTGGGTGGAATGCCGGTGAAGTCCCCTCGCGCGTGGGAGGGTGCCCCGAGCCCATCAAACCCTGAATTATAGCGGGTTCGGGTTCCTGACCGCCAGCGAAAAAGAAATCTAGCCCCTGACGGCTTCCCTTGATTTCCTCGACTCCCAGGGACCCGGCCAGGATTTTCAGCTCCTGGATGGCCACCAGATGTTCGACCGCCGGGGGCAGCGGACCGTAGCGGTCCTTGAACTCCTCGGCAATCCGCCGACAGGCTCCCACCTTGCGCAATCGCGCCAGACGGCGGTAGAGGTCCATTTTCTGCTGGGGATCGCCCACGTAACTGTCAGGCAGATAGGCGCTCAGACGCAGGTCGACCTTCACATCCAGCGGTGCAACACCACCACCGCCTCGAAGTTCCGCCACCGTTTCCTCCAGCAGACGGCAGTACAGATCGAAACCGATGGCCTCCATGTGCCCGTGCTGTTCCTCGCCCAGCAGGTTGCCGGCCCCCCGGATTTCCAGATCCCGCATGGCGATGTGGTATCCCGAGCCCAGTGCCTGAAACTCCTCGAGGGCGGCCAGCCGTCGACGGGCCTCCGGGGTCAGACGCTCCCCGGGCGGGGTCATCAGATAGGCGAACGCCCGGTGATTGCTGCGCCCCACGCGGCCCCGCAGCTGGTAAAGCTGGGCCAGACCGAAGCGATCGGCCCGGTCGATGATGATGGTGTTCACCCGGGGCATGTCCAGACCCGATTCGATGATGGCCGTGGCCACCAGCACATCGAATTCATGATTCAGGAACCTGGTCATGATGGACTCGAGCCGATCTTCCTTCATCTGCCCGTGGGCCCAGGCCACCCTCACGTTGGGCAGCAGCTGCTTGATCAGCTGGGCCGTCCCCTCGATGGTCTGCACCCGGTTGTGCACGAAGAAGACCTGTCCGCCGCGGTGCATCTCACGCAGGATGGCCTCGACCAGGGTCTGCTTGCTGAACGCACACAGCTCGGTGTGGATGGGCAAACGGTCGCGCGGTGGGGTGTTGATCAGGCTCATGTCTCGGGCCCCCATCAGGGCCAGGTACAGGGTGCGTGGAATGGGCGTGGCGCTCAGGGTCATCACGTCAACCTGACGCTTGATCTCCTTGATCCGCTCCTTGTGCTTCACGCCAAAACGCTGCTCCTCGTCCACCACCAGCAGGCCCAGGTCCTTGAACCGGACATCGCGGGACAGGAGACGATGGGTGCCAATGAGCACATCGACCTTGCCGGCGGCACACTCGGCCAGCAGCTGCTTGGCCTCGGCGGTGGTCTTGAAACGGCTCAGGGTTTCCACCCGCACCGGAAAATCGCGGAAACGCTCGGAAAACGTCTCGCCGTGCTGCACCGCCAGCAGGGTGGTGGGGCACAGAACGGCCACCTGCTTGCCCGCGTCCACGGCCTTGAAGGCGGCCCGCAACGCCACCTCGGTCTTGCCGAAGCCCACATCGCCGCAGACCAGGCGGTCCATGGGCTGGGCGCTTTCCATGTCCTGCTTGGCGTCGGCAATGGCGGTCAGCTGGTCGGGGGTTTCTTCGAACAGGAAAGATTCCTCGAGAGCTTTTTGCAGATGGGAATCGGCCGGGAAAGCGTGCCCGGGGCGGGCCTCGCGCGCGGCATAAAGTTCGATCAGCTCGGCGGCCATGGCCTTGATGGCCTTGCGGGCCCGCCCCTTGACCTTGAGCCAGCTGCCCGAGCCCAGCTTGGCCAGGGGTGGATTGGCTCCCTGGTCCGAGCTGTACCTTTCCACCTGGTCGATGTTCTCGACCGGGACGTACACCTGGCCGCCCTCGGCATACTCGACCCGCAGGCACTCGCGTTCCACACCCTCGACGGTGATGACCTGCAGACCCTTGTAGTGACCGATGCCATATTCCAGGTGGACCACGAACTCGCCGGGCTTGAGCGAAGCCCGCTCCTTGACCAGACCGCTGCTGCGGTGCCGCACCTTGGTGGGCCGTCGGTAACGCTGAAAAAATTCGTGGTCGGTGATGACGGACACACCAATTTCCGGCCAGCTGAATCCGGCACCCAGGCTGGCCACCCGAGGCCGGGCCAGATCCAGCGTCTCGTCCATCTCCTCGAGCAGTTCAGTCAGGCGGCCCGCCTGGCCGGCGTTGTCGCACAGCATCAGAACGGTTTGCCCCTCTTCTTCCCGCTTCTTCAGCTCGGACGCCAGCTGGGCCACGTCACCGCCCCGCAACTCCTGGCCCGTGGTCCGGTACTCCAGAAACTCGCCGGGATGAGAATCCAGCCAGTAGCCGGCCACATCACCCTTGATCCAGGATTCGGCCACGAACACGTTGTTGCGCCCGGGTCGATCCAGCTGGTCGACAGGGGTCACCAGCTCGGCCACCCTGGGCAGGATGGGCTCCTTGGCCAGGCGGCCCTTGCGCAACCGGGGCAATTCTTCTTCCAGCAATTCGGTCTGGCTGTTCAGGCGCACCGGATCGATCCAGAAAACAGGCGTGCCCTCGGGCAGGTAGTCGCTCACCGTGGCGGTGGGACCCAGCCAGGGGAGGAACGATTCCAGACCGTCATCCACCAGCCGGTCCTCGAGGCGTGCCTCCAGGTCGATCAGGAAATCAGGGTCCACCTCCTGGGCGTCCTCTTCGGACATGGCCTGTTCGACCTTGCCCAGGCAGGCCAGCACCGCGTCGTCATCCAGCAGCAGCATGCTCACCGGCAGGATGACCGCCTCGTCCACCCGTTCGATGGTCCGCTGGCTTTCCACGTCGAATACGCGCACCGAGACGATTTCATCGTCGAAGAACTCGATCCGCAGGGGCTGGGCGCCGGGGGTAAAGATGTCGAGCAGGCCGCCGCGCCGGGCGAAGTCACCCACCCGGGAGACCATACCCGCCGGTCGATAACCGCGCTGGGCCAGGGCCTGGCCCAGATCGTCCATGTCGACCTGCTGGCCCACCTTCAGGCGCAGGGTGGCCTTCTCCAGAGTGCCCGGGGCCATGACCCGCTGCCGCATCCCGTACAGCGAAGTCACCACCAGGGCCTTCTGCTGGTTCTGCAGACGCAACAGCCCTTCCAGGAAATCACCCACCAGGGCGGGCTCGGGCGAGCTGTGGTCAAAGGCCAGGACTTCTTCCTGAGGCAGATAGATCACCTGCTCCGAGCCCAGCCACACCTCGAGATCATCGGCCAGCTGGGCGGCCGTTTCCCGATCCGGGGCGACGACCAGGCCCGAGCGGCCGGACTTCAAGCCCCAGGCCGCCAGCAGCAGGGCCTGGGCCCCGCTTTGCAGTCCAGAAAGAAGAAGAGGGTCTTCTCGATGATGGCGCAGGACGGCATCCACCGCAGCGACGGCCTCGAACAGGCCCTCGCCGGCCACCTGGTCCAGAAAGGCATCGTGCAGCAGACCTGTGGGCCCACTGCACGAGGAGTGCGATGCGTTCATCATTTTCCTAGAACGTCGCCCTTTCGGCATTGAAGGGCGTGATCATGCGCAGTCGGGCAATGATGGGGGGCAGGGCCTTGATCACGTACTCGATTTCTTCGGGGCGATTGTAACGCGAAAGGGAAAACCGGATGGACCCGTGGGCCTGGGTGAAGGGCAGGCCCATGGCGCGCAGCACGTGGCTGGGCTCGAGGCTGCCGCTGGTGCAGGCCGACCCGCTGCTGGCGGCCACACCCAGGCGATCCAGCAACAGCAGGATGCCTTCGCCCTCGATGAACTCGAAACTGATATTGGTGGTGTTGGGCAGACGGAACTCCGCGTCACCGTTGCGGCGGCTGTCGGGGATGGCCTCCAGGAGGCCCTGCTCCAGACGGTCCCTCATGCCGCGGACCACGGTGTTCTCGTGGGCGATGTTGGCCGCCGCCAGGGTGCAAGCCGCACCCATGCCGGCGATGCCGGGGGTGTTTTCGGTGCCGGCCCGACGTCCGCGTTCCTGGTGTCCGCCCCCGATCAGAGGCCGCAGCTTGGTGCCCTTGCGCACGTAAAGGGCACCCACACCCTTGGCCCCGTGCAGCTTGTGCCCGGATATGGAAAACAGGTCGATGCAGGACGAGGCCTGCATATCCAGCGCCAGCTTGCCCGCCGCCTGCACGCCGTCCACGTGGAAAACGCTGCCGTTCTCCTTGACGATCTGCCCGAGGGCATCGACATCGAACAGCACCCCGGTCTCGTTGTTGGCCATCATGATGGACACCACGGCGGTGTCCTCGCGCAGGGCATCGCGCAGGTGCTGAGGGTCCAGGTGGCCATTCTCGTCCACACCCAGGTAGGTCACCTCGTAGCCGTGCCGCTTTTCCAGATCCCGGCACAGGCCCAGCACGGCGGGGTGTTCCACCTCGGTGGTGATCAGGTGCTTCTTCTCGGGGTAGGCCCGCAGCGTACCCACGATGGCCAGGTTGTCACTCTCACTGCCGCCTCCGGTGAACACGATCTCGTTGGTGGCCGCAGCCCCCAGCAAGGCGACCACCTGTTCACGGGCCTGGGCCACCGCATCGCCGGCCACGGCGCCGAAGCTGTGCATGCTCGAGGGATTGCCGTAGTTCTGGGTCAGCAGGGGCATCATCACATCCAGGACCTCGGGCGCCACCGCGGTGGTGGCGTTGTTGTCCAGGTAGATTCCCTGTTCGGGGCGGGGGGGCAGCCCCTCCATCATGTTAAATCCGGTACTCATTAGTTGTCCACCTCGATGACTTCCAGGTCGTCCCGGACAAATTCCCTCAGCTGGGCCTCGACATAGCCCTTGATGGTGGCCTCGCTGGCGCGACAGGCCGCACAGGCCCCGGTCAGGCGCACGAAGACCTGGCTGCCTTGCAACCGCACGAACTCGATGTCGCCCCCATCGTTGCGCAGAGCCACCGAAACGTCGTTGGCCAGATGCTCCTTGATCCGGGTGACCAGCTCGTCCTCTTCCGTGGCGGCCGGAGCCGTCTCCCCGGGGCTGAGGTCCTCCAGCTGGATCAGGCCCTCGTCCTTGTATTCGGGCGCTTCACCTCTGGCGATCTTGTCCCAGCAATCACGCAAAATGTCGGAGATGTCATGGTGGCAGTCGGTGCAGCCGCCGCCGGCCTTGGTGAAGTTGGTCACATCCTCGATCTCTTCGAGGCGATGCCGGTAGATGGCTTCCCGGACGGTATCCTTGGTCACCTGGAAACAATGACAGAGAATGGTTTCTTGCTGGAGGAGATGGCAGGGAACGCCGCGGCCCAGCCGCTTGTAGTGGTCGATCATCGCCGCTTCGAGGGCTTCACGGCCCATCACAGAGCAGTGCATCTTCTCGCGGGGCAGGCCGTCCAGCTCCTCGGCGATGTCCTCGTTGGTGATCCGGGCGGCCTCTTCCAGTGTCTTGCCAATGAGCATCTCGGTCAGCACGCTGCTGCTGGCGATGGCGCTGCCGCAGCCGAAGGTCTGGAACTTGGCCTCGGCAATGCGCCCCTGGTCATCCAGTCGAAAGCTCAAGCGCAGAGCGTCCCCGCAGGCCATGCTCCCCACCTCGCCGATCCCATCGGGGTTCTCCACCTCGCCGACATTCCGGGGATTCATGAAATGGTCAAAAACTTTATCGGAATAGTTCCACATGGCGGAGGGCTCCTTGGATCAGGGCCGGCCGGAACATCCGGCCAACCGTCTGGTACCTGAAAGCTAAAAGAAAGTGGAGGTTTTTCAACCGGAAATGGCAGAAACGGACCCCGTCCCCCGGGCCACGAACAGCTCCCCGAGCAGCAGGAGGATGGCGACCAGGAACAACCAGGGAGCCAGGGAGCGGCCCGCCATCAGCTGGCCCAGATCGTCCAGATCGTTCCGATCCCCGCCGGCCAGGGTCATGGGATCGGCCAGACCCCACCCGTTCATCAGGGCAGCCC
Organism: Candidatus Krumholzibacteriia bacterium; assembly: GCA_036351155.1. Taxonomy (GTDB): domain Bacteria; phylum Krumholzibacteriota; class Krumholzibacteriia; order LZORAL124-64-63; family LZORAL124-64-63; genus LZORAL124-64-63. The sequence goes on along the minus strand of JAZBOO010000280.1, from coordinate 4,239 downwards.
AGCGCTCGGCAGTCAGAACTTCGATCGCCGATTCCACCGGGGGAACGGTTCCCGCCACCAGGCCCACCGTGTCGGAGCCCGCCAGGAAGGCGGTGAACCCCGCGCGATCGATCACCGGACCGGTCAGATAGGGAATACGCCCCTTCCAAACCAGATCAGCCGCCTGGCTCAGGTTGCCCCGGTCCGCAACGGCCTTCAACTCTGCGGTGCGCTCCAAGGCCCGTCCATCGGCCGCCAGCCGGGGCACCACACGGCTGCGGGTTCCCACGGTGGTGTTGACCCCCGCGGCCAATCCCCCTCGCCCGGCCAGCCAGAGCGTCAGCCGCTGAAAAAGCGGCAAGGCCATGGGGCTGGTGGCCAGGGCGTTGCTTCCCTGGTTCAGGTGCCAGGGCAACACGGCCACCCGCCCCTGCCCCAGGTTGCTGGTCAGAAGCAGGGGTGAATCGTCAGTGGTGGCCATCAGTACGGCCCCTGCGGACTCTTGCAGGCGGAACCACCGCCGCCACTCCACATCGGCCAGGGTGCCCAGCGCCTCTTCATCCAGGCCCGTGAAAATGGGATGGGCGGGGTCGATCACCCGGGCACGCTGACTTTGCCCCGGTGCCGAGTCGGCGCCAGTGTCCTGGATGGGGCCGGGCCAGCCAAGAGCCGGCAGCAAGGTCGAAGCGTAATATCCTGCCTGCACCGGTTCGCCCAGAAGGAAACATCCCGCCCCGCCATTCTTCAACCAGTCCAGCGTGCCTTCCTGGGCCCGACGACCCAGAGGATCCGGATCCACGAAATACACGACCGCATGGCGCTCCAGATCGCCGGTGGTCAGGTTGCCCGATTCCACCGCCGTGACCTTCAGCAGCTGGTCACCCGCGCCCGGAGCCAGGGCTTCGGCCAGGAAGCGCCAGCCCCCGCGGCCACCGGTGCCGTCGATGGCCCGGTTGCGTCCATGGACGATCAGGACCTCCAGACTCTCGGGAACTTCCAGAACGAAGGGATACTGATCATCGGTGGGAAACAGGTCGCTCTGCTTGCGCACCAGGCCCCGGTGCAACCCCGGCGCGGGCACCGGCAAGGTGAATGGCACCAGGACGGGCGTGGAGGAAACGGTCGGCACCACGGCTTCGGCCACCGGACGTCCATCCAGTTCCAGGACCAGGACCTCCTCGGGAGTGTGTGTGGTCACGCTGGCGGCCAGGGAAACATTTTCGCCGGTCTGGACCGCACGGCGAGGCAGGGTCACCGCCAGGATGCCGCCACCAGGAGCGGCCTGACCCACCGGCCGGACCAGGTGTTGCACCCGGCCGGAGCTGTTCAGCTGAGCTGCCGCCTGTTCCACCGCCGCGTCGAGAGCGGGTTCCTGAAGATCCCCGATCCAGATCATCTGGACCTGGGCCGCCGGAGCCCGCACCACCTGATCGGCCGCCAGGCGCAGCACCGCTGCCGGGGAGAACGTCCCATCCGAGGGCAGTACAGCCGCCAGTCCTTGCCTGGCTCCCACCCCGACGGGCAGCCAGTCACCGAACAGAGCCTCGGTCCGGCTGCCCGAGGTGATCACCTGCACCGTGGTCTGGTCCGGCAGGGAGTCCATCATGTGGCGGCAAATTTCCAGAGCCTGATCCAGGCGGGTCCCCTGGTCGGTCTGGGTGTTCATGCTGGCGCTGGTATCGATCACGAACAGGAGCGAGCGCGCGCCCTGCCCCGCGGTGACCATGCCTCCCCAGCGAGGACCAGCCACGGCCAGGGCGATCAGCAAAATGGCAAGCACGCGCATGAGCAGGAGCAGCCAGCGCCGGACACCCAGGCTGCGGGCCTGACGCGACTGAACCTCCGTCAAGAAGCGCAGGTCGCTAAAGGGTTGCTGGCGCACCTTGCGCAGGCTGAGAAAATGGATGAGCACCGGCACACCGGCCGCCAGGGCACCCAGAAGCAGGGCCGGGTTGCTGAAAACCACAGGCATCAGTACAGCCGCCGTCGTTTTTGCAGGTAGGCGCCCAGCCCTTTTTCGAAGGGGCTGTCGGTGGTGATCTCCACCAGGTCGATCATCTGCCGGCGACACTCGCGCCGCAGGTTGTCCTGCCAGGCGGTGAAGCTTTGCCGGTAGCCCTCGGCCAGGTGGGCCGGTTCGATCCGCACCTTCTGTCCCGGCTCTTCCAGGGAGGTGAATTCCACCTCGCCGGAAAAGGCCAGGTCCCGTTCCCGGGGATCCAGAATCTGGAAAACCACGACCTCGTGGCCGCGATGTCGGAAATGTTTCAATCCCTGGAGGACCGCTTCGGGGTCATCCATCAGGTCGGAGAACAGGAGCACCAGGCCCCGCCGCCCGATCCGTTCGGCCACCTGGTGCAGAACATCGCCCAGCTTGGTGCCGCGCCCCTCGGGCAGCTTGTCCAGAACCTTCAGCACCTGAAAAAGCTGCTTGCGCATGCTGCGGGTCGGGACCATGTCCAGAGGTTTCTCGTCGAAGGTGACCAGACCCACCGCATCGTTCTGGTGCAGCAACAGGTAGGTCAGGGCCGCGGCCAGATAGGCCGCATAGGACTTCTTGGAGGGCCGGTTATCGTCGGCTGTGAAATCCATGCTGGCCGAGCAGTCGACCAGCAGGGTGGCCCGCAGGTTGGTCTCCTCGGTGAAAACCTTCAGGTAGTGGCGGTCCGACTTGGCGTACAACCGCCAGTCGATGTGGGCCGTCGACTCTCCGGCGATGTACTGACGATACTCGGCGAACTCGGCGCTGAACCCGTGATAGGGGGATTTGTGCATTCCCGTCAGGAAACCCTCGACCACCAGGCGCGCCACCAGGTCCAGGCGCCCCAGACGGCCAATCAGTTCCGGGCTGAGCAGGGATTCGCTCAAGAATCCACCTCGTCCAGGATGAGATCGATGATCTTGTCCTTGGGCACGTCCTCGGCCTCGGCGTGGAAGTTCGACACCAGGCGATGCCGCAGGACAGGATGGGCCAGTCGCCGGATGTCCTCCAGATCGGGGGTCGGGCGCCCGGCCAGCAGGGCACGGGTCTTGGCCCCCCGGACCAGGAACTGGGCGGCGCGGGGCCCGGCGCCCCAGGCCAGATACTCGGCCGCGGCCTTGGCCTCCTCGCCCGAATCGATCCGCGTGGCCCGGACCAGGCGCACGGCAAATTCGGTCACATTGCGGGCCACGGGCACCTGCTTGACGAGGTCTTGATTGGCCAGCACCTCGGCGGCGCCCAGGATGCGACTCAGCTCAACTTCCCCGGCTCCGGTGGTGCTTTCCACGATGTCCAGCTCTTCCTGGAAGCCGGGATAGCCGATCAGGATGTTGAACATGAACCGATCCAGCTGGGCCTCGGGCAGCGGGTAGGTGCCTTCCTGCTCGATGGGGTTCTGGGTAGCCAGAACGAAGAAGGGGTGGTCCAGGGTGTGGGTATGGCCGCCGGCGGTGACTTCCCGCTCTTGCATGGCCTGCAGCAGTGCGGCCTGGGTCTTGGGCGGGGTGCGGTTGATCTCGTCGGCCAGGATCACATGAGAAAAAATGGGACCCTTGATGAAGCGGAAGGCCCGGTGCCCGGTGCCGTGATCCTCCTCCAGGATCTCGCTGCCGGTGATGTCGCTGGGCATCAGATCGGGCGTGAACTGGATGCGATTGAAGCTCAGGTCCAGGACCCGGGCCAGGCTGCTGATCAGCAGGGTCTTGGCCAGGCCGGGCACGCCTTCAAGCAGGACGTGGCCACCGGCGAACAGGGCGATCATCATTTCCTCGATCACGGCATCCTGCCCCACGATGACCTTGCCGATCTCCTGGCGCATGTCGTGGTAGTGCTGTTGCAACTGGTCGAGGCGGGCGGCGTCGTTCACTGGCGGGACCTTTCGCTGAACCGGAATAGCTGTTGTCACGGGAAAGAGTATAAAACGATAGGTCCAACAGGTTCCCGCGTCCACCAACAAAGGCTCTCTGAAGATCAACCTGCACGCACGGAGCCGTGGTTTGCCCTTCCTTATCCGGCCGGCTGATGAAAAGCCCCCGCCAGAACAAGCTGACAGGGGCTGAGGTCAAACTGAGGATTTTCAGTGGGCCATGGCCGGATAGGGGTTTTCATCTCTCTCGGCACCGTGACCCATGAGCCACTGCAACAGCGGGTGCCAGATCAATTGCGGGGCATCGGTCGCCGTCCACATGTCGATGTGTCCGAAGTCCTCGTAGGGTTGATCATCCGGGAGCAACTGGACGATCACCTGCTGCACATCGGCACTGCCCAGCAACCCCAGG
>JAZBOO010000279.1:0-8496 GCA_036351155.1 Candidatus Krumholzibacteriia bacterium | reverse complement strand
GTTGGCGGACTTGCGTATCCAGCGAATCGGTATGGGAGGGTTCTATATGCCGTCTCGTGACGACCTGGTTCGGGGATTGACAAACCAGTGGCTTGCCAAAGCCAAGGACGATCTGGACGCAGCCCAGGCACTTTTTGATCACGGGGGAGATCTCTGGGCCATCGTCGCTTTTCATTGCCAGCAGTCAACTGAGAAAAACCTCAAAGCCCTCATGACTGCTCGTCAAATTGAATTCAGCAAGACTCACGATATCGCAATTCTCGTGGATGCACTGGTTGAGTTGGACTCAGATCTGGAAATGAGCCTTCGCCCTGCAGAGAGCCTTACCGTGTATGGCGTTCAGGTGCGATACCCTGGTGATGATCCCGAGGTTGAACGGCATGAGGCAAAAAAAGCTCTCGATCAGGCCAGAGATATTGCCCAACAGGTTCTAAAAAAACTCACCACTTAGTTTCCAGATCACTCCCCCGGATGAATATAGAACCCCACCGAATCCACCGAAGCTGACCCGAACAGGCCGATCCCGCCGCTGATGTTGAATATGGGCTGGTCGAAGGCATCGCCGATGTTGCCGCCGAAGCCCAGTCCGCCATCGGTCTGAGGGATGGAGCGCACCAGATCGTACCAGTTGCGGTCCAGCACGTAGATCTTGTAGAGGTGGCGCCCCTCGTAGTAGATGGCGAACCAGGGCAGGCGAATGCCGCCGTCGACACCGTTGAGCGGGGGCGAGGAACCCTGACGGGCCAGGTCCTCGAAGTCCTCTTCCTCGAAGAACGGCGGATCGATCACGTAGTCCGAGCCCAGGTCCAGGCTGAACAGGGCCAGCTGGTAGCCGTAGCCGTTCAAGGCCTCGGGGCCGCCCAGGGGAATGCGTCCTTCCACCAGGCCCTCGGCGTAATCGATCTGGTTTTCCGGTGATTCATAAACCGCATCACCTGCTTCGGCGAAGGTCCGCAGAGTGCGCAGCTCGCTGGTGCCCGAGGGGTTCAGCAGCACCCATTCCTCCATGGCCAGGACAGACGGGGTGGTGGTGCGGGCGGTCAGGCGCTCACCGCCGGGAATTTCCACCAGCAGTTCGTAGGTGGTCTCGGGCTGGACCAGAGGCCACGGCCCCTCCGGCCAGTAGATCCAGGGACTGGCCGGTGAGTTGGCGTAGGTGATGGTGTCCTGATCGACCGTGACGGTCATGGTCGCGTTGCGTTCGGCCGCCTCCGCTGGATCGAACGGCTCGTTGGGAGCCTGGGTGCGGGTCAACTTGATGGGCGGCAGTGGCTGGCCCACGATCAAGGCCGCATCGACCACCAGCACATCGAGATACTCGGGGGCGAAGAGTTCGCCCTGTTCGCGTTCGGGCGTGCAGCCGGTCAGCAGCATCAGAGCCAGCAAGATCGCCATCATTCTAGAAGTCAAAGTTCACCCCCACGCTGGGAATCAAAGGAAGCTGACGCACCACGGTCGCTTCGGTCACGTCCTCGTCGGTGTCATACTGCACGTACCACTCGTTGCGCCGGTTGTAGAGATTGAACACCTCGAGCACCAGCTCCATGGGCTTGCCGAACAGAGAAATGGGCCGGCGCGCGCTCACGTCCAGCCGGTGATAGGGCAGTAACCTGCCGCTGTTGCGCGCCGCCGAGAGTACCAGGCTGGCATCGTTCGGATCGCCTATTGCGGGATCTTCAAGTTGGTAGCGAGCGGCTGCTGGCGTGAAGGCCTGGCCCGTGGCGTAGCGGAAAGAGGCGGCCAGTTTCCAGCTGCCCCACGGCTTGCTGACCAGCGCGTTGATGTCGTGCCGCCGGTCGTACTTGGGCGGGAAAGGACTGCCGCCGTTGAGCTCGTCGAAAGTGCGCTTGGACCAGCCCAGGGTGTACCCCAGCCAGCCGGTCCAGGCATCTCCCTGGTGACGCCAGAACAGCTCGATCCCACGGGCATAGCCCTTGCCGTCGGTCACGAACAGCTCGTCGGCCGTCTCGATGTTCTGGTCTGCGGACACCTTGTCATCGAACTCGAGCAGGTTTTGCAGGTCAGTGGTGTAGGTCTCCAGGCTGATCTGGTCGCGCTCGGTGGGATCCCAGTCTGCCCCCAGAACCAGCTGCCAGGACCGGCCCATCTCGGCCGATTCATCAATCGGCAAGTAGAAATCTCCGGCGGAAAAACCCTCGGTGGCCACCAGCTGCAGGTACTGGTTGTACAGGCCGCCGCCCACCTTGAGGCGCAAGCTGGGGTTCAAGCTATGGCTGACCGAAAGCCGGGGCTCGACCAGAGAACGCTGCCCGTCGGACAGGTAGCGATAGCGCACCCCACCACGCAGGGCGGTGGCCTCGGAAGGGTACCATTCATCTTCCAGGAATGTGGCAAACTCCGAAGGGCGCGATTCATACTCCACCGAGGGCGACAGGTTGAAGCCCTGGGTGTAGCTGAAGTCGTACCAGGAGTAGCTGACGCCCAGATGCACGCTGTGCTGGTAGCTGGCGTACCAGTCCAGAACCGTGGCCACCGTGAAGTCGTTGAGCTGGTTGTCCACGTTGAACCTGGTGGCCAGAAATTCGGCGTCGGTGCTGCTGCGGTAGCGGCTGTTGGAGAGCACCAGCCGACCATCCACATGATCGCTCAGGGCCCGCTCGTGGCGCAGGGCCACCACGGTGTTGCCCCAGTCCAGGTCGGCCGTGGTGTTGGCTTCCGCGTCGATGCCGATGTCGTCCTTGCCGTGGTACACCTGGACCGTGGTCCGGCCACCCCAGCGACGCGTGGCATAGGCGGCGTTCAGATCGTAGAAGTAGTAAGCCGGGATGGGATTTTCCTCGGTGCGAATGGCCGACAGGATGGGATCCAGGTAGCTGCGCCGGCCGCTCACCTGCCAGCTGTCCGGGCCCGCCTTGCCCTCCATGAACACCCGGGCGGCAATGAGACTGATCCCGGCCTTGCCGTTGAATTCCCGCGCCTCGGGCTTCTTCATGTTCACGTCCAGGACCGCGCCCAGACGCCCCCCGTACTCCGCGGGATAGGCGCCCTTGTACAGGTCCACGTCGTCGACCACGTCGTTGTTGAAGGTGGAAAAGAACCCGAAGGCGTGGGTCGGGTTGTAGACCGTGACGCCGTCCATCAGCACCAGGTTCTGATCGGGGCCGCCCCCGCGAATGTACAGCCCGCTGGAAATGTCGGAGGCGGCCTGCACGCCGGGCAGCACCTGCAGGGCACGCAATGGGTCGGGCTCGATGACCGAAGGAATCTTGGAGAGGGTCTGGTTGTCCAGGTTCACAAAACCTGTTTGCAGGCGGCTTTGCGCCTCGCTGGCCGATCCCAGCACCAGCACCTCTTCCACCGAATCGTCGTCCGGCGTCAGGACCGCGTTCAGCTTGAGGTCCTCGTCGGTGAGCAGCTCGGCCTTGAGGGTCTGCTTCTGGTACCCAGTCGCCACGAACTCCAGGTTGTAGACGCCGGTACCCAGCTCCTTGAACTCGTAGTAGCCCGCCTGATCACTGATGGCGGTGCGGGTCATCCCCTCACCCTCCAGAGTGATGAAGACATCGGTCAGGCGCTGGTCATTGCCCAGGGCGGTGACGGTGCCGGTGATGCTGGCGGCCCACAAGGGAAGCGGAGCCAGCAGGGCCAGGAAGAGGGGCCCCCAGATGGTGCGCATGAATTTCAAGATAGTCCTCAGGTTTTACACAAGTGATAACGGAGTGAAATTGCACATATGAATAGGAAAAAAGGAGTTGGCTGGCCATTGTTTCTTGAAGACACGTTTCTTTAAGACACGGGACAGGGCGCGTCAGTTTCCGCGCCCTGCCCGAATTCAGGGGCCGCTATTTCACCAGGGCCATTTTCCGCGTGCCCTGATAATTGCCCGAGGTCAGCTGGTAGAAGTAGGTGCCCGAAGCCACGTGGCGGCCGCCGTTGTCGCGACCGTCCCAGTGCACCGACTGCTCGCCCGAGGCGCCGATCCCCGCGAAGCTGCGCACACGGCGCCCCGAGGCATCGAAGATCACCAGTTCATAGGTGCCCCCGGTGGGCAGAGCGAACTTGATCTCGGTGCTGGCATTGAACGGGTTGGGCACATTGGACTGCAGGACCTGAAGCTCGGCCGGCACCTGGGTGTCGTCCACCGGGGCGACCATGCCGCTGTCCCAGTAGATGTCGTCGATGGCAAACTCGCACGCGGTGCCCTGCTCTTCGAGGATGACGAACGAGTAGCTCAGCATGCGCAGGTCGATGGCCGTACCGCGCAGGTCACTGACAGGAATCTCCGCCTGCCCCCACTGCCCGTCACGCACCAGGCCGTAAGTGGTCTGGAAGGCGGGAAAGGACACGTAGTACTGGTTGTTCCAGGCGTCGATGACCCCGATCTTGAAGGTCACGTTTGCCGGGATCTTGATGCGGAACTTCAGGTGACCTTCGCCGAAATCGAACAGGTTCAGCGGCTGGACGGACATGACACCCGCACCGAACCAGCCCAGCCCGGTGGTTTGCCAGGTGAGCCCGTTATCGCCCTCGAAGGGCGGAATGCTACCGTCGGTCAAGGTGCCTTCCCAGACGTAGATTTCCGCCGTTTCCTGGGGAACGAGCTGCCCGTTGGTGGGGGTCTCGTCGGTGTAGATGCCGTAGACTCCGGCCTGGAACTCGGGGGGGCCCAGGTGCACTTCGCCCTGCCCGTTCCATTCGTACACCTTGATGTAGTCGATCAGCATTTCGGCAGGGAAGGGCATGGACACCGGCAGGCCGCTGCCGGGATCGCCCAGGTTGTAGGCGTCGGTGAAGGCGCCGCCCAGAGCCAGGTTGGCGATCAGGTAGAAGGGTTTCTGGAACTCGTCCGATTCCTCGTCGATGTCAAAGGGCGCGGTATAGAGGTCGAACTCCTGGCCATCGTCGATCACCGTGAAACGCAGGGAGGATTCATCCCAGTACAGGCGGTAGGTCAAGAACCTGCCCGTCAGGCCTTCGTCATAATTGTAATAGGGACGGCAATAGTCATCATCCGGATCGTAAGAAATGCTGGAAGCTCCCGAAGGATTGCCCGGATTGATCGCGGCCTCGGAATAGAAGATGGCGTTGGAGCCCACCACCTGGTTGACCGTGCTGTTGTTCAGGTTGTTGCCGCCATTGTGAGCATCGTGCAGATCGCGGAAAGACTGGCGGGCGCCCATTTCCATGAGGTCCATTTCGCCGCACCGGGGCCAGGCGTAGTTGGAGGTGCCCAGTAGCCACAGCGCCGGCCAGCCGCCCAGGTCCAGGTCCGGGACAAGCATCCGCGTCTCGATCATGCCGTACTTCACCGAGACGAACGACTTGCTCATGACCTTGCCCGAGGTGTAGTACAGCGGGTTGCCCCACTGGTCGGTGATGCCGGGGCCGCTCTGTTGACGCGCCACCAGGCGCAGGGCCTTGTTGCCCGGTTCGCCGGGGATGTCGGCCACATCGACATTGTCTTCGTGGTAGTACTCCAGTTCCCCGTTGCCCCAGCCCCAGGAACCGTTGCCGGTCAGCTTGATCCAGTTGTCCAGATTGGTGAACTGGTCTTCCCAGATCAGATCGCCCACCTGGGCCTGCACCGGGCCGGTTCCCACCAGCAAAAAAATGACCATGAGGATGAGCTTTTTCACAGGAGAACCTCTCTCTGACCGGAAAACCAGGGTTGCCAACAGTTCCTAACACCATGTGAGAGTAACACTTTGTACGTACACCGTACAAGGAAAAACGGCAAAATTGCGGGTTTTCCTCAAAATGGCCCACCAAATAAAAAAGCTTTGTTCGTTGACCGAACTTAGTGTACACTGTGCAAGTGGAGTCGGGCCACCCATCGCCAAGGCCGGGTGACCAGACGGAGAGCCCCTGTATTCCGTGGGGTTCCTGAATGACCAATGAATAAGGAGAAAAGGACATGAAGCTTAGCAAAAGAATGATCACGCTCGCGATCCTCACCGTTATCGCCCTTCCCCTGCTGGGATCGGTCAACGAGGCCCTCGCCGAAAACATGTTGATGAACTCTGATTTCGAATCCGGCGATTTTTCGGGCTGGGAAATCTTCGGCCTCAACGCCAACTCCTCCGCCACCATTGGCACCCCCGACAACGGTCCTGCTGCTCCTGGCATTTACCACGCCTTCCTGGCCAATGAGGGACAAGCTCTGAATCTGACCCTGAAGCAGTCCACCGAAGCGGGCTCCGCCTCTGAAGGCCCCGTGGACTACTCGTTCGACCTGAAGCTCGGAGAGGCCGCCGCGAGTGGCGTGTTCTTCGTCGAGATCTTCGCCGAGCAAGCGGGTGGCGGCGTCATCGGAACTTCCGGCGTGCTGGGTAACTTCACCCCCGCGGATTGGACCACCTACACGGGTACCATCATGGCACCCGCAGGCACCAATTTCCTGACCATCCAGCTGAGCGCCATCACCGGTGCCGTGGAAGGCGCGATCTCCACGATGTACGTGGACAACGTGAGCCTGGACCAGGGCACTGTGGCCGAAGAAGCCACCAGCCTGGACGGCGTCAAGGCGCTGTACCGGTAATGTGGAACGGCTAGTCAAGCCTTATCGAGAGGACCCAGGACCTTCCTGGGTCCTCTCTTTTCCGGTTGCAGATATCTCCGACTGCGAGTCAGACTGATATCCGCGGGTTGGTTACCGCACACAGGTCGGCCGTCTGGAGTTGCCTCAGTCTAGCATCGCGGGTCCGCGCAAAGCTGACGCATACCGATAACGAGGATCCTCCTGCCGTTTCTACAACCGGATATTTCGACGGTTACTCCTCCTCAGCCACGGCCATCATTGCAGCCCAAACGAACCCGCTCAGTTCGCGGGCCAAAGCGGCCACAGCTTTGTAAACCCCATCATTGCAAAAACCCGTTGAGGCGAAAGTTGTCAGGGTGCGCCAGCAGTGGAAAAAGTCGGGATTTGCAGGGCCGTGGTGTATCCGCAGATACATGAGGTCCTGCAAATCCCGACTTTTTTCGCTGATGGTGTGCCATGGCAACAACTTCAGTGGTTTCGGTCAACGGGTTTTTGCAATGTTGGGGTAAACACCCTTTTTTTCACTCAACTTGTAAAACCGACGGCTCAATCGGCTTTGGGCCTTATGTGCGATTGCCACCACCAGTGGGTTTTGGCCTTGCCGGCGATTTTTCAGTTTCAGATCCGCGCCGGACCGGTGCCGGTAGTGCCAAGCTGTTTCGATGAGTACCCGACGGATGAACATATTGCCCGTTTTGGTAATCCGTCCACGATGACATACTTCTCCACTGGCATGTTCACTCGGGACAAGTCCTGTGTAGGACATCAGTGCTCTCGCTGATTGGAACCGTCGGACATCCCCGATCTCCGTGACTAGGGTCATCGCTGTCAGCGTGTCGATTCCCCGGAAGCAGCGCAATGCCGCAACCGGTGCTCGCCAGGGCGCTTGGCTATCAGCCCGGGAGCGATTACTTCGCAATAGAACCCGCTGCGATCCAGCCCGCGTTGTAGAACGTATCCGGCGCCGGAAGCCTCTTAGCAGGCCCGAGGACAACCTCGCTTGCTCAGCTTTCGAAACAGAGATCGGATGACTGGAACTGAGGATTCCGTTTTCAGGACCTCAGGCTCGTCACTTCCGTCAGGAAGGATGGCCAGAGTCGTAGAGGACTTGTGAACATCCATTCCACAGAACAGGTGTGTTAGGATGAGACATGACTGGGCTCCAATTTGCCTGAGAGTTGCAGATCTCACGGCCCCAGGGTACAGAGTGATGTGGTTTGATCACTGTAACCGACGGGGCTCAGCCGTTCCATACTGTCTAAGTGAATCAGGAAGTCTGTGCATCAAGGTTTTCGATAGTCGCCAGTTTCGCTTGTGACTTTTTAAAGTCTTGACGGCAAGGGAGCACCATTTGGTGCTCCCTTTTTTTCCAGAGGACTGGACTTGTCTGCCATCTGCTGTGAACACCCCGCCGGTCACAATTGTTTGCCGGGCTGCCCATCCCCGCAACCCGAGTCGTCAACCGCACAGCCGAAAAGTCCGGCCCATGGGCAGAGGTGGGCCAGTCCGATATCTCACCGCCGAAAACTGGCCTTGAAATCATCCAGGGAGATCGGTTTGGCCTCGACGTTCTCGGTCAGAAACGGATCCCAGATAATGTAGCAGGGCAGATCAGGGACGTCGTACCCGTCTTCGATCCAGGCCTGGATGCTATCGGGATCGGTGGTACCCCACCAGTTGTTGGTCATGTCCAGGTAGTAGGGGCCATCGGCTTTGGAAGGTTCGTCAGAGACCACGAAACGAGATGGGCGCTGGGCGATGCTGGGAGTTTGGTCAGAAGAACCGTCCGAAAAACCGTCGGAAGCACCTCCGAGACCATCACCAGCGGCGACGCTGTCGTCCCATTTTTCGGAAGGAAATCTTTCTATGGCATTTTCCGTGGGATCATAAACCACCACGCCCTTGCTACCCCGGTCCAGGAGACAGTTCCGGAAAGAACCGCCCTTGAAGCCCTTGTGCCAGAATGAGGCCGTCTCCATGTTGAAGAAGCTGCATCC
>JAZBOO010000278.1:0-3555 GCA_036351155.1 Candidatus Krumholzibacteriia bacterium | reverse complement strand
TTGCCGATCCACCGCCTCGGGCAATCGGTTCTCCCCCAGGTCGAGCTGACCGGCGGCCACGGCCTGCAACACCAGAGGTGTTGAGATCCGCTTGGACACCGCCACCAGGCGCACGGAACCTTCCGGACGCCCGGCCTTCAAACAGGCGGCGGCGACCCGATCACGGATCGCCGCCAGATTGTCTGCCACCTTGATGGTGTTCACCACGTCACCCATCTTGCTACGGGATTTTACACCCAGCGCAGCAACATGGTGGCCGGATCCAGCTCCATGCGGACCTGAGCGACCTCGGTGTTGCCGTGCTCCTTGGTGATCTTCACCTGGATGTGCTCACCCTTCGGACACAGGTGGACAATCACGTCCAGGTCCTTGTCGAACCGCGCCACTTCCAGGGGCACGCTGCGCTCGTCGGTCTCCTGGCCTTCGCGATGCATGTTGGCACTGGTCCACAGTTCGGCACTGTGCTCGGTGGCCAGCTTGCGCACCCCGTCGATTTCCCACTGCTCGGTGGTCTTGAAACGGGGCGTCCCGTCCAGGATCATCATGTCGGGGGCAAACCCGGTCGCGTCCTTCAGGAAGGCCACCGATTGCTCCAGCTTTTCCAGGCTGAAGAAATCGGCATTGTAAGCCAGAATGTGGCGATTTCTTTCCATGCGAAGCTGCAACTGAGGCACTTGATCCATTTCCAGGGCTCGGGCCATGGCATGGAAAATCTGGTCGAAGAAATTGTTGATATGTTCGACCGATTCCTTGGTCGAAATGTAGAGCACCTTCTTGCTCTGCAGCAACTGGTCGATGGCCAGGCCGATCAGGAAGGCCGTCTTTCCCACGCCGGGGCGGGACAGAACCACGCCGAAGTTTCCTTCGCCCAGCCCCCCGCCAATGGCGCGTTCGAAAATCCGAACCGGGCTCTTCTGGATCATGTTTTTCTCAGGCATTGTCATCCTCTTTCAATGGAATCCCCGTCAGCGACGAGGCAGTTTCATGCTGACGGTCTACTTGCCTTCGGCCCGACGCAGCTGGTAGGCCTTGACCAGCTCCTCGGCCACCTCACTCGGGGCCGGGGCATATCGGGCAAACTCCATGGTAAACTCCGCCTTGCCCTGAGTCGAAGACCGCAGGACGGTGGCGTAACCAAACATCTCGGCCAGGGGCACGTTGGCATCCACGCGGATGAAACCCTCATCCTCGGTGGTACCCACGATGATGCCGCGGCGCTGCATCAGGGTCTTGACGATCTCGCCCTGGAACTCGCTTGGCCCTTCCACCGAGACCAGCATCAGAGGCTCGAGAGCCACCGGCTTGCCCTTGGGATAGTACTCGCGCACCGTGGCCCGGCAGGCGGTCTGAAAGGCCATGTCCGAGGAGTCGACCGCGTGGGCTGCGCCATCGGTCAGGGTGACTTTCAGGCCCTGGACCGGATGGCCGATGTAGATGCCCTCATCCAGGCTCATCTCGAAGCCCTTGCGACAGGCCCCGATGTACTCGGTGGGAATCCGGCCGCCGACAACCTTGCTCTCGAAGTGAAACTCGCCGTCCTCGCTGGGTTCCAGAATTCCTTCGACCTTGGCATACTGGCCACTACCACCGGTCTGCTTCTTGTGGGTGTAAGAGAACTCGATGGCCCTGGTGAGGGTTTCCCGGTACTTCACCTGAGGAGCCCCGGTGGTCACCTCGGCACCGAATTCGCGCTTGATCCGCTCGATATACACTTCCAGGTGCAACTCACCCATGCCGCTGATGATGGTGTCGCTGGTCTCGGGATCCACAGAGGCCCGGAACGTGGGGTCCTCGCGGGTGAACCGATGCAGGGCCTTGCTCATCTTGGTGGCTGCCTTGTTGTCCGCCGGCACGACGGCCAGGCTGACCACGGGCTCGGGCACGTGCATGCTGGACAGGCTGATCCGCTCACCGCTGGTGAAGGTGTCGCCGCTGGCGCAGTCGACTCCGAACAGGGCAATGATATCACCCGCCGAAGCGCGCTCGATCTCTTCCATCTGGTCGCTGTGCATGCGGCCGATCCGCCCTACCTTGACCTTCTTGCCGGTGCGGCTGTTGTAGATATCCGAGCCCTTCTGAACCACACCCTGGTAGATGCGCACGTAGGTCAGCTGACCGTAGGGGCCCTCCTCCAGCTTGAAGGCATTGCAGACCAGATTGTCGGTTGTGCTGTTGGAGAGGATGAACTCCTCTTCCTCTCCGCCGGGCAGCATGCGCAGCGCGGTGTTGTCGATGTCCGAGGGCGAGGGCAAATAGCGGTTGACGGCGTTCAGCAGCAGCTGCACACCCTTGTTCTTGTAGGCGCTCCCCATGTAAACCGGGGTCAGCTCGTTGAGCAGGACACCCTTGCGCACCGCGTCGTGAATCAGGTCCTCGGTCACCTCTTCTTCCAGCATGGCTTCCATCAGCTCATCGCTGAACATGCTGACCGCATCGAGCATGACCTCGCGCCGGGCTTCGGCTTCCAGCTCCAGAGCGGAAGGAATGTCGCCCTCGACGATGTTCTCACCGTTGTCACCTTCAAACCGGTAGGCCTTCATGGTGATCAGGTCCACCACACCCTCCAGCTGGTCCTCCAGGCCGATGGGAATCTGCATCATCACCGCATTGTGCTTGAGCTTGTCACGCAGCTGCTCGGTGACCCGTGCGGGGTTCGCACCTGACCGGTCGCACTTGTTGACGAAGGCGATCCTGGGCACGGAGTAACGCTTCATCTGGCGATCCACCGTGATGGACTGGCTCTGCACGCCGGCGACCGAGCACAGCACCAGGATGGCGCCGTCAAGCACCTTCAGCGCGCGTTCCACCTCGATGGTGAAATCGACGTGACCCGGGGTGTCGATGATGTTGATGTGGTGATTTTTCCACGTGGTGTAGGTGGCCGCGCTCTGAATGGTGATGCCGCGCTCGCGCTCCAGCTCCATGGAATCCATGGTGGCCCCGACGCCGTCCTTGCCGCGCACCTCGTGGATGGCGCGGATGCGTCCGGTGTAGAAAAGGATCCGTTCGGTCAGGGTCGTCTTGCCCGAATCGATATGGGCGCTGATCCCGATATTCCTGATCCTGCTGAGATCTTCAGTCATTTCCTTCATCCTCTTTTGCGGCTTGCCTTGGGGCGCCGACACCTGCACGGAAATCCCGGACCGTGTGTCCGGGGTAAAAACATACGTCTGCCCTTACCGCTCTCGCAGGTTAGCAGACGTTGGGGCGGGAAGATAGTGGGGGGTTTTCAAAAACGCAAATCGAGAGATGATTAATCTTTAATGAGCGTTCAAATCACCCCACGCCTCTTCCCCACCACCTCGAACGCCTCCAGTAGCCGGTCCAAATGCGCCTCGGTATGCGCGGCACTTGCCTGCAGCCTGATCCGGGCCTGCCCCACCGGCACCACCGGGAAGCTGAACCCGATGCAGTAGATCCCCGCCTCCAGCAGGTCCTTGGCCATGCCCTGGGCCAGAATGGCATCCTTCGGGTGATTCCGGAAATGCACCGGAATGATGGCTGAATCCACGTCATCCACATCGAAGCCCAGGTCCCGCAGCCCTGTTCTGATGC
>JAZBOO010000277.1:0-2788 GCA_036351155.1 Candidatus Krumholzibacteriia bacterium | reverse complement strand
GTTGATGATGCGCCGCCTGTCCAGCATGGGGCAGGCCTACTATCTGGCCATGGCCGAGCTGGATCATGACCTGGGCAGCTATCTGGAGGCCCTGTCGGTTTACGACAGCCTGACGCTCGTGGACTTGCAGCAGGCCTGGACCCGTTACCTGAAAACTTTGCCCCTGGTGACCGTGATGGTGGACTGATCTTTTTTGATAAAAAGATACATTTTCCCATTATTTTTTGATATAATGGTGTTCTGAATTGACTCAAAGTTGACGGAAACGCCCAACGCCTAGGATTGATGGAGGATAGACATGAACGCTTGCAAGTTGCTGGGTTTGACCCTGCTGGTGGCTTCCCTGGCCCCGCTGGGGGCTGGTGCCGACCCCATTCAATGGGAGGGCAACGGCCACTATTACGAATACCTGCCCGAGCTGGTCACCTGGGAACAGGCCCATGTGGTGGCCGAAAACCGCACTTTCATGGGCCGGCCCGGTTACCTGGTCACCCTGACCTCCCCCGGTGAAAACGAATTCGTCTACTATCAGGTGCTGGGTGGGGATGCGCCCGCTCCCGAAGGTGACCCCTGGATCGGCGGCTACCAGAACAGCTCGTCCAGCGACCCTCTGGACAACTGGCACTGGGTGACCGAGGAGCCCTGGGATTGGACCAACTGGGCCCCCGGCGAGCCCAATGACTACGATGAGCAGTGGGGCGAAATGTACCTGCAATTCAGCCAGCTGGGTGCCGGCATGTGGAACGACCACCACAGCATCAACCCCAAGCCCATGATCGTGGAATATTCCGACGATGTGGTGGCCTCTGAACCGGCCACCTGGGGTGCGGTCAAGTCGCTGTACCGCCGTTAAACAACGGCCATCTCAATGGAACAGCCCCCGCAGGACCTCGGTTCCGCGGGGGCTGTTTTATTGACGGAAGGCCAGGCACTAACCTGCGGGCTTGATCACCGCCGGCAGTTCCTGTCCCTCGGGCACGAACGACAGGGACACCGAGTTGACGCAGTGTCGCGTGTCCTTCTTGGTGAATCTTTCCCCCAGGAAAACATGGCCGAGATGTCCGTCACAGTTGGCGCACAGGATCTCCGTGCGCCGGCCGTCGGCGTCCATTTCACGCCGCACCGCGCCCTTGATCTCCTGGTCAAAGCTGGGCCAGCCGCACCGGGCGTCGAACTTGCTGTCCGCGCTGTACAGGGCCGCGTTGCACTGCCGGCACACGTAGGTGCCCTTTTTCCAGTTGGTCTCGTATTCGCCCGAGAAGGGCATTTCGGTGCCCTTGTGCAGGATCACCCGCTGCTCCTCGGCGTTCAGCTTGTTGTATTCCATTTTTTTATCTCCCGCCAGGGCCATGAAAGCACCCAGGCTGGCCAGGACGACCAGGATCATGGTCAGGTTGATTTTTCTCATGGCGTATCCTTCCTCTGATAGGTCTTTTCCCCAGTAAACGTCCGTTTCCGGCATCCGGCAAGGGGTTAGGCCTTGACTAAAACCTCTCCTCATAGGAATGTTCCTGCATAGTATTCAAACCTTGCAGGCGAGTTCCGCAGTGGGCGGGGTTTGCCTGTGACCTGTCTTGCCATCCGAGGGGACGACATGGACAACGCCAAGATCATCTGGACCAAGATCGACGAAGCTCCCGCCCTGGCCACCTATTCTCTGCTGCCCATCGTGCAGGCCTACACCAGGGGCACCGGGGTCTCCGTGGAGACCATGGACATTTCCCTGGCGGGACGCATCATCGCCAACTTTCCCGAAAACCTCACGCCCGAGCAGAAGATTCCCGACTTCCTGGCCCAGCTGGGCGACCTGGCCAAGCAGCCCGACGGGAACATCATCAAGTTGCCGAACATCTCGGCTTCCATTCCCCAGCTGCAGGAAGCCATCAAGGAATTGCAGGCCCATGGTTTTGCCATCCCCGATTTTCCCGAGGAGCCCGTGACAGAGGAAGAGAAGGCCTTGCGGGCCCGTTTTGCCAAGGTCCTGGGGTCAGCGGTGAATCCGGTACTGCGCGAAGGCAATGCCGACCGTCGTGCCGCCCAGTCGGTCAAGAAGTTTGCCCAGAAGAATCCCCACCGCATGATGAAGCCCTGGCCCGAATCGGGCAGCAAGTCACGGGTGGCGCACATGACCGAGGGCGATTTCTACGGCAGCGAGACCAGCTGCACCGTGCCCGAGGCCTGTGCCGTGCGTATCGAGTTCGTGGGGGGGGGTAAGCCAGTCATTTTGAAGGACGGGATCGATCTGCTGGCCGGTGAGGTCATCGACACCTCCAGCATGAGCGTGGCGGCGCTTCGCCGTTTCTACGCCGACACCATGGACGAGGCCAAGCAGAAGGGCGTGCTGCTGTCCCTGCACCTGAAGGCCACCATGATGAAGATCAGCGACCCGGTGTTGTTCGGTCACTGCGTGTCCGTTTATTTCCAGGAGGCCCTGGACAAGCACGCTGCGGTGCTCAAGGCCATCGGCGCCAACGTGAACAACGGCCTGGCCGGCGTGCTGGAGAAGCTGGAGAGCTTGCCGGCCGACCAGAAGGCGGCCATCGAGGCGGACATCGCGGCCTGCTACACCAAGGGGCCGGATCTGGCCATGGTCGATTCCCGTCTGGGCAAGACCAACCTGCACGTGCCCAACGACGTGATTGTGGACGCCAGCATGCCCAACGTGGTGCGCGACGGCGGCAAGATGTGGAACAATGATGACGAACTGCAGGACACCATCGCCATGGTGCCCGATCGTTGCTACGCCACCATGTACCAGGAGATCGTTGCCGACGCTCAGGAGAAGGGC
>JAZBOO010000276.1:0-13062 GCA_036351155.1 Candidatus Krumholzibacteriia bacterium | reverse complement strand
GCCTGTCTGAATCGTGACCCCGTTGGAGGCGATCCAGGCCAGGGTGTAGTTCCCGATCTTGTCGCCGGGAGAATAGAATTTGCCGTTGATCATGGCGCTGGGCCGCTTCCCTCCGGTCATCACGGCCGAGCAGGTCAGCTTGGTGGCTGAAGACTGGGCCTTGGCCACCGGAGCCGTGGTGATGACGCGAGCGCGCACCCTTCCGCTCGCTTCGAAGGGATCGCGCTTCAGCCGGGGAAGGTGGCGGTCCTGAACAGAGGACACATCCTGCGCCTCACTGCCGGAACCTTTCATGGCCTGTGTGACCAGTCGGGCCAGATCCGGAGGCAGAGCCGGCTGATCCATGGCGGCGGCCTGCAGCCGATGGCTGGGTTTCTGGACGGGACCGAAGGTCTTGATGTTCAGGAAGGCCACGGCCACCGCTCCGATGATGAGCACCCCGATCACCGCCGGGTGCTTGAGGCTAGGACTGCTGGCTGACATAGATATCAAGCTCCAGGTCGATGGTGATGCCGCCGCTGCCGGGCCGGGCCACCAGGTGATGAACACTGACCGCCCGGGGAATGGACTGCAGTCCCCCCAGGAAATTCGCGGCTTGCTCGTAGTTGCCCAGGAAGCTGGCCTTGACCCGATAGTTGCCCAGGGTCACCTGAGGCACTTCCACCGGAACGCCGTAGACCGATCCCCCGAAGAATGAGGACTGAGGTGGACTGACAAGGAAGGCTGCGGTTCCTTCGGTCTGGATTTCCTCCAGCCGGAATTCACGCACGCCGCTCCTGTCGGCCACCTGGGCCAGGTTCAGGAAAAGATCTTCCCGCGCCCGACCCATGGGGAAGGTCTGTTGCCAGGTCTGCTCGATGTGGCGTGTATCCTCGGCCAAGCTGCGCTCCAGCCACTTGCCGGCCACGGTCCAGCTGTCCAGGTCGGCCAGGCCTTTTTCCAGGTCCTGAACCTCTTTGTGGTAGGCCACAGCCTGGCGAAAACTGGGGAAGGCCACCAGAGCCAGGGCGGCGATCCAGAACACGGCCAGAGCCCCCCAGGCATAGGGCCGGTGCTTCTTCTGGAAAGGAATTTTCAGGGCCTTCATGATGGATCAACTCTCCCGGTTCTGGTCGGTGACCAGGATGTACTTGAGCTGGAAAATGGTGTGAGGGCGATCGGATGTTCCGTGGGCATCGTTGTCGATTTCCAGCCGGACAGGTTCCATGTAGGTTTCCAGGAACGGAGCCTGGTCCAGGGCTTTCTGGAAGGCGATGAAAGCCGACTGGGCTTTGCCCGAGGTGGGGGCTCCGCTTTCTCCCATCAGGAGGAGGCGGGTCTTGCCCAGATCGTCCTCGGTGATCTGCAGATCACGGAAACGCACCTCGGGGGGGGCCATGGCTCCGATCTCGAGGAGCACCGCTTCCAGATCCGGCCGAGAGGCGGCAAAGGAGGTGAGATAGTCCTGCCGCGTGAGCTGGAGCCGTTGCTTCTTGTATGCTTCGGCGGCGTCCTGAGCGTCCAGGCGGGCGACATCCAGACGCTCCCGCGCCTTGCGCAGATATCCTTCCTGGACCTTGGCGGTCAACGTACTGCCCACCAGAATAACCGGCAGCAAGGCCACCGCCGCCGATCCCGTGGCCACCAGCAACCGGTGCCGCGCCCGCGGCCCCAGCAGGGAGCGCTTGGGCTCCGGCAACAGGTTGTAGGGCGTGGGCTCCAGGGAGAGGGCCGCGGCCATCAAGGGAATGAACGATTCCGAGGAAACTTCCCGCTCTCCCCAGGAGAAGTAGGAACCCAGGTCCCAGATCTCGGCAGGAGTCTCGCTTCTGTCCTTGAGGTTGGCGACCAGACGACCGGTCAGCTGGGGATCACCGGCCACGATGATCTTGGCCACCTCGGGACTGTTCTCGGTTTGTCGGACATAGAATCTTGAGCGGTCGATTTCGGTCACCAGCTGATCCAGGTACTGGTCACTCTCGTGTCCCTCGGAAAGGTCGAAGGGCAGGGCCCGGGTCAGCAGAGGGCAATCCTGGCGACCGACCACCAGAAAATTCTCGTGCCGTCCCAGATAAACCAGGTTCCAGGTCCCGTCGGGAAAACCCTCGGGATGCGTGTGCCGGAAGAACTGATCCAGGATCATGAAGGGCGGCAACATCCGTCCCGGGTGCGTGGCCTGGGCGCTGGCACCGGCCAGCTGGCCATCGATTTCCTTGTGCTCGGCATACAGAGCAAAAACCTGCTGCCGGTCGTATTTCTTGGCCATCTCCGAGCGGGGCAGGGTATGCCACGAGACGGCGAAGCTGCCCACGGCCGCTTTCTCCTCACGGGCCACCCAGCCGAGAACGGCCCGGGTCAGTTCCTTGCCCTTGAGCTGGGGCAAAGGCAAAACCCCCACCTGCGCCAGATCATTGGGAATCAACCAGGTCGAGGCCTGCGGGTTCTGACTGACGCCCTGGACAAAAGCCCGGGGCAGGGGCGTGCCCTCCCGTGCGGTGCCCAGGTCCACGATATCCCAGTTCTGCGGGCCGGTTTTGCGCACCACGGCGTGGGTCTGTTCACTCTGGTCGACCCGAATACTGAATCCGGTGCCTTTCTTCATGATCGGCCTTTCTTGGGCTGATGAAGGGTCAAGGTCCGACCCCCTTGGGCAAATTGTCGTTGATCGAGGCCGCATTGTTGTCGGGGCCGCTGGAGAACACCACGCGCGAGGCGGCATTGATCTGCAGGGGGTGCCCCCAGCCATCATTGGCCAGGGCGGAACTCAATCCCAGAGCCGCCAGGTCATTGGCCCACACTCCGGTGAGCAGGGTGGCAGGCGAGGAATTCAGGGCGGTCTGGGCGATCTCCAGGCGGCTCAGAGTGGTTTGCCGAGCCGGAGGAATACTGCTGACCTGCAGCACCAGATCATCCCCGCCGCCGCTGTTGTCGGTGCGGTTCGGTCCCAGGCTGATGATGCTCAACACCGGCGGTGTCCCCCCGTCACTGGCGAGGGTCAGGGAGGAGTTCCAGGCGTCGATGAGGGATTCACCGTCAAGCCCCGCGTCCATGTAATCCACGGTCAAATCGCTCAGGGTGGCCGGCCAGGCGGCGTTGTCGGCAAAGAAAGCGCGCGCGGCCTCGGCGATGGTGTCCAGACGTTCGCGGGTGGTCAGGTTCTTGTCGCGGTTCAGGGATCCCGACGAGACCAGGAGCAGCAAGTCGTCCCCGTTGCCGGCGATGGTCCAGGTGCCGCCCACCGCGCCGAAGGAAATGCTCTGGTCAGATCCGCCGCTGGCCACCAGCAAATCCGCCGCGCCGGCAGGATTGGTGATGGGTGCCAGATCGTAGAGGTAGCTGTTGCCGAAGGCGTCGCCCAGGACCTCGGTCGCGGGGTCGCGGCTGCCGCCGCCCACATAGGGGCCGGCCCAGCCGCCGGCGCCAGGGTCGACCACCAGGGCGGTCAGACCTTCGGTCTCGCTGGGGAACCGTCCGGTGTCGACAAAGAAATCTTCCAGGCCGGTCTTGATGGCCGCCAGTTCCTTCAGGGTGGCCTCCTCGCGGGCCTGCTGAAGCTCCTTGAAAACCAGGGGCGCGGTGGCTCCGGCCAGCAAGGCCACGATGGCCACCGCGATGACGATTTCCAGCAAGGTGAATCCCTGTGAGTTTCTCATCACGTCCTTTCCTACATGTCCGCCCTGATGCTCATGATGGGCATCAGCAGGCTGAGGGACGCCACGCAGACCATCGCTCCGAGGATGGCGATGATCACGGCCTCGAAAATGGTGAAGGCCCGCTTCAGGTCGCGGGGGATTTCCCGATCCAGGTACTCCGAACCCCGCATCAGTGAGCTGTCCAGGCTACCTGTCATTTCGCCCACGGTGATCAAACGCCGGATCAAGATGGGAAAGGTTTTCGCCTCCGCGAAGCTGGTGGAGAGGTTCTCACCGGACGCCACACGCTTGCGAATCGTGACCAGTTCCTTGGCCATGACGCGGTTGCTGACCACGTCCTGCATGAGCTCCAGCACCTTCAGCAGATCGGTGCCCGAGGCGATGATCAGGCTGAAGGTCTTGGCGAATCGACTGAGGGCGATCTTGTGGACAAAGCCCCCCAGCACGGGGGAGGCCAGAAGGATACGGTCTCTCAGGAAGGCACCCTTTTCGGTGCGCAAGGACAGCCTGGACCCCACGAAGGCCCCGAACATGAGCCCGAGAATGGCCCACCACCAGTGCCCCATGAAGTCACCCAGGGCCAGCATCTTGACCGTCAGCGGGGGAAGGTTGGATCCGAAACTGGAGAAGGCCCCTTTGAATCGCGGGATCACGAAGAGCATCATCAGCATGAACAGTCCGATGATGGCCGTGAACAGCAGCGCCGGGTAGATCATGGCCTGGGTGGCCTGGCTGCGCAGGTTCTCGTTCCACTCCAGATAGGCCACCAGTTCTTCGAAGGTGGTGTCCAGATTGCCCGAGGTCTGGCCGGCCTTGACCAGAGAAAGGTACACGGGGTTGAACACTTCCGGGTGGCGGGCAAAGGCCTCGTCCAGCTGGGTGCCGCTGCTGACATCGCTGCGGATATCGGCCAGCACCTCGGAGAAGTGGCCTTTCTTGCTCGACTGGAAGTCGGACAGGGCGCTCACCGCGGTGATTCCCGCGGACAGGCAGGTGGCCATGTGCTGGGTGAAGTCGCGCAGATCCTTGCGGTTGGCTTTCCGGGGATTGAAAATGGCGCCGAGAGCCCCGGCCCCGGCCTGGATCTTCAGCAACACGAGGCCCGATTCCAGCAGTTCACGAGCCAGCTGATCCCGGGTCTCGGACATGCGGATTCCGGTGACGGTGTTGCCGCTGACGGTCAGCGCGCTGTAGCGAAATTCTTTCATGCGATCACCCTCGTCACTTCAGCCAGTGTGGTCCGGCCTTCCTTGAACTGATCCAGGGTGTGGTCCTTGAGGCTCAGTTGCCCCTCATCGCGGGCGGCCTGTTCGATGACCATGGCATCCTTGCCCTGGGCAATCAGGGCGCGAATATCGGGACTGACCTGAAGGTACTCGAAGACGGCCATGCGCCCGCGGTACCCGGTCTGGCGACAAAGGTTACAGCCCGGTCCGGCCTTGATGCTGGCTCCGGCCAGATCGGCAGCTTCCAGGCCCAGGATCTTCATGTCCACCGGATCCGGCTCCACGGGTTGCCCACAATCGGGGCAATTGGTGCGCACCAGGCGCTGGGCCAGAACCGAGATCAAGGTGGCCGACAGCAGGAAGGGCTCCACGCCCATGTCCAGCAGGCGGGGAATGGCCCCGGCGGCACTGTTGGTGTGCAAGGTGCTGAACACCAGATGTCCCGTCAGCGAGGCGCGGATGGCCAGCTGAGCGGTTTCCACATCGCGAATCTCACCCACCAGCAGGATGTCCGGATCCTGCCGCAGAATGGCCCGCAATCCCTTGGCGAAGGTGAAGCCCTTGGCGTTGTTGATCTGGGCCTGGTTGATGACCGGCAGCTCGTATTCCACCGGGTCTTCCAGGGTGATGATCTTGGTGTTGGGCTTGTTCAGGTAGGTGAGCGCAGAATACAGCGTGGTGGTCTTGCCCGAGCCGGTGGGGCCCGTCACCAGGACGATGCCGTTGGGCTTGGTGATGTCACGCCGGAACTTGTCCTGGATGTACTTGGGCATGCCCAGGCGCTCCAGGCCCACGATCAGATTCTCCTTGTCCAGCACGCGACAAACCACCCCTTCACCGTGGACGGTGGGGAAGGTGGAGACACGCAGGTCCACTTTTTTGCGGCCGGTGTCGAACAGGATGCGCCCATCCTGGGGCACCCGGTTTTCGGAGATGTCCAGGTCGGCCAGGATCTTGATCCGGGTGATCACGATGCTCTGCAGTTCCAGGGGCAGCACGGCGCCCTGGATCAGGTGTCCGTCCACCCGGTAGCGGCAGCGTAGCACCTTCTCCTCGGGCTCGATGTGCAGATCGGTGGCCCCGAGCACAATGCCCTCGGCCATGATCTCGTTCACCAGACGGATAAAGGGGGAGTCCTCTTCTTCCAGTCGGGCTCCGGTGTTGAGGGCGCGCTGGGACTGCTCGATGAGCAGGGGAATCTCGCCGGCGATCTCCGAACCCGAGCCCAGCAATCGAATGATGGAATCGTGAATGTCCCGTTCCGGAGCGTGGACCACTTCGATATATTTGCCGGTCATGCGGGCCAGATCGTCGATGGTCCCCAGGTCCATGGGATTGGACATGGCCACCTTCAGGGTCCGTCCGTGCTGGTTCAGGGCCAGGACGCTGCGCTGTTCGGCAAACTTGCGGTCCACCAGCTCGGCCGCCGCACGTTCGATGGCCATCTCGCTGAGCTCGACCGAATCGACCCCGGCCTGTCCGGCCAGCACCTTGGTGATTTCCCCTTCGGAACAGATGCCCAGGCGCTGCAGGGTGGCCCCCAGCTTTTCCCCGGTTTGCTTCTGTTCCCCGAGGGCCAGCTGCAGCTTTTCCTCGGTGATGATCCCCGCTTCGATCAGGATCTCGCCCATTCTCTTGGTCTTGACCTGGGCCATTCTTCTCCCCCAACTCTGGTTCCGGAGCGCATGAAACATCAACTTAAGTCACGCGGAAACCGCCCACACGTCGGGGGTTTCCTGGTTATCCGGGAAATGAAGGGCAAGTTCCATTCCGTGGGGATTTCTCCTGTTGACCGGTGATCGTGCTCACCTCAGCGGGAGAAAACAAGCCGTTGGGGGGAATTTTTTGGGTGTTCTGAAGGCAAAAGGGCGCCAATTGCTGGCGTTCAACAAAAGACGGGACCCCCGAGGGGATCCCGCCTTGCGGCCAGTTTTCCGGTAGCTGGGGCCAGGATCTGATCAGGTGGGCCTGGTCGCACCAAACGATAAGTCAGTCCACCCCACGAGGGTACGAGGCATAGGCCGCCGCCTGGTCCTGAGGCATGATCAGCACCTCGTGGATGTTCACATGGGGCGGCCTGGTGGCACAGAACAGGACCGTCTCGGCGATGTCGTCGGCCTTCAGCGGCGGAAAGTTCTGATACACCGTGCCGGCCCGCTCGGTGTCGCCGCGGAAACGCACCTCGCTGAACTCCGTCTCGACCATGCCGGGATCCACGGTGGAGCAGCGCACCATTGTGCCCAGCAGATCGATCCGCATGCCCTGGGTGAGCGCGCGCACCGCATACTTGGTGGCGCAGTAGACGTTGCCGCCCGGATAGACCTGACGCCCGGCGATGCTGCCGATGTTGATCACATGTCCACGGTCGCGGGCCACCATGCCGGGCATCACCGCGCGGCTGAGCCACAGCAGCCCCTTGACGTTGGTGTCGATCATCTCTTCCCAGTCCAGCCAGTAGCCGTCTTGCACCTTGTCCAGCCCACGGCTCAGGCCCGCGTTGTTCAGCAGGATGTCGATCTCGGCCCAGGCGGAGGGCAAGTCGGCGATCACCTGGTTGACGGTTTCGCGCTCCCGCACATCCAGGGTGATCAGGTGACAGTCGGTGCCGTGCTCGGCCTTCATCTCGGAGGCGAGGGACTCCAGTTTTTCCTGACGGCGGGCCGCCAGGATGAGCCGGGCACCCTCCCGGGCAAAGGATCGGGCGCAGGCCTCGCCAATGCCCGCACTGGCTCCGGTGATCAGGACAATCTTGTTCTTCAACATGGTGATGCTCCTATTTCCTTCTCTTTTGGCTGAAAATCCAGGTGGCCAGTTCTTCCCGCGAATACGCCGGATCCCAGGCGTTGTGACCCACCTCGGGCAATTCGTCGAAACGGACCTCGGCACCTGCCGCTTCCAGGGCCGCGGCCATTTTGCGTGCCCCTTCCACCGGAACCACGGGATCGTCGGCCCCGTGGAAAATCCAGATCGGGATCCCGGCCAGCTCCGCGGCCAGGGCTCCGTAGGGGTCAACTTCGGAGGAGGGCATGACTCCGGGGTAACGCCCGTTTCCGTCGATGAATCCACAGACGGGCACCAGGGCGGCGAAGCGTTCCGGGTGTTCATGGGCCAGGTGCCAGGTTCCCTGCCCGCCCAGCGAAAGGCCGGTCAGGTAGATGCGGTCGGGGTCGGTGGAAAACTCGGCTTCCGTGGCATGGAGTGCCGCCATGGCCGTTTCACCGGCGGCCCCCACCCAGGAGGCATCCTCGGGGGCCTGGGGGAACACCACGATAGCCGGCCAGCGCTCGGGATTCCAGCGCAGGGTCTCGCCGAATCCTTCCTGGGTAGGGCGGGAACCCTCGTGGCCGCGTTCGCCCGATCCGTGCAAAAACAAGATCACCGGCCACGGGATACCCGGGTCATAGTGGCGCGGGACAAAAACCTGGTACAGGTGGTCGGTGTTCCCGCTGTGCACGGCACGATTCAGGAAGCCGGTTTCAATATGTGGCTGATTCATGGCGCACCCGGCCATCAGGGCCAGCAAGGGCACCATGAGCAGACGACAGCATTTCATGGACACCATTCCTATCCCTTGAAGTTGCCGGCCAGGGGCAGCTTGCGCACCCGCTGACCGGTCAGGTTGTACACGGCATTCAGGACCGCCGGGCCCACCGCGGGGTAGCCCGGCTCGCCGATGCCGCCGATGGGCAGTTCGCTGTCCAGGGCAATCACCTCGACCTCGGGCATCTCATCGAGCCGCAAGGGGAGATAGTCATCGAAGTTGGACTGCTGAACACGCCCGTTCTCGACCGTGATCTCCTCGCGCAGCAGTCCCGACAGGGCATAGGCGGTGCCGCCTTCCATCTGGCTTCGGACGCCGTCGGGATGCACCACCGGGCCGCAATCGACCACGCAGAGGACCTTGTGCACCCGCACCCGGCCGCTCTGAACCGAGACCTCGGCCATGTTGGTCACGTAGCTGCCGAAGCTGGCATGGCAGGCCACGCCCCAGCCTCGGCCCGCGGGAGGCTGTCCCGGCCAGCCCCATTCCCGGGCGGCCCGGTTCAGGGTGGTCAGCAGGCGTGAATCGGCAGGCAACATTTCCCGGCGCAGCGCCACCGGGTCGCGGCCGGCCGCCACCGCCAGCTCATCCACGAAGCACTCGTTGGCCATCGCGTTCTGGGTGTTGTACACCGAGCGCAGCCAGCCCGTGGGCACGGCCGTGTTGGTCATGGAGTACAGCACATCCACGTGGTCGATGGCGTAGGACAGGTTGATCGCGCCGTCCACGGCCCCTTCGTCACGTCCGTCCGGAAAACGGTCGGGACTCAGCTGTCCGCTGATGGAGGGGCAGGCCAGGTGGTGGGACCATCCCGTCACCCGGCCTTTGCTGTCCAGGGTGCCCTTCATGGCGTGGCGACTGGCGGGTCGATAGAACCCGTGCCGCGTGTTGTCCTCCCGGGTCCAGAACAGCTGGACCTTGCTTCCCGAGGCTTTGGCGATTTCCACGACCTCACGGACATAATCCACCATCAGTCGCCGACCGAAGCCGCCGCCCGAGTAGGTGGGCTGGATGCGCACGTTCTCGGACGGGACGCCGGCCGCTTCAGCAGCCACGCCCTCGGCCCAGCTGACCGACTGGATGGGGCCCCACACTTCGCAATGGTCGCCCTCGATCCAGGCGGTGCAGTTCATGGGCTCCATGGGAGAGTGGGAGAGATAGGGGAGCTCATAGACGGCCTGGACACTGGTCGGCGCCGCTTTCAGTTCTCGGGCAAAGTCCCCGTCCCGCCGCATCACGGCGGCTTCGTCGGCCTCCTTGCTCTGCAGAAGTGCGCTGATGCCGGCGCTGTCCAGATCAGCGGCATCACCTTCATCCCAGGTGATGCTCAGGGCTTCGCGGCCCTTGATGGCCTCCCAGGTGGTATTGGCCAGCACGGCCACCCCATTGGAGATCTCGTGGACGCCCACCACGCCGGGGCTTTTCAGGGCCTGGCGGGCATCGAAACTGGCCACCTTGCCGCCCAGCACGGGGCAGCGGGCCACCACGGCGCGCACCATGCCTTCGAATCGATGGTCGCAACCAAAGAGGGCCCGGCCTGTGGCCTTGTCCACGGCATCGATCCGCTGTACAGACGTGCCCACCAGCTTGCGCTGGGCCCGGGTTTTCAGGGGCACATCACGGGGCACATCCAGCCTGGCGGCCTCTTTCGCCAGCTCGGCGAAGCTTAGCTTGAGATCGGTTCCGCGCCAGTGGATGTATGATTGGCGAGCCACGACTTCACGGGACGAAACGCCCCAGCGCGCCGCGGCGGCCTGTTCCAGCATGACCCGCGCGGCGGCGCCCGCCTGGCGCACCGGATCCCAGCTGGTGCGGATGCTGCGGCTGCCGCCGGTGCCCATGCGCCCGAAGCGGGGATCGTTCCAGGCCTTGCGAATTTCCACCTTTTCCCAGTCGGCTTCCAGTTCCTCGGCCAGGATCATGCTCATGGCCGTCAGCACACCCTGCCCCAGTTCGGTCCAGGGCACGTGAATGATCACCGGGCCATCGGGCGAGATCTCCAGCCAGGCGTTGGGGTTGAAAATGGCCTCGGAATCAGGTCCGGCGCCCTGTGCTTCCTCCAGCTTGAAGCCCAGGATCAGGGCCCCCGAAAAGGCGGCCCCGGCTTTCAGGAAATCGCGGCGACTCAGGTTGACCAGCGGGCTCATGAGCGCACCTCCTTGGCCGCCTTGGCCACGGCGGTCCGGATCCTCAGGTAGGTGCCGCACCGGCACAGCACGTCGGACATTTCCGCGTCGATCTCCTCGGTGGTGGGGGCGGGATTGTGGCGCAACAAGGCCGCGGCGGTCATCAGCTGGCCGGGCTGGCAATACCCGCACTGGCTCACCTCTTCGCTGATCCAGGCGTCTTGCAGGGGCTTCAGGTCGGTCAGTTCCAGACCTTCGATGGTGACGATGTCGTGCCCCTGAGCTTCCTGAGCGGTGGTCACACAGGACCGGATGGCCTGGTTGTCCATCATGACGGTGCAAGCGCCGCACTCGCTGATGCCGCAGGAATACTTGGTGCCGGTCAGGTGGAGGTGGTCGCGCAGGACCCAGAGAAGGGGAGTTTCGGGATCGACCGCAAGCTGGTGGGTCTTGCCATTGACCTTGAGGGTGATGGGGGCCATGGAATTTCCCTTTCGCCAAATGGGGCCGCCGGTTCAGGCAGCGTGCTTGGTGACCTCCTCTGGGGCATCTTGCTCCGCCAGACTCTTCAGCTGCTGCAAGCCTTCGTCCAGCATGGGGCCCATCAAGGGGTTCAACAGCAGATTAAAGTACCGGCCCAGAATGTCCAGTCCGCTATCGCCCTGCATTTGCCAGGTCACCTCGGTGCCTTGCTGGATGGAGCGGTAGAGCAGGCTGCAGGCGGTCGCCCGCTTGTCCTTGCCCAGGGTCATGTCGAAGGCCACTCCCCAGTCGGGCTGACTGCGGGAAAAGGTGAGCTCGCCGCCTCCCGAATCGGTGGTCCAGGAAAAATGGGCGCCCTTGCCTTGAGAAAGGGCGCCCGGAGTGATCACTGTCGAAGGGTCGGATGCCAGCCAGGGTGTCCACAGGGGCCACTGCTCGAGGTCGCCCACGTAGCGGTGGACCTGCTCAACCGGCACGGCGATGACCACCGAGCGCGTGATGGTGTACCGGCTGGGCAACAGAAACCCGACCGCCACGACCAGCAGCAACGCCAGCCCGAAACCGATGCCGATGAGCTTGAGAACCTGGCTCATGTTCGTCATGAACAGTCCCTTCCTACCTGGTCCAGCGGGTCAACCAGGACATGACCTCGTCGTGCCACTGGATCGAATTCTGGGGCTTCAGCACCCAGTGGTTCTCGTCGGGATAGTACAGCAATCGGGCGGGCACGCCTTGCCGCCGCAGGGCGGTGAAGGTGCTCAGTCCCTGGGTGTCGACCACGCGATAATCGAGGGCGCCGTGCACCACCAGGGTGGGCACATGCCAGTTCTGAACGAAGTTCACGGGGTTGTGCTTGTCGAACCCGCTGCCTTCAGCCCAGGGCGTGCCGCCGTGCTCCCACTCGGGGAACCACAGCTCCTCGGTGTCGAAGTAGGCCATGCGCTCGTCCAGGTTGCCGTCGTGACAGACGAAGGCCTTGAACTCGCTGGCGAAAGGCTGGCCGTGGATCCAGTTGATCATGTAGCCACCGTAGCTGGCGCCGGCGGCCACCACATTCTCGCCGTCCATCCAGGTGTACCTGTCCAGCGCGGCGGCAAGCCCCTTGACCAGGTCCTCGTAGGGGCGATCGCCCCAGTGCCCGCTGATGGCGTCGGTGAACTCCTGGCCGTAGCCCGTGGAGCCATGGAAATCCACGGCCACGGTGGTGAACCCGGCACCCACGTAGGCCTGGGGGTTCCAGCGGTAGTGGAAGTCGTTGCCGAAGCTGCCCTGGGGACCGCCGTGGATCAGGAAGGCCACAGGCCACTTGTGCCCGGCGGCGGCTTTCTCGGCCGTCCAGTCGTAGGGCTTGACCACGTAGGCGTGCACGGTTTCGTCATTCCAGCCGGGGAAGGTGAACTGCTCGGGCTCGCCCATCAGGGTCCGGGCCAGCTTCTCACCGTTGAAGTTGGTGATCTGCTTCAGATCCTTGCCATTGGGCTTGATTGTGTACAGCTCGGTGGGCGATTGCAGGTGCTGCCTTCCGAAGAGGATGCGGTCCTTCAGCAGGCTCAGGCTGCTGTGGCGGCCCATCTTGTGCACCATGGTGACCTTGCCCGAGGCCACATCCATCTTGAACAAGGAGCGCTGTCCCAGGAAGCCGGCGGTGCAGTACAGGGTCTTGCCGTTGCTGCTGAACTTCAGGCCGTGGGGGCTGAGGGACAGACCCTCGTAGCCGAAATCGATCCGGCGGTTTTCACCCGTCGCCCAGTTCTTCATCTCGATGTGGAAACGATCGGCCTCGAACCCGGGGCGATCCATGGCCAGATAAACGAGGTGCTTGCCGTCGGGAGTGAACACCGGTTCGGTGTCCCAGGCCTCGTTGGGCTCGGTCAGGCAGCGGATGGTGCCGGAGCCATCGACGGGAACCGCATAGAGATCGTAATCGGTGCTCCACGCCGGTTGGCTGCCGGGCAGAATCTTGGCGGTGAAGATGATCTCCTGGCCGTAGCCCGTGGAGCCATGGAAATCCACGGCCACGGTGGTGAACCCGGCACCCACGTAGGCCTGGGGGT
>JAZBOO010000275.1:0-2341 GCA_036351155.1 Candidatus Krumholzibacteriia bacterium | reverse complement strand
GCCAGCGAAAAGCGCCTGGTGTTGATGGGACGGTGGACGACGTTCGTCCTGCTGATCGGCTCGTTCTTCTACGGCCTGATGATGCAGGAGATCACCAAGTGGCTGATTTTTGCCCTCTGGTTGATGATGGCCGGTATCTGGCTGCCCAACATCCTGCAAGTGGTGTGGTGGCGCTTCAACGCCTGGGGTTACCTGTCCGGCTGGATGGCCAACCTGGGTGTGAGCTGGCTGGTGGTGTGGGTTCTGCCAGAGTTTGGCGTCATTCCCAAGTTGCCGGACCACCTGAACTTCTGGCTGTTGATGGCGCTGGGGGCCATGGTGTTCATTCCAGTCACGCTGGCCACCAAACCCGAGAAGATGGACCGCCTGGTACGCTACTACGTCATGACCCGGCCCCTGGGCTGGTGGGGTCCGGTGCACCGCGAGGCCGTCAAGCGCGGGCTCATCGAGGACACCGCCAAGGTCAAGGAGAAGGGACGCCCCTTGATCCGGCGCCAGTGGACCCCCGAACAGGTGGGCGACTGGACCCGCGAGGACTGGATCGCCGTGATCCTCTCTCCCCTGGTCTACGCCGCACTGATGATCGGGGTGACCAAGGTGCTGCTGCTGCAGCCGGGGGGCATCTTGCTGGTCGTGGCCGCCGTGCTGGGCACGCTCGCCATTTACTGGGTGATCGACCCCAAGCTGCGGGCCGTATCGATCGATTACGAGAAGCAGCAGGAAGAATACGTCAAGCAACTGGAACAGCGCCTGCGCTGGCAGGACGAAGGAGGGCGCTAGCATGGACAAGGGACTGGTGACCTTGATCGGCATGAGCATTGCCTACGCGGCCTCGTTCGTGGGGCTGGGTTTGGCCTGGTGGAGCTACCGAAAGCGCCAGGGAAAGGATGACCCCAGATGAGCAACCCCCTGATGCAACCCTTGCCGGCAGTTTCGCCCCTGTCCGGGTTTTTCTGGACCTGGGTGGTGCCGCCGGTGCTGTTCACCATTGCGCTGGTGGCCACCTGGCTGCTGTACCGGCACTTTGCCGGCCAGAAGGAAGACTGATGAAAAAGAGCAAGACCATTGCCCTGGTGGCCCACGACAACCGCAAGAAAGATCTGGCCGAGTGGGTGGAGTTCAACCAGGGTACGCTGCGGGGTCACAACCTGGTGTGCACCGGCACCACCGGCCGCCTGATCGAACAGACCCTGGCGCGCAAGCGCAACCAGAAGGAGGGGGCGAAGGAAAATCAGGTGGTGAGCCGGCTGCTGTCCGGCCCTCTGGGAGGCGACCAGCAACTGGGGGCCATGATCGCCGAGGGGCGCATTGACCTGCTGATCTTCTTCTGGGACCCCATGGAACCCCAGCCCCACGATGTGGATGTGAAGGCTCTGCTGAGGATTGGCGTGCTGTACAACGTGCCCATGGCCTGCAACCGGTCGACGGCCGACTTCATGATTTCCTCACCCCTGCTGGACGAGGAATACAAGGCCATCGTCAAGGATTACAGCGGCTACCTTGAGCGAGAGGTCTGAGGCAGGCTATTCCACATCCAGCTCGACCGTGCCGCCCTTGATGATGCACTGGCACATGAGGCGGCGTTCGGGATCCAGGTCCATGTCGATCTCGGCCTCACTACGATCGGACAGGTTTTCCATGCCCGAAAGCACCACGGTGGCGCACCGTCCACACACCCCGTTGTGACAGCCGAACTGAACGCCAACATCGGCAGCGTTTTCCATGCTCCCGCCATCAATGGCGGAAATTTCCTGTGAACGTGATTTGATCGTGGCCATGTGGATTCTCCTTGGCTGAATGCAGCGATTTTTATTTTGCGGTCATGTTAGTTCAAAACCCGGAAACCACAAGATCACAGTCATTTGTTGGGGTTTGGCGATGATCTGGGCGTTGCCCGCAGGGCTTCGCAATGGTAGAGTTCTGATCTACCGCTTGCGTTGATGACATCAAAGGAACGTGATGAAAAAATTATCCGCATCAAATCAGAAGTGGCTGAAGGGAATTCACCTGGTGGTGGCGGGTCTCTGGCTATCCTGCGTGATCCTGTTGCTGCTTCTGCCACTGGTGGGCAGAAAAATCACCGGGGGCGACGAGCTGTACATGTACACGCACATCTACCACTTCGTGGACATCTATGTTCTTTCACCCGCGGCCACCGCCACCTTGCTCACCGGGCTGGCTTTTTCTCTGTTCACCAGGTGGGGCTTTTTTCGACATGGCTGGTTGATCTACAAGTGGATGGCCACGGTGGCGATCATCCTGGTGGGCACTTTCTATCTGGGCCCCATGGCGACCACGATGCTGGGCATCGCCGAGGCCAAGCGCGCGGCAGCCCTGACCG
>JAZBOO010000274.1:0-2177 GCA_036351155.1 Candidatus Krumholzibacteriia bacterium | reverse complement strand
TCCGCAGCGTGTGACTCTGGAAATGAAACCCACCCAGCTGGCCCGCTATGAAGCACTCTGGGAGAAGCTGCGCAAGCAGGGCGGGCTTCCCGCGGACAAGGTCGAGGCGCTGCTGGCCATGATGCAGACTTGCGTCGATCAGAATTCCAACCCGTTGGAAAAACCGGCGGGACCCCCGGTCCAGATCCATGTGCACCAGTGCCCGGACTGCCAGAAGGCGACCATCCAGACCACGCGCAGCGAGCTCACGGTGTCGTCGGAGGAAACCGAGCGCCTCCAGTGCGATGCCCAGATCAGTGAACCAGGACAGCGCAACACCACCACGATTCCCCCGAAAACCCGGCGCCTGGTCCTCACTCGCGACCGCCACCGCTGTCAGACACCCGGTTGCCCTCACACCCACTTCCTCGAAATCCATCACATCATCCCTCGAGCCCGAGGTGGGACCAACGCTCCCGACAATCTGACCACCCTGTGCAGCGCCTGCCATGCCCTGGCGCACCGTCAGGTGGGTGCGGTGAGGGAGACTGTATTCCCGTACAGTTTCCGATGGCGCGGCCGATACCACTGCCAGGACCCTTAACCTGGAGTGGCTTTCATGCGACTGATGACGCGTTCGGACTTTGATGGATTGGCCTGTGCTGTACTGCTGGTGGAAGCCGGTGTGGTGGATGAGTACGAGTTCGTGCATCCCAAGGATCTGCAGGATGGGCTGATCGAGGTGACGGCCAACGACGTGCTGGCCAATGTCCCTTACGTGCCTGGCTGCGGGCTGTGGTTCGATCATCACAGCAGTGAAAAGGAACGGCTGGAGTTGCTGGGGCAGCACGAATTCCAGGGCGCCAGCCTGATCATGCCCAGCTGTGCCCGGGTGATTTATGACTATTACGGCGGGGCCGAGAAGTTCGCCAAGTTCGATGAGAACGGGATGATGGCGGCGGTCGACCGCTGCGACAGCGGTCAGTTGAAACTCGAGGACATCAAGAATCCTGAAGGCTGGATTCTGGTGTCCTTTCTCATGGATCCTCGATCCGGGCTGGGCTATCACAAGGAGTATCGGATTTCCAACTACACCTTGATGAAGGACCTGATCCAGTACTGCCGGGTCATGGGGGCAGAGCACATTCTGCAACTACCGGACATCCAGGAAAGGGTCAAACGGTACTTCGCCCAGGAAAAAGACTATGAAAAGATGATTCGCGACAACGCCACCAAGGAAGACAATGTCCTGATCATCAACCTCCTGGATGAAGAGGAAGTGAAGGTGGGCAATCGGTTCAAGGAATATGCCATGTTCCCTGACCAGAATATTTCCATCCGGATCATCTGGGGACAGCGCCGAGAGAAAGTGGTATTCACCTGTGGCCACAGCATTCTCAACCGGAGTTCGCAAACCAATGTGGGCCAGCTGATGCTGAAACACGGCGGCGGCGGCCACACCCGGGTGGGTACCTGCCAGGTGCCGGTGGAGAACTGGATTTCGGTCCGCAACGAACTGATCGAAACCTGCCGGGAGGCCGTGGTGCCGGCCTTCTGAACGTCAAAACGCGCGCCCAATCCAGGGGCCGGCCATGGCTCCTTGACCCCCTCCACTCTGCCTATTACTCTCGTGTTACGAAAATTTTTTCCGTAACACTGGAGGTTTGTCATGCGCGCTGTTCTTCCTGCCCTGGCTCTGGTTTGTGCGGTCATCGGAGCCCCTGTTTCCGCCCTGGCTCACGGAGTGCATCCCCATGTGGAAACCCAGGCGGCGGTGACCGTCATTTTCAGTTACGAGGACCATGCCCCCATGGCGGGCGAGCGCTTCGAGGTGATGGCGCCCGATGGCGAAACCGTCTTCACCAGTGGCGTGACCGACCTCCTGGGCCGGGCCGTGTTCCGCCCCAATCAGGAGGGCACCTGGACGGTGCGGGTGTTCAGCGAAAATGGGCACGGCGCCACCGCCCGAGTGCCCGTGGGCGGCGACCTGCTGGCCATGGAGGCGGCCGGGCCCCGGGCCGGCAAGCTGAACAAGGTGATCACCGGCGTGGCGGTCCTGTTCGGGATATTCGGCATCGCCGCCCTGGTGTTCAGCCAGAAGAAGTAGGGGTCACGTGCATATCCCCGATGGATTCATTGCTCCGGTTGTCTATGGCCCGGCCTACGGTGCGGCAGGGGTGCTGTGGGCCGTGGGGTTG
>JAZBOO010000273.1:0-23122 GCA_036351155.1 Candidatus Krumholzibacteriia bacterium | reverse complement strand
GTGGCGGAACTACATGAAGGGGCGTCGAGAGAAGGAGAGAGGGAGCCCCACACCGGCGATGCTGAAGGGATTGACGGACCATCCGTTGACCGTCGAGGAGATCTTGAGCCAGCGCATCTTCCGTAGTCACGTGGATTTACCGCCGCGCTGGGCAGAGTACTATGATCGGGCCGTGGAAACGCCGGCGATTGGAAAGAACACGAAGCATGAACTGAAGTATGCGTACTGATTAGAAAGTCTCCCATGGCGGAGCGCGCCATGGGGAAAAAGTTAGAAACAATTTCCGTGGCACACTCAATCTTTTACCGCGTACCCCCGGTACCTCGCCGCCTCCTCGGGCCGCCCCAGCTCCTCGTAGATCTTGACCAGAAGAACCGCGGCTTTCTGAATGCGGGGATCTTCACGTTCCAGAGTCTCTTCGAACATTTCCAGGCTGCTCAAGGTCAAGGTTTCCGCCTCGCTCCAGCGCCCTTGGTGCATTCTGACCACGCCCAGGTCTCCATCAACCAGGGCCACCTTGGAATGGGACTCCCCGAACAGTTCCACGAAAATGGGCCGCGCGCGGGCGATCACCTTCTCGGCCTCGGAGTAACGGCCGGCGTCCTTCAAGGCCAGCGCCAGGTTGCGCAGGGTGGTGGCCGTGTCCAGGTGCACTTCCCCGTTCACTTCTGTCAGGAGGGGCAACACTTCCTCGTAAATCCTGATCGCCTTCTCCGAGTTGCCCATGCCGTTGGCCACCGTGGCCATGTTCAGCATGGTGCGCATCACCGTGGGGTGGTCTTCACCCATGTTGCGGGCCCGGATATCCCGCACCTTTTCCAGGTTGGCCAGGCACTCCTCGTAATTGCCCTGCCGATAGGCGATCCCGCCCAGGTTCTCGCGCACAATGGCGTATTCTGGATGATCTTCACCGAACAGCCGCACCACCAGGTCCAGGGATTCCTGGTAGGTTTCCTGAGCCCCTTCCAGATCCCCGGAAATCACCTGGTTGACGGCCATGTTGTTCAGGTAGATGGGCAGCAATGGTGAGTTGGGGTTGCTTGCCTTCAGCAGGCGGATGCCTTCCCGGCTCAGCGAATCGGCTTCGGCCATATCATTGCGAGATTCTGCGGCCACCCGGGCCCGGAGACTCAAAATGGAAGCTGTCTGTTGCCGCATATCGACCTGCGAGGCGGCCACGATCTGATCGGCCAGATCCAGTGCTGAATCAGCCTCCGCAAATTTCCGGTCGCTGAGGTAAAGTTCGGCCAGATTGTCGTAGCCGGCCAGGATGTCGGGATGGTTTTCGGGCAGATGCATCTTGCGAATCCGCACCACCTCCTCGGCCGCGGCAATGCCCTCGTCCGGAACCATGTTGAGGCGCTGGAGCTTGGACAGATTGAGGTAACTGTCGGCGAGGTCGATATGGTCGTTTCCCAGCTGGGCCACCCGCTGAGCGATTCCCTGGCGTATTTCCTCCTCGGCCTCGGTCAGTTTCCCCAGTCCCAGATAGGTCTGGCCCATGGTGGCGTGCATCTCGGCGGCCACCAGGAGCTGCTCGGCAAAGATGGAGTCCACATCGGCCCGGGCCGCGTCCATGGCTTCGACCACCGTGAGGTCATGGTCGCCGCTGGACCAGGGATCACTATTGATCAGCATGTCCTTGAGGAAGTTGTTGATAGCGTTGGCCTTGGCCGATTCCAGCTCGGCCACGTCCCGGGCCTGAGAAATGGCGCGTTTCTGGATCGAGGTGGTCACCGTGAAGGCGATCAGCACCAGCGCCGTGGCCAGGGCCACCGCCACTCCGCCGCGATGCCGCCGGACGAACTTCCGGGTCAGATAAGCCGCGCTGGGCGGACTGGCCAGCACCGGCTGGTTCTCCAGGTAGCGGCGAATGTCCATGGCCAGGGCGTTGGCGGTTTCGTAGCGCCGGGACCGATCCTTCTCCAGAGCCTTCAGCAGGATCCAGTCCAGGTCACCCCGCAAGGTGCGCACCAGCTTGGCCGGTTCGGTACTGTGTCGCTGGGCGATCTCGGTGGTCTGCTCTCCTCCATCACGGAACCGCAGGCTGGGGCGCGGAGGTTCCTGCTCGCGTACGAACTTCATGATCGCATCGTACCCGGCCGAGTACACCGAGGCGATGTCGAAAGGCTTGAACCCCACCAGCAATTCGTACAGCACCACGCCCAGGGAGTAGATGTCGGTGCGGGTGTCGATGTCGGTGTTGGTCGGGTCGGTCTGCTCGGGACTCATGTAAGCCGGGGTGCCCACCACGTGCCCCGCCTGGGTGAACATGGTGCGCTCCAGCTCGCGCTGCTCGGTGGCGCGGGCCACGCCGAAGTCGATGATCTTGGGCACCGGCTTGCCGTCCACCTCGGTGATCAGAATGTTCCCGGGCTTCAGGTCGCGGTGGATGATGGCCTTCTGGTGGGCATGCTGGACACCGGCGCACACCTCGGCCACCAGTTCCAGGCGCTGCTCGGTGCTCAGGCGGCGGGCATCGCAATAGGCATTGATGGCAATGCCCTCGACATACTCCATGACAAAGTAGGGCCGCCCCTGTTCGGTCTGCCCGGCGTCGAACACCTGGGCGATATTGGGGTGCGACATGAGCGCCAGAGTCTGCCGTTCCAGTTCGAAGCGCGCCACCACCTGGCGGGAGTCCATCCCCAGCTTGATGATCTTGAGGGCCACCAGCCGCTTGATGGGGTGGGTCTGGTCGGCCAGGTAAACTTCGCCCATGCCGCCTTCGCCCAGCCGCCTGATGATGCGATAGGGGCCAATGGTGGCCGGGACTCCGGGGATCGGCGAGGAGGCCATTCCTTCACCCACCGGCAAGGTGGCATCGGCGTCGAGGGTCCGGTCGGAGTCTCCGGGCAGACCGGTCTCGTCACGAGGTTCCTGGGTCATGGATAATCCTTTGAGAAAAGAGAGGTGTTAATATCTGATCAGAATACTAGGAAATCGGGCAGGGTGCATCCCCAAAGTCGGGTTCTGGTCACCGTGTGACCCACTCCAGGTCTTCCAGGAATACCCGCAGTTGGCCCGCGTTGCGGAACTTGCTGTCCATCAACGACTTCTTCAGCCCGCAGCAGATCGACTTGATCTCTGGCGGATGGTTCTTGTAGTGCTTGGCCCCGCCCAGGGCATCGTAGAACACGCGAATCATCTGGTGGACATCGCGGCGCACCAGGGCCGGGTGGCTGGGGCCCAGGTCCAGCATGTCGAGCAGACGGATCTCGAAGCCCAGGCCCACCCGGCGGACGATGATGTTCTCATCGTGGATGTCCCCGTGGTACTCGCCGCGGTGGTGAACTTTTTCCATGCCCAGGGCCAAGCTGTGGAGCAGGTGCAGGCCCTGGAAGAAATCCAGCCGCCGTCCGGGCTGCCTCCCCAGCAGAGAGTAGAGCGATTCCCCTTCGGCAAAATCGGCCACCAGCATGGTCACCAGTTGTCCGCCGATTTCCGCCTTTTCCTGGGTGCGGTACTGGATCAAAATGGGGCAGTCGCGCAGCTTGTGCAGCTTGCGCGCGTTCTGGCGGACGGTGCGATTGCCGGGGTTGCGCCGCGGGTAGTAGATCTTCAACGATCGTTCAATCCCGGTGCTTTTTTCCCGGACCAGATAAACCTCGCCTTCCCACCCCTTGCCCAGGGTCTCCACCACCAGATACTTGTCGGCCACCAGGTTTCCCTCTTCCAGGCGAAATCCGTCAATGGAATGGTGCGTGATGGTCACCTGGCCCATGGCTCAGGCCCCGGTCTGGCCGCTGTTGTCATGACGCTTGTTCAGGGTCCGGACTTGGCCGCGGGCTATGAATTTCTGCACCAGACCCAGGTCCAGATATCGTTTTTGAACCGGGGGAGGCAACTCCCGGAAGTCCTTGACCGTACCTCTGCACTGAGGTGATCCACAGAGGCAACGCATGGTCCAGAAGTTCTCGGCCATGGTGGTGGAGTAGTCGAAGCAGATCTCTTCGCCCGGAGCGATGGCGCGGATCGCCACAAGCTCCCGGTTATCCTTGATGCCGGCATTGGGATCGCAGGAGTGGTTGGCATAAACGGCGGGAGCCTTCAGCAGGATGTAAGTGCGCCAGCCGGTTTGCAGCAGGTTGGCTCCGGATTCGGTCTGGTGAATGGGATTGTCCCGATTGAACCTTGGGCCGTCCAGCTTGAGGATACGATCACCCGGCTGGAAAGGGATCTGAGCAAACAGCCCCAGCCCCGTGCGGGAAGCTTTGACAAGGACGGAGGAACGCGATACGGCGGACACCTGGGAACCCCCCTGAAAATGGAACGTATATCATGCCGCCTTACGCATCCGGTCCGGGGGGGCAGGGCTTGGGGACGGCAACCGGGCGACGAGCGCCCGTGGGGTATTTTTTAGATATTTGCCCGACCAAAGTCAACGGAAATCGTGGTCCGGCCAAAAATGGGGCAGGGAGTCGCTTGCCCCGGGGTTCCGGATACTATATGGTGCCAAGGCTCACAGATTTTTGAACTTCGCATGGGTGATTACCCGGAGGAGACGGGAATGACGTTCAGTCCAGCATTTCGCACGTTATTGCGGGTTGTCCCTGCCTGTTTGGTGGTTCTGGCCATCGCTCCGGGTAGTGAGGCCACCGATCTGGATCAGGTCTTGCGCGCCGGCACCGACCGGGTGCAGCTGGCCCAGGCCTCGCAGGAGCGCGTCGACCAGGTGGTCGGCGAGACCTCCGAGCTCGAAAACGAGTACAAGCAGATCCTGAAGCAGCTCGACGGGCTGAAGGTCTACAACGATTACATCCAGCGGCAGATCACCAGCCAGGAACAGGAGCTGCGCGACCTGCAATCCTCCCTGGACCAGGTGGGCGTGGTGGAACGTCAGATCATGCCGCTGATGATCCGCATGCTGGACGGTCTGGAGCAGTTCATTCAGCTGGACCTGCCCTTCCTTCTGGAAGAGCGCCTCAACCGGGTCGACCGGTTGCGCGGCATCATGGAACGGGCCGACGTCACCCTGGCCGAGAAATTCCGCAGCTTGACCGAGGCCTTCCAGATCGAGAACGACTTCGGCCGGACCATCGAGATCTACAAGGACGCGCTGGTGATCGACGGGGCCAACCTGGAGGTCAACGTGCTGCGCCTGGGCCGGGTCCAGCTGTACTACCAGACCAACGATGCCTCGGCCACGGGGCTCTGGGACATGGCAGCCAAGCAATGGAAACCCATGAACGACGGCAACAGCCGTAACCAGGTCCGGCAGGGTATCCGCATTGCTCGCAAGCTGGTGGCTCCCGATCTCCTGCTCCTTGAAGTTCCGGCTCCGGAGGTGGCGAAATGAGCAAGCGCATCCTCCTTCTGCTGATGGTTCTGCTGGTGGCTGTCCCGGTGATGGCCCAGGATCAAAACCAGGCTGGAAACCTGGACGAGTTGCTGAAACAGGTGCAACGGGGACGGACGGCCGACGAGGCTCTGTACCGTCAGCGCGAAGCGGAATTCCGGGCGGCCCGTGACCAGCAACAACAGATGCTGAACGATGCCCGACGCGAACTGCGCGAAGCCGAGCGTCGGAGCGAACAGCTGGAAACGACCTACAACGAGAACGATCTGCGCATTGTCGAGGTGACCGATCAGCTGGATCGCCGCCTGGGTTCCATGAAGGAACTCTTCGGGGTGTTGCAACAGGTCACGGGAGATACCCAGGGGCTCCTGGAAAACTCGGTGACCAGTGCCCAGTTCCCCGACCGAAGCGACTTTCTGGTCCGGCTGAACAGCAAGCTTTCATCTGATTCTTCCCTGCCGACCATCGAGGAAATTGAACAGCTGTGGTTCCTGCTCCAGCAGGAAATGACCGAGACCGGCAAGGTGGTCAAGTTCCCGGCCAAGGTCATTGCCACCGGGGGCCAGGAGATCGAGACCGATGTGGTGCGCGTGGGCGGCTTCAACATCGTGTCCAGTGCCGGTTATCTGCAGTACACCCCGGAAACGGGGAATCTTAGCGAACTGGGGAGGCAGCCTCAGGGGCGCTTCACCAAGACCGCTGCCGAGCTGGTCAAGGCCACCAGCGGCAGTGTGGTGTTCGGGGTCGACCCCACCCGGGGGCAAATCCTGGCCACCTACCTGGACCGCCCTGGTCTTTCCGAGCGGATCAGCCAGGGTGGGCTCATCGGTTATGTGATCATCGGGCTGGGGATCATCGGGCTGCTTCTTTCCCTGGAACGGCTGATCACTCTGAGCCTGATCGGCGGCAAGGTGTCGGCTCAGGTCAAGAACCCGAAGCCCGACGCCGGCAATCCGCTGGGCCGCGTGTTGATGGTGGCCGAGGAACAGGGCACCGCCGATACCGAAACG
Organism: Candidatus Krumholzibacteriia bacterium; assembly: GCA_036351155.1. GTDB lineage: Bacteria > Krumholzibacteriota > Krumholzibacteriia > LZORAL124-64-63 > LZORAL124-64-63 > LZORAL124-64-63. Next base: position 16,813 of record JAZBOO010000273.1, on the reverse strand, counting down.
CTTGAACTGAAACTGGGCGAGGCCATCTTCCGCGAGATGCCGCGCCTGACTCGCTCGTTGCTGTTCATCAAGATCATCAGCGTGGTGGCGCCGCTGCTGGGGCTCCTGGGCACGGTGACCGGCATGATCGTCACCTTCCAGGCCATCACCCTGTTTGGCACCGGCGATCCCAAGTTGATGGCGGGCGGTATCAGCCAGGCTCTGGTGACCACCGTGCTGGGTCTGACGGTGGCCATTCCCATCGTGCTGTTGCACACGCTGGTGTCGGGTCGCAGCAGGCACATCATGCACATCTTGCAGGAGCAGTCCGCCGGCATCGTGGCCGCCCGTTCGGGAGAGACCAGCCAGGGGAAGGTGAGCTAGGCCATGCAGTGGTTGTTCGACGCCTACATCGCAATCCGTGACTTCATGGAACTGGGTGGTCCGGTGCTCAACGCCATCGCGCTGGTCATCTTCATGATGTGGATCCTGATCCTCGAACGGATCATCTATTTTCGGACGGAACACGGCCGCCGGGTGGCCATGGAACAGGCCCTGTGGCTGGAGCGCAGCGATCACAAGTCGTGGCATGCCAAGCAGATTCGTGCGGCCATGGTGTCGCGGCTGGCGGCTGCGGCCAACGGCGGTATTCCCATGATCAAGACCCTGGTGGCCCTCTGTCCCTTGCTGGGACTGGTGGGGACGGTAACCGGGATGATCGATGTGTTCGACGTGCTGGCCCTGTCGGGGACCGGCAACGCGCGCAGCATGGCCGCGGGCGTATCCAAGGCGACTATTCCCACCATGGCCGGCATGGTGGGGGCCCTTTCCGGCGTATTTGCTGCGGCACTTCTTTCGCGTACGGCCAGCAAGGCCGTCAAGAACCTGGACGACGTTTTCCTCAGCGACTGATAGGGATAAGACATGAGACAACGATTCATGGGCTGGCAGCAGGAAGAGGAAGAGCAGGAGATCAACATCACGCCCATGCTGGATGTGGTGTTCATCATGCTGATCTTCTTCATCGTCACCGCGTCCTTCGTCAAGGAGGCGGGTATTGACGTGAACAAGCCCGAAGGGGCCACCACCCAGGCCAAGGAGAAGGCCAACATCCTGATCGCCATCGATGCCGAGGGATCCATCTGGATCGACCGGCGGCAGGTGGACCCTCGGGCTGTGCGGGCCAACATCGAACGTCTGCACGCCGAGAACCCCCAGGGGACGGTGGTGATTCAGGCGGACAGAGACGCACGCACCGGAGTGCTGGTTCAGGTGATGGATGCGGCCCGGTTGGCCGGGGTTTACGACGTGGCCATCGCGGCCAACGAACCGGGACAGTGAGGCGGCGGGGATGATTGCACGCTATGCCATTGCCATCGTGTTCGGCAGCCTGGTCACCCTGGCCGTGCTGTTCACCATGCAGGTGCTGATCGCCACGCCTCAGGCCAAGCTGGACGAGTCGGGCACCCGCCATTTCGTCGATTTCGTGCGGGTGCAGCGGGAGGAAACGCTGCAGCGCAAGGACCGACGCCCGGACAAGCCGACCACTCCCGACAACCCTCCGCCGGCGGCCGTGCAGCCGCGCGTCGATGCGGTGCAAGACGCCCAGATCTCCGTGGCCATTCCCACCGCCCCGGTCGATGTCGGGGTGGACATGCAGGTGTCCGGGCTGGGGCTGGTGGCCAGTGACGGAGACTACCTGCCCATCGTGAAAATCGCTCCGGTTTACCCGGCGGCGGCCCGCTCACGCAGCATCGAGGGCTATTGCCTGGTCGAATACACGGTGACCCAGCTGGGCACCACCCGGGATGTGGTGGTGGTGGAATCCGAGCCTTCGGGCATCTTCGACAAGGTGTCCATCGCCGCGGCCCTGAAGTTCAAGTACCGCCCCCGGGTGGTCAACGGAGAGCCCATCGAAGTCCATGGTGTGCGCAACCTTTTCAAATACGAACTGGAGCGTTGAGTGAGTCACCAACGTCACCGCTGGAAGGTCCTCTTGAGACAACTGCGCCGACCCGCTGTGGGTGCGGCCCTGGCTCTGGTGCTGGCCGCCGCGGCCTTGCCCGGAACCGGACAGGCTGCCGGGATCGCCATGCGCGAAAAGGTCTACGAGAAGCTGAGTCGGGCCCAGGAAGCGGCCGAGGCCCAGGACTGGGACAAGGCCTTCGACGCACTGAGTAACGTCGAAAAAATGAAAGACCTTTCGCCCAGCGAAAAGGCCCAGCTCTACACCGCCTACGGCTACACCTACTTTGCCCAGGAAAAATACGCGGAAAGCGCCGCCGCCTACGAACAGGTGCTGCAGCAAGAGGAGCTGCCCGAGGCCCTGCGCGCCAGCACCCTGTACACCCTGGGGCAGCTGAATTTTCACCTGGAGAACTACGAGACGGCCATCGGCCATCTGACCAGCTGGCTCGAGGTGGCCGATAACCCGGGTCCCGAGCCCTATGTCCTGCTGGGGCAGGGTTATTATCAGCTGGGTCAGCTGGACAAGGCGGTGGCCCCGGTGCGGCGCGCCATCGCCATCGCCGAGGAGCGGGGCAGCAAGGTCCAGGAGAACTGGTACGCGCTGTTGAGGGTGATCTATTACGAGACCCAGGACTACGAAAACTTGCTGGACGTCCTGGAAACCCTGGTGACCAGGTATCCGTCCAAGGAGTACTGGCTGCACCTTTCCTCGGCCTACGGGGAAATGGGCAACACCGAACGCCAGCTGGCCAGCTACGAGATGGCCTACCAGCAGGGCTACCTGACCAAGGGCACCGAGATCGTCTTGCTGGCCCAGCTGCTCCTGCAGGCCGAGGTGCCTTACCGGGCCGGGGTGTTGCTGCAGGAAGGCCTGGACAGCGGGTTGATCGAGGGTTCGGCCGCCAACTGGCGCCTGGTCTCCCAGGCCTGGATCCTGGCCCAGGAAAACGAGAAGGCCATCGCCAGTCTGTCCAGAGCCGCCGAGCTGTCCGAGGATGGGGAACTGCATGCCCGCATTGCCCAGACCTATGTGAACCTGGGTGAATGGGAAAAGGCGGTGGACGCGGTGGAGGTGGCCCTGAGCAAGGGTGTGGACGATCCCCATGAACTGAGACTGATGCAGGGCATGGCCTACTTCGAGCTGGGCCGGTATCCCGAAGCCAAGACCGCCTTCGAAGCCGCCCGCAAGTTTCCCGAGGGGCGTGCTACGGCCTCGCGCTGGCTGTCCTTCGTGGAGCGGGAAGAGCAACGGCTCAACGAGCTGGGACTCAACCCCTGATTGCCTTTTTGCGACGAAAAACGAGCCCGCGACCCTGGTGGATCGCGGGCTCTCTCTTTTTCAGCTGATCGTCCAGCAATCGTCCTGAAAGCTGACTAGAAGGCGCGGCGGAACTCCACACCGAAGGTGCGGGGCTCGTTCACGAAGCCGGTCAGGTTGTTGAAGTCGATGCCGCCGGTCCGGGCCACGGTGTCGGTGATGTTGCGACCGAAGGCCGCCACTTCCCACATCCGGTCGTAGGTGGCGTAGCCGACCCGCAGGCCGCCTTCCACGAATCCGGCTTCCGTGAACTCGGTGGATTCGTAAAGGAAGAAGCTGACTTCGCTGCGGTAGGCCCAGTCGGTGAACATGAAGACTTCACCGTTGTTGCCCATGGGGGTCGAGGCCCGCAAGGTGGCGTTGAACACCCATTCCGGAGCGTTGGGCAGCCGGTTGCCGTCGATCGAGACGATTCCGGGGCTCAGCTCCGGATCCAGCACGGTCAGGCCCGCGGCGCCACCGGGCTGCACACCCAGGCCGGGATCCTTGATCTCGGTCTTGTTGTAGCTGGCGCCCATGGTCATGAACATGTTGCTGGCCGGCAGCCATTCCAGCTCGGCCTCGAAGCCCATGCCGGCGGTCTCGTCGGCGTTGAGCATCTGGTTGAAGTTGGCCTCGCCGCCCACGGCCGTGAGCTGCTGGTCGTTCATGATGAAGGAGTACACGCTCACATTGGCGCGGGCCTTCTTACCCAGGTTGGCCTTGGTGCCCACCTCGAAGCTCAGAATCTTCTCGGTCTCACCAATGGTCACCACGTCGCCGAACAGCACACGGCCCTGGAAACTGGGGGCACGGAAACTGCGGGCCACCCGGCCGTAGAGGTTCACGTCCGGATTCAGGGTGTACAGGCCGTTGACGTCCCAGCTGATGAAATCGGAATCACGGCTCTCGCTGATGGGATCCAGGTTGGTTCCTCCGAAGGGAGTCTGGGTCCGCTGGGCCATGAAGTCCTTGGTTTCATCCGAATAGCGCAGTCCACCACTGGCCTTGAATTTCTCGGACACCTGGTATTCCAGGGTGCCGAACAGGGCCCAGGCGCTGGTCTGCTGTTCCTGGTTGGCGTAGCCGTTCTGGGGCTGGCCATCGCTGAATGTGTCGTAGTTGAAGGTGTCGATCTTCAGGTCTTCGTCGAAGAAGAAGAAACCGGTCTGGAAGTTCCAGGGGCCGGAGTAGTCGCTGGCCAGCCGGATTTCCTGGGTCACCTGGGTCAGGTCGGGAATGCCGTCGGCGGATTGCGAATCGAAGGGGATCACGCCGGGCCCCATCTCGGGCAGGAAGGCGGCGCCGTAGCCACCGTCGATGTCCCCGCGGCTGTAGATTTCGCCCGACTCGTAGCCGGTGATCGAGGTCAGGGTCATGTCGCCCAGGTCGTAATCCATGGTCAGCACGCCGCCCTTTTCCTTCACTGTCTGCTCGTTCAGGCCGTCGATGGCGATCTTGTCGCGCTCGAAGCCGTCGACGATGTCGCTGCTGCCCGACTCGACCAGATTGGCGCGGAACAGGCGGGCCGTACCGTCCAGGTCACGCATGTGCAGGTTCAGCAGGGCGGTGAAGTTTTCCGTCGGGGTCAGCAGGAATTGCAGACGGCCGGCGTAGTCGGTGTAGCCGCCCAGGGCATCTTCTTCACCGGTGTAGGTGTTGTCCACCCAGTCGCTGCGCTTCTGGTACAGGAACGAAGCACGGGCAGCCAGCAGGCCTTCGCTGATGGCTCCGCCGGCGGCACCCTCGAACTGCATGGTGTTGTAAACACCGTAGGAAAACCGGCCGTATCCTTGGCTTTCAAAGGTGGGCTTGCGGGACTCGAACTTGACGATACCCGCAGGGGTGTTGCGCCCGAACAGGGTACCCTGGGGGCCGCGCAAGACCTCGATGCGCTGCATGTCGAAAATGGGATAGCCCTTGAGGATGGGGTTCTCCAGAACCACGCCGTCGTAAACCAGTGAAACCGGCTGCGAAGCGTTCAAATCGAAGTCGGTGTTGCCCAGGCCGCGGATGTAAAACCGGGGCAGGGTACGGCCAAAGGAGGACTCGATGTGCAGGCTGGGAATCCGGGAGGAAAGCAGCCGGATGTCCTGGCCGCTGGAGGTGATCACGTCCAGCTTCTCATCGCTGAGGGTGGCCACCGAGGAGGGAACTTCGCGGAGACCCTGCTCTTTCTTCTGGGCGGTGACCAGCACTTCTTCAAGTTCAGGGTCATCCTGGGCGAAAGCGATCGTGGTCAGGGAAAATGTCAAAACGAGGATCGCCCCGAAGACAACCCACCTTCTGAAGTTCACCATCATTCGTCCTCCTGTGGTTGGCACGCAGGCACCATCTACGGTCCCGAGATCACAGTGATCGCGGGCAAAAAAAAGCCCAAATTCCGGGAGAAATCACCCGACATCCCCCAGCATTCATCTGGAATCTCATCCTAGCAGGGGCCGAACTCCCTGTCCCGATTTTATTGATAATTTTTTAACTTGATCCGGAAAGGTGATTTTTGGGCCACAAAAAACCGCATTATGGTTCAATGGAGAGAGCAATTTCGGCCATCAACGGGAAGCCCTTTTCTCGTTGCTGGGCTGTGGCTTCCTGACCAGTGGCCAGGCTGTCACTCACCGTGAGGATGGACAGGGCCCGCGCCCCGGCCCCGGCGGCCAGGGTGTACAGGGCCGAGGTTTCCATCTCCACAGCCAGCGTGCCGAAAGCTGCAAACTTTTTCCACCAGGTGGGATCATCGTCGTAGAAAGAGTCCGATGAGTAGATGCCTCCGACCCGGACCATGGCTCCCTTGGCCTTGGCGGTGGCGTGGGCCTGGACCAGCAGGTCGAAATCTGCGGCAGGTGCAAAATCGCGGCCGCCGAACCGCAGGCGGTTGATCTGGGAGTTGGTGGACGAGGTCAAGGGCAGGACGATGTCCCCGATTTCCAGATCCGGTTGCAGGGCCCCGCAGGTGCCCACCCGGATCAGGTTGCGTACCCCGTACTCGTGGATGAGTTCATGGACGTAGATGGCCAGGGTGGGCATTCCCATGCCGGTGCCCATGACCGAGACCTTTCTCCCCTGCCAGGTGCCGGTGAATCCCAGCATGCCGCGCACCTCGTTGAAGCAGATGGCATCTTCCAGGAAGGTGTCGGCAATGAAACGGGCCCGCAACGGGTCTCCCGGCAACAGGATGGTGGGGGCAATCTGGCCGGGTTCGGCGCCGATATGGATACTCATGATGCTCCTTGAGTGCTTGGCGATGGATTTCCAACTTTATGATATGGCGAGCCCGGGGAAAAGCCATAGGTTTAGCCCATCCTGCTTCTGATTTTTTCTCAGCCCGAGGAATGACCACATGTTGCTTTTTAAACCCTTGACCATGGGTGCCGTGACCCTGCCCAACCGCGTGATCATGGCCCCCTTGACCCGGTGCCGCGCCATCGACAACCGGGTGCCCAATGCTCTCATGGTCGAATACTACCGTCAGCGGGCCGGTGCGGGATTCATTCTCAGCGAGGCCACGGCGGTGGACCCCATGGGGGTGGGTTACCCCAGCACTCCGGGCATCTGGACCGAGGAGCAGACCACCGCGTGGCGCCCCATCACCGATGCCGTGCACCAGGCCGGAGGGCTCATCTTCATGCAGCTGTGGCATGTGGGGCGCGTGAGTGATCCGGTCTACCTGGACGGCCGCAGTCCCGTGGCGCCCAGTGCGGTGGCCCAGCCGGGGCATGTCAGTCTGGTCAAACCGCAGCGCCCTTATCCGGTGCCCCGGGCGCTGGAGATCGACGAGATCCCGGACATCATCGCCGCCTATCGCCAGGGTGCCGAGAACGCCAAGGTGGCAGGCTTTGACGGGGTGGAAGTGCACGGAGCCAACGGGTATTTGCCGGATCAGTTTTTGCAGGCCTCGTCCAACCAGCGCACGGACGAGTATGGCGGATCCCTGGAAAACCGGGCCCGCTTTCTGCTCGAGGTGACCGATGCCGTGGTGGATGTCTGGGGCGCCGACCGGGTGGGGATGCACCTGGCGCCGCGCGGAGGAGAGGATCCAAAGGACGATCCCACGGGCGAAAAGATCTTCAGCCACGTGGCCCGGGAACTGGGGAGGCGCAAGCTGGCGTTCATCTGCGGACGGGAGCCCCAGGGGCCCGACTGGCTGGCCCCGCAACTCAAGAAAGCTTTCGGTGGCGTCTACATTGCCAACCAGGAATTCACGGCCGAGACGGCTGAAGCCGTGATCGCCCAGGGGCTGGTCGATGCGGTGGCCTTTGGCCGATCCTATATCGCCAATCCCGACCTGGAGGCCCGCTTCCAGCAGGGGCACGCTCTGAACACTCCCGACCCTGCAACCTTCTATGGCGATGGGCCTGAGGGGTACACCGATTACCCGACCATGGAGGGCTAGCGCACCAGAGTGAGACGACGGGTCATGGTCAGGAAAGGGGTGGTCAACCGTGCCAGGTACACCCCGCTGCTCAGTCCGGTGGGAGTCCAGTGGAAGCTCTGGTCTCCAGCGGGAAACAACCCCTGGCGCAAGGTGTCCACGCGCCGACCCGACAGGTCGAAAACTGCCAGTTCACCCCAGGAAGCCTCGGGCAGGGAAAAATCGAGCACCGTGCGGGGATTGAATGGGTTGGGCGCTGCCCTCAGCCGGCCAGGAGCAGGCAGGTCAAGGGCAGCGGTGGGTTCCTCCAGAAACGTGACCAGCTCCCACCCGCTTCCTCCGCAAGCTACCGCCAGGTGGCGCCCGGAACGCGCCAGCTGGAACGCCGGCCCCACCGTCTGGTAGGTGGTGATCACCGCAGGATCCGTGGGCACCACCACCGAGATGATTTCCAGTCCTTCCGCGGTGGCGACCACGACCAGATCGTCATGGAAGATGGCCTCGTAGGCCGCTCCACCGGTAGGGACCGTGGCCAGGAGGGTGGGCGTCCCCGGGGTGCTGATGTCGAGCAAGATGAGACCGCCCTCGAGAGCCGCCACGGCACACAGGTCTCCGTGAACATCCAATCCGTTGGCCTCCCCTGCGGTCAGGAAGCTGCCGGCCACCGTCGGCTGGGTCGCGCTGGCCAGATCGATCACCACCAGGCCCCCATCGAAATCTGCGACATAGGCAAAGCCCTCCTGCACCACCACATCGCTGGCCAGGCCCGGGGTATCCACTGCCCCGATGATGCTCGGCAAGGACGGGTCGCTGGTATCGATGACCTGGAGGCCGAACCCCTTGTCGGCCACCAGAACCAGATCGCCCGACACGGCCACACCCAGGGCCAGGCCGGGCGTGTCCACCGTTCCGAGCTCTGTCAAGGTGGGGGGAGAGGACAGGTCAATGATGCGCAGGCCGGAATTGCGATCGGCCACATAGGCGAGGTCGCCGGCAATGACCGCGTTGCGTGCCTGCCCGGGAGTGTCGAGCTGGCCGATGGGCTGCGGGAGGTTCGGGTTGGTGATGTCGAGCACCGAAATCCCGGCGAAATGCTCACAGGTCAGGGCCATCTGTCCGGAAACGGCCACCCCGAAGGTGAGACTTTCGGTGGGGACAACAGCAGCCTGCTCGGGCGGAATCAGCACCTGGCCCAGTGAAACCGACGTTCCGGTGAGCAGCAGGTGCAGCAGGTATACGAAGCCCAGGGCTCGGTGGGTATTGCCAGAAATAGAGAACAATGGCAGGGTCTCCCGCAAGGCTGAGGGGACAATGTTGATGTGTGAAAAGGAAGCTGACATCCGATGAAACAGCAACTGACCCAGCATCAAAAAATCCTACACCAGGATTGACAAGGGCCGATGTCTCGCTTACGTTGCGCGTCAATTCATTCGGAATGCACTACCAGTCAAGGTGTGGGAATACGATGGACCTGGTCCAACATCACCAACAAAACATGATGCGAATGCCCATGGAGGCCATGGCCATGCTGTGGCCGGGTCGTGGTGCGTTCGTCATGGAGGATTATTCCTGACCTGACCTGACGGACATCCTGAGGGAAGCACCGCCACCCGGCCACAACCGCGGTGGTTTTTTTGTGCCCATGCCGGATTCCCCGGCTTTCCCTGGACAAGGAGATGCGTCATGTCACGCTTGAACGATTACAGCTCGACCCTTCAGTTTTCCACCGCCTGCATTCGCGGCGGAGTCGAAGCCGATCCCACTCACGGTGCGATTTTGCCCCCCCTTTACCAGACCACCACTTTCCGCAAACGTCAGGTCGGCCAGGATCAGGCCTACAGCTACAGTCGGGTGGAGAATCCCACCGTGGCCGTCCTGGAATCCCGCCTGGGTGATCTGGAGAATTGCCTTCCGGCCGTCACTTTTTCGACGGGAATGTCCGCGGTGACCACCCTGTTCCTGGCCTTGCTCAAGGCCGGCGATCATGTGGTGTGTTCCGATGTGGTGTACGGGGGGACTTTCCGGTTTTTCCGCGAAGTTCTGGAAGACCTGGGGGTGACCAGCAGCTTCGTGGACACCTCGGATCCGGCGGTCACCCGGGCCGCGCTGCGTCCGGAAACAAAGGTTCTGCTGCTTGAGTCTCCGGCCAATCCCACCTTGAAAATCACCGATGTGGCGGCCAACTGTGCACTGGCCAGGGAAGCGGGAATTCTGTCGGTGGTGGACAACACCTTCCTGACCCCCGTGCTGCAACGCCCGCTGGATGACGGGGCCGATTTCACCCTCTATTCCACCACCAAGTACATCGATGGGCACAATGCCACCGTGGGGGGCGCCGTGTGCACCCGGAACGAGGCCCTGCGGGAAAAGCTGGTCTATCTGCGCAAATGCCTGGGCACCATCCAGACGCCCCACAACGCCTGGCTGACCCTGCAGGGGTTGAAAACCCTGCCGTTGCGGCTGTACACCCAGTCGCGGCACGCGCTGGAGATCGCCCGGACACTGGAGAATGATCCGCACATCAACTGGGTGCGGCACCCCGAACTGGATTCGTTCCCACAGAAGGACCTGGCGGCCGGTCAGCAAGCTGCCGGGGGCGGGCTGGTGGTTTTCGAACTGGAGGGCGGTTTGAATGCGGCCATCACGGCCCTGGGTGCCCTCAAGCTGTGCACTCCGGCCGAAAACCTGGGCACCGTGGAGACCCTGGTGACTCACAATGCCTCCATGACCCACGCTTCGGTGCCGCCGGAACGCCGGCAGTTACTGGGGATAACCGACGGCCTGATCCGCCTGTCGGTGGGCCTGGAAAACCCGGACGAGATCCTGGCAGATCTGCGTCAGGCCATTGCTCAGGCCCATCGGGAGGTGACCCATGCGTAGCCCCATCTGTGTTCTCAAGTTCGGGAGCTCGGTGCTGGCCGGTGCCGATGATTTTCCCAGCGCGGTTCTGGAAATCTACCGAGAGGTGCGCCAGGGGCGCAAGGTGGTGGCGGTGGTCTCGGCGGTGGGTGACACCACGGACCGCCTCTTGGCCGAGGCCCGGGCCATCTGGGGAGAACCCGATCCGGAAAGCCTGGCACGTCTGCTGGAAACCGGTGAAGCCCAGGCCGCGGCCCGGCTGGGTCTGGCTCTGGATGCCACGGGGGTGCCCGCCCGCATTCTGGATCCGGTGCAGATCGGCCTGGTGACCAGTGACCACGTCCTGGATGCCGAACCCTTGACCTTCCGGCCCGAAGTGATTCACCACGCCTTGGCCGAGGTTCCCGTGGTGGTGGTCCCCGGGTTCAGTGGCCGCCGCCGGGATGGTCGACCATCGCTGCTGGGGCGCGGGGGATCGGATTTGACGGCGCTATTCCTGGCCCATGGACTGCAAGCCCAGGAATGCCGCTTGCTGAAAGATGTCGACGGATTGCTGCAGGTCAGGGAGGACGGAACCCTCGACCATGGCACCCGCTATGCCACCGCTCACTACGATGAGTGTCTGCGGGTGGGCGGCCCCTTGATCCAGCCCAAGGCGGTGGAGTTTGCGGCGGCCTGCGGTCTGTCATTTCGGATCGCACGTTGTGGGACTCGAGGTGGCACCCTGGCTGGTCCGGTTCCCAGCGCCTTCGAACCTGTGCCCCGGCGACCTCCCCTGCGAGTGGCCCTGGCGGGTCTGGGCACGGTCGGCGGAGGGGTGCGGCGCTGGCTGGAGTGTTTGCCGCACGATTTCCAGATCGTGGGGATTCTGGTGAAGCACCCCGAGCGTCACCGCACCGAGACCATTCCAGGAATATTGCTGGCCAGTGATCCGGAAAGCCTGCTGGCCCGTGATCCCGACCTGGTGGTCGAACTGATTGGCGGACAGGACACGGCTGCCCACCTGGGGGCGGCGTGTCGGGCCCGGAACGTTCCCCTGGTTTCGGCGAACAAGCAACTGCTGGCTGACGACACGTCGTTCCTGGAAACTTTGGCCTCGCACAGCGCGTCCCTGGTGGCGGGTTCGGCCAGTGTAGGAGGCAGCGTGCCGGCGCTGGAAACGGTGTCCCGGTTGGCCGCCACCCGCACCGTGACCAGGCTGGAAGGGGTGATCAACGGCACCTGTAACTACATCCTGGATAGGATGCACGAGGGGCTGAATCTGGACGAGGCCCTGACTGAGGCCCAGCTGGCGGGCATGGCCGAAGCCGACCCCTTCCTGGATATCAGCGGCTGGGACTGTGTGTACAAGCTGTCGTTGCTGGCCACTCGGGCGTTCGGCCGGTCCGTCCCGCCTGAATTGATCGAACGCCAGGGCCTTGATAACGCGACGACAGCTCTGGTGCAGAAAACCATGCGGGAGGGAAAGCTGCTCAAGCTGGTGGCCGAAGCGGCATTGGTGGATGGCCAGGTGACGGCCAGGGTGAGACTGGCCTCACTTCCCGTGGGCCACCCGCTGGCCGGCTGCCGCAAGGAGGAGAACGCCCTGCTGGTGACCACCGAAGACCAGGAGACGGTGGTGGTCCGGGGCAAGGGCGCCGGGCGCTGGCCCACGACCCTGTCGGTGGTGGCCGACGTCCAGGATCAGGCTCGCCGATTGGTCGCGGCGGCGGAAATCGGGGTGGGATTGAGTCGCCGGGAATCAGCCTAGTCCGGAACAGAGAGGTCGTCCCCCGGCCAGCCGCGCAGGCGCATGGCCTTGCGGGCGACCTCTTCCACCGCCATGTAGCTGGCATCGAAGCTGGCCCAGCCATGGGCGTTCATCAGCTGGTTGGCCTGAGCCACTTCCATGGCCAGACCCCGCTTGTCCACGTAGTACTCGGTGTGTTCTCCCCCCAGGTGGGTGGCGCGAGCCTGGCGCACCGTGACCAGTCGAGCCACATTCATGCGCAAGCCCACCACCCGGGAAGGATCCACCTGCAACAGCTGGGGCAGCAGGGGAGTGCCGGGCACCAGCGGCACGTTCGCCGCCTTGATGCCCTGGTAGGCCAGGTAGAAGCAGGTCGTGCTCTTGGAGGAACGGGACACCCCCACGATGATGATGTCGGCCTGATCCAGCTCGTGGGGCCGCTGGCCGTCGTCGTGTTTCAGGGTGAAGTCGATGGCGGCCTGGCGGTCGAAACGTTCACGATCGCTGGCGTAGAACAGGCCGGGCTTGGCGGCCGGGTCGGCCTGGAACAGGTCATGCAAGGCACCGAAGGCCGGCCCCAGAACATCGACCGCGGGCACCAGCAGCTTTTCGCAACGCTCTTTCATGGCCTCACGCGTCTGGGGACTGACCAGGGTGTAGAAAACCGTGGCCTCGCGCCGGGCGGCGTCCTGGATGATCTCGTTCACCTGGGCGGGTGTGCGAATGTCGGCCCGCTTCTCCATGACGAATTCTTCGTGAGGAAACTGCACCAGGGCGGCTTGCAGCCACTGGGTACAGGTTTCGCCACGGCCGTCGGAAACCACGAAAATCACAGGTAATTCGGGGGCGGTCATGCGAGCCTCTCGTTTTGATTGGAACTGCTGGAGCAATTTTAACAATCGGGTGGCCGGCTGTCCTGACTTTTTTACTCGGGTCTTGGTGTCCGGGCGAGCAGGCCATATCATCCGCTCATGAATACCACCCTGCGATCCCTCGGCATAATTCTGGGCATGATGGCTCTGCTCGGCATGACCGGCTGCATTGTCACCGGTGAACCTGCCCCGCCCGTACTGTTCTCGGGGCAGTATGCCATGGAGAAGATTCCTGCGGCAGAATCACCGCCCGACAGTCTGCTGGTGGTCAGTTACAACATCGCCTTTGCCCGCAACACCCGGGAAGTGACCGCTCAGCTGATGAATGATCCGCACCTGGGTGCGGCCGATGTCCTTCTGCTTCAGGAAATGGACCTCGAAGGTGTGGATTTCATGGCCCGGGCACTGGGTTTGAACTATGTCTACGGCCCGGCCTACCGGCACCCGCGCTACGGCCGATTGTGGGGCAACGCCATCCTGAGCCGGTGGCCCATCGCGGGGCAGGCCGACCTGGTGTTGCCCTATCCCAACCCCTTCAGCGAGAACCGCCGTCGCGCCGTGGCCGCCGATGTCCTGGTCAAGGGGCGCAAGGTCCGGGCGGTGAGCGTGCATCTTTCGACGGCGGTGATTCCCCTGAGCGATCGTCTGAAGCAGGCCGCCGTCCTGGCCGACAGCCTGGGGCAGGTGAGCTGGCCGGTGATTGTGGGCGGGGACTTCAACACCGGGTCGCGCCAGGAGATCAAGGAGCTGCGGCAGGTCATGCGCGGTCGTCGGTTCCGGCAGGTCCGCTTGCCTGCGGGGAAAACCGCCCTGGGCGGGGCGCTCGACTTTTTTAACCACACCCTGGTGCTGGATCACTTTTTTTTCCGGGGATTGGCATGGCAGCGGGCTGGCATCGCGGACGAATACACGGCCAGCGATCACTTCCCGGTGTGGGCGGAGTTCCGTTTTCCGGAGGAGCAACCGAAGCTGGTCGATTGACCTGGAATTCGCTACCCTGTCGGATCATTGCTGCCAGGGATTCAAAAAAAGAAAGTACCGCAGAAAATGCGCACCATCCTGCTGTTCGTTGATGGTCTGGGCCTGGGCCAGGCCGATCCCCAGGTCAATCCCCAGTTTGCCTATGGCGGTGAGTTGCTGCGGCTCGATGGAACGAAACTGGACCTTCCTTTCGGCGGCAAGGGCCGCGCCATCGATGCCGTGCTGGGTGTCGAGGGCGTGCCTCAGAGCGCCACCGGCCAGACCACGCTGCTTTCGGGCGTCAACAGCCAGGCTCATCTGGGCAAGCACCTGACGGGTTTTCCCAACGACGCGCTGCGTGAAATCCTGCTGGAATCTTCCGTTCTCAAGCAGCTGACCGACCGCGGCTTTCAGGCCCGTTTTCTCAACGCGTTCCGGCCCCGCTTTTTCACCTTCCCGCGCGAACGACAGCTGCAGTTCTCGGCCACCACTGTGGCCAATCTGGCGGCGCACTTGCCGTTCTTCACCCTGTGCGACGTGAATGCCGACCGCTCCATTTACCAGGAATTCACCAACCGGGAACTGATCGACCTGGAGTTCGATGTCAAGTCGCTGACTCCGGCCGAGGCGGGCCGCACCCTGGCCCGGCAATCTCGCCAGTACGACTTCACCCTGTACGAGTATTTCCAGACCGACAAGGCGGGCCACAGTCAGGATATGGCGCGATGCTGCCATCAGCTGGAGATGTACGATGAATTCTTGACCGCCGTGCTGACCGAACTGGAAGAAGATCTGCAGCAGGACACCCTGGTGCTGTTGACCAGTGACCACGGCAACATCGAGGATCTGACCACCAAGCGGCACACCACCAACCCCATTCCACTGCTGGCCTGGGGTCGGGGGCAGGATGATGTTCTGTCACGGGTGGAGCGGCTGGATCAGGTCACGCCGTATATCGTCGCCCGGCACTAGGTCAGGGCAGCATCCCCTCGAGGAAGAACACCTCGAAAACCTTCTCGTGGAAAATGGGCCCGTGCCCGAAGTAGCCCTCTTCGCCGAACAGTTCCCCGTGATCGCTCATGACCATGAACCAGGTGTTGCTGGGGCAGCGGTTCATGAACTCGCCCACCACCTTGTCGCAATGCTCCACGCAGGCAATCTGCTTCTCGTAGAAAGCGCGGAACTGCTGGGGGGTGAAGAATTCGTCCTGCTTCTTGTTCTCCAGGATCTGCGAGGGATTCTTCAGGAACTCGTCCAGGTGCTTGAACACCCCGTGCACCCCGCTGATGTGGGGGAGGTCCTCGGCGGTTTCGCCGGGCAGGATGTAGGGGTAGTGGGTTTCGCCGGTGTTGATGAAGTAGAAGCCGGGCTTGTCGTCGTCGAAGGTCAGCTCGGGGAAGCCGCGCTGGGTGATCTTGCCCTCGGTATTCCTCACCTGGGGAGTGCCGGCCAGGATGGCGCGCAGATCGTTGTGACTGGGCGCCAGCTCATAGCGGTCGAAGTGAGCCGACAGGTTGGTCATCGGATTGAGCACCGGCAGGCTGACAATGCCCTCGGTGCGGTAACCCTGGCTCTTCAAAAAGTAGGGCAGGGACAGCTGGGGCACGAACTTGCCGAACTCCACATCTTGCACATTCAGACGCTGGCCCCAGGTGGTGAACTCCTCACGGTACACCTCGCTGGCGAACACGCCCTTGGGGCTCTGGTGGGGGACCATGCCCATCAGAAAGGTGTAGTGGCTGGGGCTGGTCCAGCTGGCGTAGCTGTAGCGCTTCTGCGCTTTCCCGATGCGGTCGAAGTTGGGCGTGGTGGCGGCCTGGTAGGCGTCGTGGCGGCAGCTGTCCAGAACGATGAACACGATGTTGTTCATCTTCTCGTGCCGGTTGAAGATTCTTTTCACACCGTTGAACAGGCTGGCCATGGCGCATCCTCGCAGGTTCAGGTTCGGGCGTTTCCATGCCTGAGAATGTCATGCCGCCGGGCCTTCGGGGCAAGTTCCGGACGAAAAAAGCGCCGACCACACAGGTGGTCGGCGCTTTCTCAAAGCCCGGAGTATTCAGGTCTACAGGGCGTCGTTCAGCGCGGTGGTCAGCTCTTCCTTGGACTTCAGGCCCACGAACTGGTTGAGCACCTGGCCGTCCTTGAACAGCATCACCGTGGGAATCCCGCGGATGCCGAAGCTACCGGCCAGATCCTGGTTGTCGTCCACGTTGACCTTACCCACCTTGGCCTTACCTTCGAACTCGGTGGCCAGTTCCTCGATGATGGGGCCGATCATCTTGCAGGGGCCGCACCAGGGAGCCCAGAAGTCCACCAGCACGGGCTTGTCACTCTTCACGACCTCGGCATCGAAGTTACTTTTGTTGAATTCCATCGCCATGATATTCATCCTTTGTTTCGGTGAGGAGGCGGGTTGCCCCCGTTGCTTGCCACAATATGCACTCTGAAAGCACAAGCCGTGCCATAAAGTATAAATCACTCAACGCATTGTTAAGATACACAGGTACAAAGAGTTGTATTACCATTGATAGTTGTTGCCACCTGCCAATTATTTGACTATGTTGATTTTCAACGAAAGCGTTGCAACAATAGTGTTGAACGCAACAGTCTTTTTCGGGAGGTTGTCATGCCTGGATCTCCGCCCCCTGCGCGCGATATCTCCATCGCCCGCCTGTTGACCCAGGTCCAGCCGGGCAGTGTCCTTTCCATCATCACCGCCCTGAACGAGGGCATCCTGGCCCTGGACCCCGATCTGCGCATCATGACCATGAACCCGG
>JAZBOO010000272.1:0-2392 GCA_036351155.1 Candidatus Krumholzibacteriia bacterium | reverse complement strand
GTTCCCGCGTGACACAAAGGATCAGTCGACTTTGCGGTACTTCTGGATGTTCAGAATGCCCAGGGCGGGATCGGCCCCGAAGCCCTGGTCATAGGTCAACGGCGTGGCGCCGATGTCCGGATCGGTCTGCACGGCTTCCAGGTACATGGAGTCCGGGCTGGCCGTCCAGATCTGCATGATGCCGTCCTGGGTGAAGTTGGGGTTGGTGTACTCGATGTGGACGGTCAGGATGTCGCTACCGTCGTTCTCGGTGAAGGTGTAGATACCACCCTGGGTGGACCAGCCGCTGGCCGGCACGTGGGATTCCAGCAGGACGGTCTGGTCGGCGTTGAAGGTGACGCGGATGCTGTCGTTGCCGGCAAAGGCCACCAGAATGGGCGCCACATCGGTGCCCGCGCTCAGCCAGGTGCCTTCCCAGGGGTCGGGGGTGCCGGGGTTGTTGTTCCCGTTGTTGTCGTTGTCGTCGTCATCGCTGCAGGCCACCAGGCCCACCAGAGCGGCGATCAGGGTCATCAGCCAGAGATACTTCAGGGTCGTCCTCATGGTTATTACCTTTCTTCGTCAGGGTTGGCGAGCTGCTGCAGGGCGGCACGGTCAATCTTACCCGCGTCATTCCTTGGCAACTCTGTGAGAAATGTGACGTGCTTGGGGATCTTGAACTTGGCCAGGCGGTCCAGGCAGTACCCGGTGACAGCCTCCTGGTCCAGGGATTGGCCCTCGGACAGGACCAGGAAAGCGTGCCCCGTTTCACCCCATCTGGGATGAGGCACGCCGATGACGGCTGCTTCCTTGATGGCCTCGTGGGTCACCAGAGCAGCCTCGACCTCGGCGGGGTATACGTTCTCCCCACCCGAGATGTACATGTTTTTCTTGCGGTCCATGACGAAGTAGAAGCCTTCGCTGTCGCACTGGACCATGTCGCCGGTGTGGAACCAGCCGTCGGTGATGGCGGCCGCCGTGGCGGCAGGATTCTGCCAGTAGCCCGGCGTGACGACCTCGCTGCGCAGCCACAGCTCGCCGATCTGCCCGGAGGGACAGAGGTTGCCCTTCTCGTCGCGCACACTGGCCTCGATGTAGAAGTTGGGAAAGCCGATGCTGCCCCGCTTGGCCACCGCATGGTCCTGGTGCAGGCTGAAGCAGTTGGGCCCCACCTCGGTCAGGCCGTAGCCCTGGCGGATGAAGACGCCGCGGTCGTGCCACAGGTTGATCAACGGCACGGGCATGGGCGCGCCACCCACGATGGCGTAGCGTACGCTGGACAGGTCGCAGGCGGCGAAGCCCGGGGCGTCGGCCAGCATCTGCATCATGGTGGGCACGCCGAACAGCACGCTCACCTTCTCGCCGGCGATCAGCTCCAGGATCAGGTCGGGCTCGAATCCCTCCAGCAGCGTATGGCTGGCCCCGCTGTGCATGAAAGGTGTGAACAGCACGTTCCAGCCCCCGGTATGGAAAAACGGCGCAAACGACAGGCTGTGATCCTGGCTGTTCAGGTCGAGCCGCAGCGAAGTGTTGATGGCGTTCCACAGCAGCATGCGGTGGTTGATCATGGCCCCCTTGGGGGTGCCCGTGGTGCCCGAGGTGTAGAGGATCATGACCAGGTCATCCAGCTGACCCGGTCGATCGGGAACGAACACGGCCTCGGGCTCGGGGCCGAACACCAGAGGTTCCAGCTCCGACAGAGGCCGGGATACCGCCTCCAGCTGGGCGGTCTTGGCGGCAAACTCCTCGCCGTAAATCAGCAGGTCGGGTTGACTGTCCTTGAGCATGACGGCCAGCTCGGGAGGAGTGAGCCGGAAGTTCAGGGGCACCAGCACCGCGCCCAGCTTGATGCAGGCCAGGAGGATGAACACGTACTCGCTGCAGTTGGTGGCGTAGACCGCCACCCGCTGGCCACGGGTGACCCCGGCGCTCTCTTTCAGGTAGGCGGCCATCGCCAGGGCGCGCTTCTGGGCCTGGCCGTAGGTCCAGGTGGTGCCGGATCGCTGGTCCCGCAGGAACAGGCGGTCAGGCGTGTAATGGGCCCACTTGGCCAGCCAGTCAGTCTCAGGAAATATCATGATTTCCCTCCGGAGCCAGCTTCAACAAAAGAGTCCCCACGGCAACCGACGCACAGATGGCCACCGCAGCAGCCACCCCCGGGTTTTCTCCGGTGGCGCTGGTCAGGGGGACGGGCAGCTTTCCGTAGTACATGGCGAAATGCACCAGCACGGCGGCCACCGAGGCGGCCACCGCGGCCACCTTGGGCATGCGCGCGTTGAACATCCCGAAAATGATGGGCACGAAGGCCGCCGAGAAGTACGCGTACACCCCGTTCTGGGCGAAGATGGCCACGCTCAGCTTGGGATTGCGCAGCTGATCCCAGGACAGGAACACCGTCACGATGGCCAGTAGC
>JAZBOO010000271.1:0-2954 GCA_036351155.1 Candidatus Krumholzibacteriia bacterium | reverse complement strand
ATCGGAGCTGGTGGAGGCCAGTGCCTGCGTCTTTTGTTGATGGGAATCCCGCCTCCGGGCCAGCTGTCTGGCAGCGGCTTTCAGGTCGGCCAGAGCCGTCGGCGTTTCTCCGCCCAGAGGGTGCAACAGTCGACCAGCTCGGGCGATGACCTCATCCCGTTGGCCGGAAGCGGCGGTGCATTCTTGCCGCAACCGCCGTGCCTTGGTCTGGGCTTCCAGCTTCAGCTCGAGGAGCTTCAGGTTGAAGATCAGGTGTGGACGCTTCAAATCCAGCCCCAGCCGGCGGCCCAGTTCCTGTTGCCGGGTCTGGGCCAGGGTGACGGCCTCCAGGCGACGCTCACGTTCCTGGTCCCAGCCGATGGCCTCTTCCCCGAGTCCCATCCTTCGTCCCAGCAGGATGCCGCCGAAGGCGGCCAGAGCAATGCCCAGAGTGCTGATCACCCAGCCGGCCATCTCCTCCCGGGGCCAGGCCCACGGCCCCGCCACGCCCATGGCCAATCCCGCCGTGACCATGATCAGTCCCCACCAGGGCAGCCGCTTCCCCCGAGAATCGAGGCGGCGCCGCACATCCTCGGCTGCGTCCTGACCGGCCAGGGCCAGGGTCAGGTTCTCGTGGATTTCGAGAAGCTCGGTGTAGGCCTGCCCATCGATGGCTGCCAGGGGCGGCTTTTCTTCGGATCCGCCGCCCAGCTCCAGCTTCTGGCCGGCCAGCTGGCGCTCCAGGGCTTTCAGATCCAGGTCCAGGGTGGAGGCTTCATCGATGAGTTGATCCAGCTGTTCGGACACCTTCACCGCGTCAAATCCCGAGGGCCAGGCCCCGGCCTCCAGCTCGTTTTCCTGCACCAGGACCAGGGCTTGCAACCGGTCCCGTTCCTGCTCGGTGTGCTGCTGCTGCAGCATCAGGTCCTTGAGCTGGCGAGGGTCGGTGGGCTGGACCGCGTTCTGTCCGGGAGGATAGCTCGCGAGCTGGGCCCTGTGCTGGACGAGCTGATTCTTCAGGGAGGCCTGGCTCAGCAGGGCCTCGTAAACCTCGGCGCGCTGGCGGGCCAGCCGGGCCTGCTGAACCTCTTGCTCCAGGCGGGCCAATCCTCGCTCCTGGCTGGCCAGAACCTGGTAACGGTGTTCCAGATCGCGCACCTTTTCCCGGGCCTGCCGCCACACCCTGAGTTCCTGGCGACCGAGCTGGGGAGACGCCGGAAAAAGATCCTGCATGACCTGGGCCAGGTCGAACCCCCCGTCCATCTGGCGGCGCAGTTGCCGGGCCAGGGCCTGGTCATCGGCGCCCGCATCGGGCAGGTTCAGATCCAGCAATCCCAGCCGGTAGCTGGCGGCCACCTGGGCCGAGGGTAGGTGGGGCGGATCAGCCACCTGGTCGTTCACCGTCCAGGTCACTTGCCCGGCATGATCGCTGCGGGCCACCCAGGTCCGGTTTTCCTCGACAAAAGTGGCGGCCACCTCGAAGGGCAGCGCGCCGGACGGTTCGGGCCACAGCAGCCGAAACACCGCCCGGGTCACCGAGGATTTGCCCACACCGTTGGGCCCGGTGATGACGTTCATTCCCGGCTGGGCCGTCAACGTGAAGGGCTGCTCGATCCCGGGTAGGCGCTGCACCTCAAGCCTGGTCAACCGCATGGCCGCCTCCCTTCTGGGCCAGCAACCGGGTCAAGCTCTGGCGGGCGGCCTGCAGCAGGCGATCGACAAGCTCTTCATCGCTCACGGGATTTTCGACAGGCAGACCGGCGAAGTTGGTCCGCAGGTCGACCGCCGTCCAGGTATCCCGGGCGCGACCGATCAGATCGCTGCGCGCCCCCGTGGGATCATCGGGCCGCTCGAGCAGCAGGATCTGGCGGGCCAGAATGCCGGCGGGATGATCGGCCTGGGCCAGACGATCCAGATCCACCGCAGCGGTGGTCCGGTCGGTGATCTTCTGCACGAAGAAGCGGGCCGAGACCAGGTGGTCCGGATCCAGGGCGCGAACCGTGTTCTGCAAGGCCGCGGCTTCGGTGATCTGCCCGGTCAGGACAATGCGCAATCACACCAGATCCACTCTCTCGAGTTCCGGAGCCAGCTCGGTCAATCGCCGCTCAATGCTGCCGATCAGGAAGTCGGCCAGGTTGCCGGCGGGGTCGGTCAATCCGGAGGCGTCAACATTCAGTTCTTCCCAGCGCAGAGGAGCCAGGGGGAGCCGTTCCTTGTGCAGGGTGCCGTCCGGGGCAACACGGACCAGCACCGGCCCATGCAGCCCCTGCTCCCGCGGATTCATGCCGGTCAAGGAGCCGAGGTAAAAGGGGGCGGCATCGGTGGGCACCGGGTCGGGCACATGAATGTGACCCAGGAACCAGCCCTGGTATCCGCAAGCCAGCAGCTCGGTCCGCGAAACGGGCGCATAGGAACTGGTGGCCACATCCAGGTCGGCATGCAACAGGCCCAGGGTGGGAACACCTGGCAGAGGTGCCGGCACGGGATTGATCAGGGGTGATTGGTGGTGATGCCGGGCGGGAAAAGACCAGCCGACCAGCCGGACAGTCGGGCCTTCAGGCGAGGGGATCTCGTGGGTGCTCCAGGTCCCGCCCGGGCCCAGAAGGTGGAGGCCTTCGATATGTGCGGCCAGCCGGGGCAGCACCTCCGTGTCGTGGTTGCCGGCCACGGCGCACACGGAAATGCCGGCGTCGGTCAACCGGCGTATGCCCTCGTCCAGAACACCGTAGGCCTCGAACAGAGCGTTGCCGCGATCCACCAGGTCGCCCGCCAGGGCCACAGCGTGAACTTCGCGGTCCAGGGCGGTCTGGATCACGCGTTCCCAGGCCTGGCGCGGGCCCAGGGCAGAGGCCGACACTCCGGCAGGCAGGCCCGAGGCCTGCTGGCCCAGATGCATGTCTCCCACGAAGAGAATTCGGGTTTCGGCAGATGTTGGCAAGGACCTGGACTCTCCATATGAAAACGATCGACCCATT
>JAZBOO010000270.1:0-4142 GCA_036351155.1 Candidatus Krumholzibacteriia bacterium | reverse complement strand
CTGGCTGGCCGATACGGTGTCGCTCACGCCATGGGCGGTGCGCATCAGCTCGTAAACGATCCAGGGCTGACGCCCGATCTCGGCGGCCGCCCAGCCCAGCTGGTTGGCGATCTGGGGTAGCAGAACTGAAAAGACCAGCACCCACAGCATCCAACGGTGCTTGAAGAGGGTGCCTCGCCAGGCCAGGAACCCGCCGGCGCAGGCCAGCAGAATCAGGGTCATGCCGATGGCGACCATGAAGTGATAGGTCTGGAAGGTGGCCTGCACCGGAGGCCGGTCTTCGGGGGCCCACTCGTTCAGCCCACGAATGACGGTGTCGGTGCTGCCGCCGGTCAGTACGCTGAGCAGACCGGGGATCTTGATGCCGACCACCGTCTGGTTCTTTTCATCCACCCAGCCCAGGACGGTCAGCTCGGCGTTGTCTCCGCTTTCGTAGATGCCCTCCATGGCCGCCAGCTTGGCCGGCTGATGCTCGAACACGGTCACGGCACTGCTGTGTCCGGAGACCAGCTGGCCCAGCGAAGCGATCACCGCCACCACGAAGGCCACCCGCATGCTGGCCCGGGCAAAGTCCACGTGCTGACGCCGCAACAGGTAGAAGGCCGCCACCGAGATCACGAAGAAGGCGCCGGCCTGCCAGGCGCCCATGATGGTGTGGGCCAGGCGGTCGAGGGTGCTGGGGTTCAGGACGGCTCCCCAGAAGCTGGTGATCTCGGCGCGGGGGCCCACCGGGGTGTCGACGATGTGGTAGGCGGTGGGGGTTTGCATCCAGCTGTTGGCCACGATGATCCAGATGGCGCTGAAGTGTGCGCCCAGCGCCACCATGACCGTGGCGAAGAAGTGCATGCCCCTGGACACCTTGTCCCAGCCGAACAGGAGCAGGGCCAGGAAGCCCGACTCGAGGAAGAACGCGAATATTCCCTCGGCGGCCAGCGGACTGCCGAAGATGTCGCCCACGAAGCGCGAGTACTCGGACCAGTTGGTGCCGAACTCGAACTCCATCACGATGCCGGTGCCCACCCCGAAGGCGAAGATGAGCCCGAAGATGCGCACCCAGAACCGGGTCAGCTGGTGGTAGAGGGGATTCTTGGTCTTGAGGTACAGGCCTTCCATGAGCACCAGCACCAGGCCCAGGCCGATGCTCAGCGGCGGGTAGATGTAGTGGAAGCCGATGGTCAGGGCGAACTGGATGCGGGACAGGAGGACCAGATCCATGGGGCCCCTCCTTGGGGTTTAGCGGGGGTCGGTAAACGCGGTTAACATGGGGGGAAGTTAGTGGGAATGCGAGGGGAATGCACGTTAAAATGTTGCCGCTAAAACGAATGCAAATAGTAGGGAAAAAGGGATATCCTGGGGATTCCAGGGAGTGGATATGCTAGAATGGGTGTTCAGGAGGAAAGAATGCATCGACGTACCGTGACATCACGCATTTTCCGTCCGGGCCAACCGGTTCCGCCGGATGACGGGTGGCTTGGCTGTTCAATTGAGGAGCGAGTTGCAGCTGTATGGCAACTCACCAGATTGTGCTATGCATGGAGGCAGGAGGGTTTGGGTGAACCGCGACTTCATCGAGCTACTAGCCGCGTTCAACGCACACGCCGTTGAGTACCTTGTGGTCGGAGCTCACGCTCTGGCGGCACACGGGTATGTCCGCGCTACGAAAGATCTTGATATCTGGGTGCGGCCAAGCGAAGAAAATGCACCGAAGGTCCTCGCCGCTTTGGTGGAATTCGGCGCTCCTCTCCATGATCTCACTTCGGAAGATCTGGCCACGGGGGGTACTGTTTTTCAGATCGGGGTCCCTCCGGTCAGGATAGATGTCCTCACCCAGATTGACGGCGTGGTTTTCGAGCTGGCTTGGCCTGATCACGTCGATGTGAACCTGGGAGATACCTCGGTCCCCATTCTGTCTCGTCATCACTTGATTGCCAACAAGAAAGCCTCCGGTCGTCTCCAGGACCTGGCCGATGTGGAGCGGCTTGAAGAGATAGAGGGCCAGGAACAGTAGGGGGCTTGAACCACCATGAAAAATTTCAAACTCTATGTGCTGTTGCTGGCGGTCTTTCTGCTGATCGATGGAATCTGGCTCACCCTGGTGGCCAAGGAGTTTTACAAGCAGCAGATCGGGTTCCTTTTGACCGACAGCCCCAACTACGTGGCGGTGGGGCTTTTCTATCCTCTGTTCGTCCTGGCCGTCCAGGTGTTCGTGGTCAGACCCGGACTCGAATCCGGCTCTCTCAAAACGACCCTGGGCCGCGCAGCGTTTTTCGGTTTCATTACCTACGCCACTTACGACCTGACCAATCTGGCCACAGTGGAAGGCTGGCCGGTCACCGTCACGGTGGTCGATCTGATCTGGGGTTCGGTGCTCACCAGCACCGTGGCAGCCGCGGGATTCCTGGCCGGCAAGCGGTTTGGTTGGTAGTGTTCCAACTGGTTGGAAAATTCAAAACAGATCGGGACGCTTGTCCCGCAGCCACCAGAAGGCGCAAACTACCAGCGCGTTGGTGATCTGACCCTCGGCAATCAGCCGGGGAATTTCACCCAGGGGATGCCGAACCACCTCGATATCTTCCCCCGCATCCAGTTGCAAGTTTCCCACACGCCGGCAGTTTTCCAGCAGGAAGGTCGAGCAGATGTTGTCGTGAAACGCCGGGTTGGGCTGAACCACGCCCAGTGGCTGGGGGGCATCGCCGGCATAGCCGGTTTCCTCGCGCACTTCGCGGGTGGCGGCGGACGCGGCCTCTTCGCCCGCGTCGACCATACCCCCGGGGATTTCCAGGGTCAGACTGCGGCTGCCGTGACGCCACTGCCGGACCAGGACCACCTCGTGTTCGGGGGTCAGGACCACCATGTTGACCCAGTCGGGGGTGTGCAGGCGGGTCATGGTGCGCGGTTGTCCCAGACGGGGCGACACCACCGTATCTTCGTGCACCGAGAAAATGGGCGTGGCCAGCACTTCCCGTGTGCCGGTAAGATCCCAGGGCTTGAGGGCCATGTATTCAGGTCGCTTTCAATAAAAGGTCTCCGGAGAATGTCGATCGATTCCCACATCATACTCACAATTCAGGCGGCGGTCACCTGGGCCTTGACGGGACTCATCTGGATGGTCCAGGTGGTCCACTATCCTCTTTTTGCCACCGTGGGGCCGGAGAGTTTTTCGGCCTACCATGCCCGCCATTCTCGGCAAATTTCTTACGTGGTTGTTCCTCTCATGTTTGTTGAACTGGGCACGGCGGTCGTCTGGCTCTGGGTTTCGCCCTCCTCGTCGTTGGCCTGGCTGGGCGTGGGCCTTCTGGTCCTCATCTGGGTGTCCACCTTTGCCTGGCAGGTTCCTCAGCACCGGGTTCTGGCCCAGGGTTTCCAGGAAGTCGCTCATGGGCGATTGGTGGCCACCAACTGGGTGCGCACGGTGGGCTGGACCATGCGCGCTGTGCTGTTGCTGGTGGTGCTCCTCGGTCAGGGGAGGGGGGCCGCATGAAGAAGCCTCTCATCCTGGGCCTGGATCTTTCCGGCCCCAGCAATACCGCCGACACCGCTCTGGCCATACTTCAGACTGGGGCCGCGGGTTTGCATCTGGTGAAGCTGGAACTGGGGCTGGATGATGGAGCCATCGCCGAACAGGTGAAGGCGCACGTGCCCCAGGATGCACCATTGCTGGTGGGACTCGATGCGCCTCTCTCCTATCAGCCGGGTGGCGGCGACCGTCCCGGGGACCGCGCCTTGCGGCAGGAACTCCAGCGCCATGGCCTGCCCTCCGGCACGGTGATGACCCCCACCATGACCCGCATGGCCTACCTCACGTTGCGGGGGATGGCGGTGGCCCGCCTGATCCTGGCCTTGCAGCCCCAGGCGCGGGTGGCCGAGGTGCATCCGGGTGGGGTGATGGTGCGGCGTGGAGCGCCCGTCGCCATGGTGAGGGCCATGAAGTCTTCGCCTACGGCGCGCGCAGAATTGCTGAAGTGGTTGGGGAGCCAGGGAGTGCAGGGACTTCCGACCCAGGCGGGGGACCACGAGATCGCAGCGGTGGCGGCGGCCCTGGGGGCGGCGGACTGGGGTCAAAATCAGAAGGCCTGGCAGTTTCCCGCCAGGCCTCCGCTTCATCCGTTTGATCTGATCAGTTGAGCATCACCGATACAACG
>JAZBOO010000269.1:0-6433 GCA_036351155.1 Candidatus Krumholzibacteriia bacterium | reverse complement strand
CACGATCCTCAATTCTCCCCCGCTTTTCAGCACGCCGTGAGCCTGGGCAAACAGGGCCCGTGCCGTGGCGTCGCCCACGGTATGATCCTGATGGAAGGGCGGATTGCACAGCACCAGATCCTGGGTTTGCGGCGGCACTTGAGACAGGTCGCCCGCCACCTGGAACGTGACGTCCAGATCATTGGTCTGGGCATTGTGGCGCGCGCTGGCGATGGCCTGAAAACTTTCATCGATCCCCCACACCACCGCCTGAGGAGAACGGCGGCGCACAGCCAGCGCCAGGACCCCGTTGCCGCAGGCCAGGTCCAGCACCCTCCGTTCACCATCCAGGATGGGAAGATGGTCCAGCAGGAAACTCGTGCCCCAGTCGAGCTTTTCCCGGGAGAAAACATTGGCCTGGTTGTGCAGGGTCAGGTCGAAGGCCTCGAGGCGGTAGGTGGCCAGGGGCAAGCTGGCGGGACAGGCAAGATCTGAAGCGAAAGTGGCTTCGGCCAGCCGGGCCTTCTTCCAGCCCAGACTGGTCTGACAGGGACCCATGCACTCCTGGATCAAGGTGTAGGCCCGCCTGGGCGTGTGCTTGATCATGCTGCCGGCCAGGATCACCGACCGAGCGGTCATCAACGGCCGCAAACGCAGCAGGCTGTCCTCCCACCAGGCCAGGTTCTTGGGAATCTTCATCAGGACCAGGTCCACCGGCCCGGAAGGTGTCTGGTCGGCCGGTACGAAAGCCACCTGTCCCGGCGCCAGATCATTGGCCGTCAGGTTGTGCTCCAGCGCCTGCTGCGACAGCCAGGAATCGTTCCAGGATTGCACCTGGATCCCGGCCAGGGTCAGAGCCACGGCCAGCGCGCCACAGCTGTCGTTGACCACCAGAAGGGAGGGGCCGCTGGCCGAAATCTCCATCTCGGCCAGCCGATTCAACAGATACTGATCTCCCGTGTCCCAGGCCCGGAGCTTGGGATTCTCACGGACCGGAAAACGTGACAGTGAAAAGCTGGATAACTCCCTCATGTCAGCGATACAATGTCAGCACGCCCCCCAGGGTGGCTGATTCGGTGACTTTCAGCGCCCCGAATGGTTCAATTTCCCGCCAGCCCAGCAACTGGTAGCCCAACACCCCATCGATTTCCACGGGCACCACGTAGAACTCAATATCCTGTTGAACGTTGAACCGAGACCCATCAGGAAGATAGAAAGAGATATTGAGATGGAACAGCGCCCAGTAGCCTCCCTGTCCCCCGAAGTGTTCGTCGCCAGCAGATATGGCTTCCCACTCGGTGGCCTTGGACAGGAGATCCACTTCGATCGAGTGCACTGGCGGGACGGTGTCTCCACTCGGTCTCCGGCCAGTTTCCCCGGCAAAGATGTTCTCATGGATGGCCACCACCGTGTCTCGCTCGAAGTAGGTGAAGAGCAAAGGTGAGCCTGCGCTCGCCCACTCCGCAAGGGTAGAGGCGGTCAGCATTCCCTTGAAATCGGGATGGATCAGGGTCGCAAGCAGTTCCAGATCCATGTCGTCGAAGGCTTGCCTGAACCCCATCATCAGAGCATCGGGATTGGCGGGCAGCACCACCGGATCGTCATTGTCCGGAGGCTGAACCGGGTCATCATCGCTGCACCCGGTCATCGTGAACATCATGAAACCGCACACCAGTGCCACGATCAGAAACGGTCCCCACATCTTCCTCATGCTGATCCTCCAGATGTCAGTGATAAATGGCCAGAATGGAACTCAATGACACCGGTTCGACAGCCTGCGCCTTCTCCTGGGGCTCCAGGTCACGCCAGCCGATCAGCTGCCACCCGGAATTCTCTTCATCTTCCACTGCCAGGAACAGGGCATCGCACTGCACCACCATGCGCAAGTTGTCCGGACAATTGAAATGCAGCTGCAGATGGAACCGCCCCGACCGGACCTGCAGACCCGGGAAATCTCCTCCAACATCCACGTAAGGTTCCCAACCGCCATCCTGCACCAGGTAATCCACTTCGATTGAGACCACCGGCGGCACCACCTGTCCCGCGGGCCCGGTGCCTGCCGTCTCGGAGAACAAGTGCCGGTGAGAGGACACCACCGCATCATGTTCCATCCGGTCGAAACCCAGCGGATTCCCCCCCTGCAGAAACGCCTCAACCGTGGAGTCCAGCAGGAACACCTGGGTGGCCGGGTGGAGCAACCGCGTAAGGTCGCTCTCGTCACGAGACTGGTAGGCCGCGCCGAAGTCGGCCATCAATTCGTCCGCCGATGCCGGCAAGCCCGCGCTGCCCTCCGGATCCAGAGGCGCGCGTTCATCGTCGCTGCAACCTGCAAGCAGCCCCACGCCCAGCAATACCACACAGAATAATCTTCGGAACATATCCACTCCCTCTCCAATCAGGACACGCGATTTTCCCCCGGCAGCGGAAACCACCGCAGCCGTTCCAGCTCTTCGTCCAGCCTGTGGCATTCGCCACAGTCGTCTCCCGTGGCCTCCAGCTCCTCGATGACTGCCTGCGCAGCACTCAGGTACTCCGCGAAGGCGCTTTCCGGTTCGGTGAGGTGGTGGGCCCGGTACGACATCTTTCCCGACTTGTAGCACACATCATGCAGGCGCAGGGCCGACCCCTGCCGGGCGTCCTTGTGGCGCCAGATCCCGGTCACGGGGTCGAAATCATAGTGGGGCAGAAAGCGCCAGCCTTCGTGAGCCAGCAGGTTCACCGCGTCGAGGATGAACTGGAAAACCTCGCCGCTGATGAAGTAGTTGAAGTTGACCCGCACCCAGCCGGGCTTGATACCCTCGGCTCCGGCGTCGATGGCCTCGTGGAATTTCATGCTGCGCGCCAGATCGATGCCCAGCAACCGATGCCCATAGGGCCCGGCGCAGGAGCATCCGCCGCGCGCCTGGATGCCGAACAGGTCATTCAGCAGGGCCACCACGAAGTTGTGGTGCAGCACCCGGTCGGGCCCGTGCTTGATCACGAAGGACACGATGGACAGCCGCTGGGCGTTGCGATTGCCCAGGATCTGAATGTTGGGATTCCGGGCCCAGTTCTCGGTGGCCCGTTGCACGAAGCCGTGTTCCAGCTTCTCGATGCATTTGGCCCCCACGGCCTGCTTCAGGTGGAACACCAACCCGGCGCGGATGGCCTCGATGATGGCCGGGGTGCCCCCTTCCTCGCGGTGGGTGGGATCGGCCAGGTAGGTGTGCTCCTCGGGACTGACGTAGCTGACCGTGCCACCGCCGGGCACCGAGGGCACCCGGTTGGTCAACAGTCGGCGCTTGACAATCAGAACACCCGAAGTGCCGGGCCCGCCGATGAACTTGTGCGGCGAAATGAACACCGCGTCCTTGTAGGACAGGGTGCCGCCGTTGGGTCCACCTTCGGGATTCATCTCGATGTCCACGTAGGGCGCGGCCGCCGCGAAATCCCAGAAGGCCAGCGCCCCGTGGCTGTGCAGCAGGCGGGACACGCCCAGGGTATCCGAAACAATTCCGGTGACGTTGCTGGCCGCCGAGAACGAGCCGATCTTCAGGGGCCGCGTGCCGTAGTTCACCAGTTCACGGGCCAGGTGTTCCTGGTCGATCTGCCCGTCCTGATCCTCGGGAATGGTCACCACATCGGCAATGGATTCACGCCAGGGCAGCTCGTTGCTGTGGTGTTCGTAAGGCCCGATGAAGACCACCGGCCGCTTGTCCCTGGGGATGCAATCGCTCAGCTTGTGGTCCACGTCCAGGTTCCAGGGAATGCGCAGGTTGAGGATGTCGATCAGCTTGTTGATGGCCCCGGTGGCGCCCGAGCCACAGAAAATCACCACGTCCTCGGCAGGGTTCCCGCCCACCGATTCGAGGATGATCTGGCGGGCATCTTCCCGGAACCGGGTGGTCTGCAGGCCGGTGCTGCTGGTCTCGGTGTGGGTGTTGGCGTACAGAGGCAGCACCTCGTCGCGTATGAAATCCTCGATGAAGGAAAGGGACCGGCCGCTGGCCGTGTAGTCGGCGTAGGTCATGCGGCGGGGGCCGTAGGGGCCGTCCAGGGCGCGTTCGTCGCCAATGATCGAATCGCGGATCTTTTCCACCAGGTGCTGGACGTGTTCCTGCACGGGTCACCTCATCGTGTTGCGGGGATTCCCTCATTTAAGGAGCGCATTTCGCCTATCTTCAATTATACTTCCCCACCGACCCGGGGGGAAACATATTCCCCATCCCCTTTCGCGGATGACCCAAGGACATCGTCATGACCGCCATCGTTCACGACCCGGAAAACATCGCCCATCACCATCTGGACCACCCCGAGCGTCCCGAGCGATATCAGGCCATCCTGGAAGCCCTGAGCAACCGGGGACTGCTGGAGCGCATGGCCGACGTACCGCTGCGCGAGGCCACCAGCGAAGAGATGGCCCGGGTTCACGACCATGTGCTGGTCTCCCGCATCGAGGAAGCCCTGCTCAAGGGCGGAGGCATGCTGGACCCGGACACCTACTGCACGCCCGCCAGCTGGGACATTGCCCGGCGGGCCGCCGGCGGACTGACCGACCTGTGCCTGGCCGTGGCCCGCGGAGAGGCGGCCAATGGGCTGGCGGTGCTGCGCCCGCCCGGCCACCATGTCACCCGGACGGTCAGCATGGGCTTCGGGCTGATCAACCTGGCGGCCATCGCCGCGCGAGCCCTGCAGGATGCCCAGGTGGCGTCCAGAATCGCCATCGTCGATTTCGATGTGCACCACGGCAACGGTACCGAGGACATCTTCGCCGACGATCCCACGGTGTTCTACGCCTCTACCCACCAGTACCCCCACTATCCCGGCACGGGGCGTGCCCGTGACACCGGAACCGGCGCGGGCACCGGCACCACCCTGAACATTCCCCTGGCCGCAGGCACCGGTGATGACGAGTTCTTGGCCGCCTACCGCGAAAATATCCTGCCGGCGGTTGAGAACTTTGCTCCTGATTTCCTGCTGGTTTCGGCGGGGTACGATGCCCATCGTGACGACCCGCTGGCCGGCCTGGAGGTCAGTGATGAGGGGTTCCAGTTGCTCGAAGAAGAATTGATGGCCCTGGCTCATCGCTGCTGCGGCGGCAAGATCGTGATGAACCTGGAAGGCGGATACCACCTCGAGGCTCTGGGTCGGTGTGTGGGCCACTCGGCGGCCCGTCTGCTCGCGGCCGCCTCGGGAAAGGACCTCTCTTGAGAAACGCCCCCTTGATACTGGGCGGTGCCTGGCTGGCCCTGTGTGCGGCCGTGGTCCTGTTCGGCATGGTGCTGCGCCTCAGTCCTCTGGAAATGGACATTCTGCCCTTCCCGTTTTTTGGCGGATTGATGTGGCCCGCAGCTCTGGTGATGGGAGGCACAGCCTTCCTGTTGCTGTGGGTCGGCGGCAGTCACGCGCGCGCCCGCAACCTCCAGGTCCCCTGGGCTCAGCTCATCCTTTTCCACCCCCTGCTGCTGGCCTTCGTCTGGCTGGTTTTGCCCGTCAATGGCCTCTCTGTTCTCCACTGGAGCCTGGCCGGCTGCTTTGCCGTCACCGCGGTCTGGATGATCTTCCAGAAAGTTCCCCGCCCCGCGGAAGCCTCTCTGCCCCCGCGCCAGACCCTGCCGCTGGATCTGGCGGTCATCGCGCTGCCCATGATCCTGGGCCTGGCCCTCGGGGCCCAGCCGGACTTCGCCGCCGCCGGCCTTTCGCTCCTGCTGTACCCCCTGTTTGCCCTGGTCCAGCTGGGAGTTTTCCTGGTCATTCCCGCCCCACGGCTGAGCGCCCTGGGCTTGCGCCCCGTGCCCGCGGCCTTGATCACCGCGGCGGTCTTCGCCCTGATGCACGCGCCCAACCCCGTGGTCATGCTGGCCACCTTCGCGGCCATGTTCGTGTGGACCTGGCAGTACGCCCGGGGCCGACGCGTCTGGCAACTGGCGGTGGTCATGGGATTGAGCGCCACCGTTTTTTCCCAGTTCCTGCCCGACAGCTTGACCCATCACATGCGGGTGGGTCCGGTCCACATGCATCAGCAGGCCAAGACGGAACTGGTCTTGCGCACCGATGATCCTCAGCTGGCGAACCCCGGAGAATTTCTGGAGTATGCCTATCCCCTGACCGTGGGGCGGAAAGCCTCGGCCGAAGAACGGGCTGTCTGGCAGCGCGACGTCTCCCGGGCCATCCGCACCACCCGGGCCTGGAATTTTTTCATCAGCCCGGAATACGCGCGCAAGGCCCCGGAACGAGGATGGCCGGCGCCGCCGCCGGAACACCCCCACTGGACCGCCGGTACGCCGGAATGGCGCAGCCGCATCAAGGCCTACGGGGCCGAAGAGTACTTCGCCAAGTGCGGCGGCCACCTGACCGGGTTCACCAAGACCCTGTATCGGGATATCCTGCAACGGCCCGCCGGAGCCGAGGAGCTGGCCGAATGGCCCACCGGGTTGACCGAAGCCCAGCGCTGGCGCCTGGCCGAGATCCTGCT
>JAZBOO010000268.1:0-4210 GCA_036351155.1 Candidatus Krumholzibacteriia bacterium | reverse complement strand
TTTCCCGACGGGAATATCCATGATGGCCTGACGCAATGCCGTGGCGCTTTCCATGGGCACCCCGAAGTAGTTGATCCCCACCACGCTCCCGGACGCATCCT
This sequence comes from Candidatus Krumholzibacteriia bacterium, assembly GCA_036351155.1. Taxonomy (GTDB): domain Bacteria; phylum Krumholzibacteriota; class Krumholzibacteriia; order LZORAL124-64-63; family LZORAL124-64-63; genus LZORAL124-64-63. The sequence goes on along the minus strand of JAZBOO010000268.1, from coordinate 4,109 downwards.
TGATGGGTTCGTAGGCTGTCAGATACCAGCGGTCGACCACAAATGCCCTGCCGCGGAAGGTTTCCCCGGACAGGACCTTGGACACCACCGGGTTGGCCGTCCCGTCGGGGTTCACCGCGGGGATATAGGTGCCGATGGCGCGCTGGCCATCGGACTTCAAGACATTGGTCGACACCCGCAACATGTCACCCGCTGTGTTCATCCGCTGAAAAATCGTGGCGGTCCCGCCGACCTGCTGCTTCACCTCGTCCACCACCAGTGAGGCCGTTCCGGATTGGGCGTTCTGGCCCAGCCACTGATCGCCCACCAGCATCTTGGGCAGTTGCACCGTGGTGGGCTTATTGGTGTACTGGTTGACGGCCTGCCACGAGACCTTCTCCTCCCCAAACCCAAGCGAGCCGAGGCTGGAAATGGTCTTCTTGGTCACATTCAGCCCACCGTCCACACTCTTCTGCAAAACCTCGTCCTGCGTTTCACAAAGGGCCGTCACACTGTTGGCTATATTTTCCAGATCGTGAAAGGCCAGATCAGTCAGGCCTTCTCCCACGTTCTTCCCCATTTCCAGCTGACGATTGACAACCACTCCAAGCACCACCAGAAGAGGCAGCAAGGTCAGCACAACTCCCGGGACCAGAAGACGGGTTTTCATGGACGAGTTTTTGAACATGTCGCTTCACTCCTGCTCGAATTACACACTGAACCTTGCGGTCTCTCCGCCATCTCCTTCTTCGACAACTTTCGATGGTGAATAAGGAAAATCTTTGTTTTCCCTGAAGTTTTTTCCGGGCTGCCGACGCCAGACCTCCCTTCTTGTTGTTCCCCCCCTCCACTTCGATTACCTTCCTGTCATGACCGACATAACCCTCGACATGAAATGGCCCGACGACTGGCAAGACGCCGCTCGCCGGCGCGTCTGCTTGCACTGCGGAAATGGCCTGGGCAGCTTCTGGAATCCCGACGACGGGCCCTTCTGCTGCCGAGGCTGCAAGGCCGTGTATGAGATGATCCACCAGGCCAACCTGGACCGTTACTACGACATCAAGCCCGACACCGTGGCCCCCGCCGCCAATCTCAGACCCGACAGCTTCAGCTGGCTGGACCGGATCCTGGAAGAGCAGAAGTCGACCACCGCCAAGACCGGGGGATTGCTGCATCTGGAGCTGGATATCCAGGGAGTGCACTGTGCGGCCTGTGTGTGGCTGATCGGCGAGCTGTTCCACAGGCGTCAGGCCGGGGCCAGCCTCCGGATCAACCCCACCCTGGGCAAGGTCGAGCTGAGCTGGGACCCCGCCCAGGGCGAGCTGAAGGAGTTCCTGGCCGAGGTCGAGAAATTCGGCTACCGCCTGGGCCCCAGCCGCAAGGGAGCACGGCAGCAGTCAAGGGCCCTGCTCATGCGCATGGCCATTTCCATCAGCATGGCCCTGAACGTGATGATGTTCAGCCTGAGCTACTACTTCGGCCTGGATGCCGACAGCGGGGCCCTGTACCAGTTCTTCGGGTGGCTCAGCCTGGGTCTGGCCACCATCAGCCTGATCGCCGGCGGCGGGGTCTTTTTCAAGGGGGCGCTGGCGGGCATCAGGCAGCGGGTGGCCCACCTGGATGTGCCCATCAGCCTGGGCATGATCCTGGCCTACAGCGGCTCGGTGTACGGATTTCTGACCGGGGGCCCCGAGCATGCCTATTTCGACAGCTTGACCATATTCATCGCCCTGATGCTGGTGGGACGCTGGGCCCAGGAACACATCCTGGAGCGAAATCGCAACGCCCTGCTGGATTCTTCCGGGGCCGAGAACCTGACGGTCAAGCGCGTGCGTGAAGGCCAGCTTGAGGCCGTGGCCGCCACGGCCATCCACCAGAACGATGAGCTTTGGATTGCCCCCGGCGATTTGCTGCCCGTACAGGGCATCCTCATGCGCCAGAGCACCCAGGTGGCCCTGGACTGGATCACCGGGGAGTCGGACCAGGTAGGCTTCCAGCCCGGCGAAACCATTCCCGCCGGGGCCTTCAACGCCTCTCACCATGGTTTCACCGTGACGGCCTGCGAAGATTTCGAAGACAGTCGCCTGCAGGACCTGCTGCGCTCGACCACCCTGAGCGACGAGGATTTCAAGCCCCGCTGGTGGCACAACATCAGCACGTGGTACGTGACCTTCGTCCTGATCGCGGCCGCGGGCGGTTTTCTTTTCTGGATGTTCCAGGATGTGACCATGGCCCTGAAGGTGACCATCAGCATCCTGGTGGTCACCTGTCCCTGCGCCCTGGGCCTGGCCACTCCCCTGGCCGAGGAACTGGTCCATTTCGCCCTGCGTCGGCACGGTGTGTTTCTGCGCAAGCAGAGCTTCATGGAAAAGGCTCTGGACGTGAAAAAGGTGCTCCTGGACAAGACCGGCACCCTGACCATGGGGCAGTTGATCCTGGACGCCCCCTCGCGAGAGGCTCTGCACGCCCTGGACGACCGGGCCCGCGAGGTTTTGCGGCACATGACCGCCCGCAGCAATCATCCGGTCAGTCAAAGCCTGGCCGCGGCTCTGGCCCACCTTTCCGGGACCTCGCTGGCGGTCGATGCGGTGGCGGGAGAATCTCTGCAAGAAATCCCCGGGGGGGGACTGCAATGGGCCTGGGAAGGTGACCAATGGAGACTTGGCCACTCCAAATTTGCCTTGGCCTCTACGAGTGACCATTATTCAAAAGGAGAGGAGACCGTTTTTGTCTGCAACGGGGAAATCCTGGCCGCTTTCCGGTTGAGCGAGGACTTCAAGCAGGACGCTGCCGGCGAGATGGAACGCCTGGCGCGCAATGGTTTCGAAATCCACCTTTTGAGCGGTGATGCACAATCCAAGGTCGATGCCGCCGCCCTGGCCCTCGGGTTACCCCGGGAGCGAGCTTACGGCGACTTGAACCCCGAGGCCAAAGCCCAGCGAGTGCGCACCATTGATCAAAAGGATACTCTCATGGTGGGAGATGGTCTGAACGACAGTCCCAGCTTCGAGGCAGCCCTCTGTGCGGCTACCCCGGCGGTCGATCGGCCTGTTCTGCCCGGCAAGGCGGACTTCTATTTCCTGGGTGATGGCATTGCGGCCATCCGGCGGGCCCTTCTGGCGGCCCGGCACCTCAGGAAAGTTGTGCGCGACAACCTGATCATTGCCATTGTCTATAATCTCGGAGCCGTGGCGCTCTGCCTGGCCGGCCTGGTCACCCCGGTGGTCGCGGCCATCCTGATGCCTGTAAGTTCCGTTTCTGTCGTGACTTTGACTGCTGTCAGACTTTCGAGCAGGAGATTGCCATGGACGTGATCATTGCCCTGGTTTTCATCAGCCTGACCCTGGTGGCCGCCGGCCTGGTGTTTTTCTTCACCCGGCTGTTCGAAGGTGACTTCGAGCACGGCGAACGCCTCTCTTTGCTGCCCCTGGAAGACGACACCGGGGAATTGCAAACCGATACTGATAAGGATGATGACAAACAGGATCCCATCGGTTTTAATGCTCAGGGCGATTCTGCCGAATAACCCCCGGCCAGGGGTTTGCGGAACCGCCCGGTTTGCTGTCCGACCGTCCCAGTAAAGGAGGAAGGTGCTTTCCATGGAAGCCACGAACACTGAAATGAAGACCGTTGTCTACGACGACTCGATCGTGCGCGCCTTTTCTGTCATCACCATCGTGTGGGGCATAGTGGCGTTTCTGGTCGGCGTTCTCGTGGCCGCCCAGCTCTCATTCTGGCAGGCCAATTTTGGCCTGGAATGGTTGAGCTTCGGGCGACTTCGTCAACTGCACACCAACGCCGCCATCTTCGCGTTTGTCGGCAACGGGATGTTCGCGGGAATCTACTATTCCACGCAGCGCCTGCTCAAAACACGCATGGCCAACGACGCCCTCAGCTGGGCCAACTTCTGGGGTTACCAGCTGGTAATCCTGGGCGCGGCCATCAGCTACCCCATGGGCTGGACCCAGGTTAAGGAGTATGCCGAGCTCATCTGGCCCATCGACCTGCTGGTCGTGGTGGTCTGGGTGATCTTCGCCATCAACTTCTTCTGGACCCTGGCCCAGCGGAACGAGAAGAACCTCTATGTGGCCATCTGGTCCTACATCTCGACCATCGTGACCATTGCGGTG
>JAZBOO010000267.1:0-23447 GCA_036351155.1 Candidatus Krumholzibacteriia bacterium | reverse complement strand
AGTGATTCCCGGCCTTCAGATACGGTATGGGGCCCTCGGGGCGGCCTGGCATGAAGGCGCCTTGCATCTCGTTTCATTGACCAATGGCAACACCCAGCACTCCTGGTGGCAGGATGGACAGTGGACCGGTCCGACCACCGCCGCGGGTTTGCATTGTGGCCTGGTGCCGGTCATTGCCAGCGATGGGCAGACGCTGCACCTGTTGACGGAGATGTCGGGCAAGAAAATCGGCTATTCCCGGTGGGATGGAAGGGCCTGGAGCAACACCGAGTCCATCGACGGGCTGGGCACCAACAAGGCCCTGGAAATGGCGATCGGCGACGGCACCATCCACCTGGTGCACTGCGGGAAGAATTCCGACGCCAAGCGATTGTGGCATGCCTCCCAGTCCGGCTGGGGCTGGTCGTCGGGTGGTCAAATCCTGGAACAGAACAGCCACATCGCGCCCGGTTTGGCGGTCTGGGAGGGTGCCTTGCATCAGGTTCATGTGGGAACCTCCAGCAAGACCTTGTGGCACAGCTTCAAGACCCCCTGGGGAGAGTGGTCGCCGCGCGTGCAGATTCCCGGGGCCATCACGTCGCGGCGCCCCACCCTGGTGGTGGCCAACAAGCGATTGTACCTGTTTTTTACCCAGGGAGATTTGTCCATGAACCAGCAGGCTCCCGTGGCCTACTGTGTTTATGAAGACGGCCAGTGGACGGCCCCCGAGGTGATCGAGGGCTATGTGAGCTACGGCAAGGTGCAGGTGGCGGTGCAGAAAGGTATGCTGCCGGAACAGTTCCACCTGTTGTTACCTGTGGGGAACGGCGGGGTCCTGCATCTGAGGTCCGAACTCGAATTGAAAATGGCACCCCTGAAGGTGCAAGCAAAGACCATCCGCCGCTGAAAACGGAGACAACATGAGCGATATTTACGCGCGCGAACACACGCTGGCGCTGTTGCATGAGTTCACCAAGACCGACAGCTTGAAGAGGCATGCCTACGCCGTGGAAGCCAGCATGAGGGCGGCCGCCGAGCGCACCGGTGCCGATGTGGATTACTGGTCGGCGGTGGGGCTGCTGCACGACTTTGATTACGAGATGTTCCCCGAGGCGCCCGACCACCCGCTCAAGGGCGCGGAGATCCTGCGCGAGCGAGGCTATCCCGAGGACTTCGTCCGGACCATCCTTTCGCACGCCTCGTACACCGGCGTGCCGCGGGAGAATCCCTGTGCCCAGTGGCTGTTTGCCGTGGATGAGCTGAGCGGTTTCTGCATGGCCTGCGCCATGGTCCGACCGGACAAGAAGATCGCCTCGGTCGAGGTGCGCTCGGTGAAGAAGAAGCTCAAGAAGAAGGATTTTGCGGCCAAGGTGAACCGAGAAGAGATCCAGGAAGGGGCCGAGGATCTGGGGCTGGAGCTGGATGAAGTTATTGCCCATGTGCTTGCGGCCTTGACCATTGTGGCCGATGATTTGGGGCTGTGATTCGATGTAACTGAGCCCCCTGACGATCGGCGCTATCTTGGATTTCATTCTGGCCAATGCCCTGCATTACCTGGGCTTTGCGGCGATGTTTGCCGCCCTGGTTCTGCAGCTGAACTTTTTTCAGTCCTCCGTGGACGGTGCCGTGGCCCGCAAGCTGGCCCGGACGGATGCCGTCTATGGCCTGTCGGCCCTGGTGGTTCTGGTGACCGGCCTGCTGCGGGTTTTTCTCTTTGAAAAACCGCCGAGTTACTATGGCCACAACTACCTGTTCCACATCAAGGTGACCGTGTTCCTGGTCGCGGCGTTGCTGTCGATTTATCCCACCGTCCGTTTCCTGCGCCACAAGCAGGCCCAGGATGGGGAGAAGGTGGAATACCCCCGGGCGATCGGCGTGCTGTTGAAATGGGAGCTGGCCCTGCTGGTGAGCATCCCGTTCCTGGCGGTCATGATGGCCCACGGCTACGGGATGACCGGGTAGAGGTTCTTCGCGGGGGTTGCGCGACCAGGACATTGTAGTCTTTTTGGTAGGGGCTGGACAACCCCTCTCCTTCATTCAAGGCAGGACAGGCATGGACCAACGCTGGGGCAAGAACCGAGTTTGCGAGTTGCTGGGCATCGAGCACCCGATCATTGGCGCGGGCATGGTTTACAACAGCGGCGCCAAGCTGGCCGCGGCGGTGGCCGAGGCCGGTGGGCTGGGCTTGATCGGAGCCGGGAGCATGCGCCCCGACCTTCTGCGGGAGCATATCCGCAAGGCCCGTGCCCTGACCGACCAGCCGTTCGGCGTGAATCTGCCTCTGTTCTTCAAGCACGCCAAGGAGTCCATGGACGTGGCCCTGGAAGAGGGTGTGAAGGTATTTTTCACCTCGGCCGGGTCGCCGAAGCGGGCCATCGGTCCCCTGAAGGACGCCGGCTGCACGGTGGTCCACGTGGTGGCCAACCCCGCCCTGGCGGTCAAGTGTCAGGATGCAGGTTGTGACGACGTGGTCTGCGAAGGCTTCGAAGCCGGAGGCCACAATGGGCGTGAGGAGATCACCACCATGGTCCTGGTGCCCGAGTGTGTGGAGGCCGTCGACATTCCGGTGATCGCAGCCGGAGGCATCGCCACGGGGGCTCAGCTGGCGGCGGCCCTGGCCCTCGGCGCGGAGGGTGTGCAGATCGGCTCGCGCTTTGCCGCCACGGTGGAGTCTTCGGGGCATTTCAATTTCAAGAACGCCGTGGCCCAGGCCGGGCCGGGCGATACGCACCTGATGATGAAGTCCCACATGCCTGTGCGTCTGCTCAAGAACACATTTTTTGCCAAGGTTCAGGAACTCGAGGCCCGGTGCGCTTCCTCCGCCGAGCTGGCCGAGCTGCTGGGCACGGGGCGGGCCCGGGCGGGTATGCTCGAGGGCGACCTGGAAGAGGGAGAACTGGAAATTGGGCAGGTTTCGGGCTTAATTGATGATGTGCCCACCGTGGCCGAGGTCATGCGACGATTGCTGGAGGGGTTCGATCAGGCACTTGATCGGCTCATCCCCAGGCAATAATCCGGGCTAATTCCCCGTCACCACCAGAACCGGAGACTGTTTTGAACACAGCCATACCCGAAAAACGCAAGCCTGGCGGCTTTCCCGCCGAATTCTGGGCCGCCAACGTCATGGAAATTTTCGAGCGCATGGGCTGGTACGGTTTCTACGCCGTCAGCAGCCTGTATCTGACCGGGGCGGTGGCCTCAGGTGGGCTGGGATTGTCCAGCGAGGATCGGGGGGTGATCCAGGGCCTGGCGACCTTCTTTCTCTACCTGTTCCCGGCCGTCTTCGGTGCTCTGGCCGACCGCTACGGGTTCAAGAAAATGTTCCTGGCTTCCTGCCTCGTCATGATCCCCGGCTACCTGCTCCTGGGCATTCCCACGGGCTTCTGGGGTTTTCTGGCGGTGTACTTCCTGGTGGCGGTGGGGCACGGCATGTTCAAACCCGTGGTCATCAGTACGGTGACCAAGAGCACCACCGACGCGAACAGCTCCATGGGCTTCGGCATCTTCTACATGATGGTGAACATCGGCGGGTTCCTGGGGCCCATCGTGGCCGGAATTGTGCGGGGCTGGGACTGGCAGTACGTGTTCTACGCTTCGGCGGGCTGGATCGTGCTGATGGGCCTGGTGGCCCTCTTCGTGTACAAGGAACCGCCTCGGGATGCCGCAGCCGAATCACGGCGCTCCCTGGCCGAGGTGTTCCAGGGTATGATGGGCGTGGTGGGCAACGGACGCTTCTTCCTGCTGATCGCGGGCATGCTGTTCCTGCTGGTCATGGGCAGCAAGTGGCTGGCCCCGGCGGTTTACCTGACTGGGGCCGTGGGCTGGCTGGCACTCAATCTGGTCTGGGACGTGGCCACCCGGGGGATGAAGAACACCGGCCCCGACAGCCGACCCTGGTTCATGGAACCCATGCAGGTGGGCGAGGGACGCTACCTGGTTTTCCTGTTCTTGATGGCCTTCTTCTGGACGAGCTTCAACCAGATCTTCATGACCTTGCCCGAGTATATTCGCGACTATGCCGACACCAACGACCTGATCGTCAGCCTCACACCGGCGGCCCAGTGGATCACGGGCATTGCCCAGAGTATGGGAGCCGATACCTCCGAATGGGGCCGGGCGGTGCTGGAGAAGGGCCAGGTCAAGCCCGAGCACCTGATCAACCTGAACGCCCTCGGCATCATCATCGGTCAGGTGGCCATCGCCTACTCGGTGCGCAAGCTGGCGCCGCTGACCTGTATCATCCTGGGTAGCTTCATCACCGTGATCAGCTTCCTGCTGTACATGATCGGTCAGGGCGGCTGGATCATCGTGATCGCCATCCTGGTGTTCTCGGTGGGCGAGATGCTGGCCAGCCCGCGCAGCAAGGAATACGCAGGGAAAATTGCTCCACCCAACAAGGTGGGGATGTACATGGGTTACTTTTACTGGTGCGTGGCTCTGGGCAACCTGTTCGGTGGCCTGCTCAGCGGCAGCCTGTACCAGCACTTCGGCCCGGTGGAACGTGGTGGTATCGACCAGACGGACACCATGTGGATGATCTTTGCCGCGCTGGCCCTGGTGTCGGTGGTGCTGCTTTCGGTGTACGACAAGTGGGTGAAGAACAACCCGCAAAGGTAGAATCGACCGGGGTGACCCATGTCCGCGGACCCGTCCCTGCCAACGGTGATCACCAGATCTCGCAGTGATCTGGCGGTGCTCCTGAGTGCTCTGTGTCCGGCCCACAGAATCGATCTGGCCGGCGCGGTGACCTTGCCGTGCCCGTTGCCCCATCGTCAGCAATGGCTGGACTGGGTGTCGGCCGGCCGCGATGGGAACCTGAGCTACCTCACCCGCGACCCCGAGGGCCGGGCCGACCCCACCCGGCGCAATCCCGGGGCCCGCACTGTGCTTGTTTTCGCCCAGCGATACACCGAGGGGTGGCCGCAGGATGATCCTGACCCCTCGGCGGGCGGACCCGAAGAAGACCCCACCCCCTGGATCCACCGCGTGTCCCGCTATGCGCGCGGGCTCGACTATCACGATGTCCTGCTCGGGGATATCAAGGGCCTGCTGAATGATCTCCGTCGTGAGATCCCCGGACTGGAAGCCTTTCCCTCCACAGATACCGGCCCCTACCTGGAACGGGAATACGCCTGGCTGGCCGGCCTGGGGTTCCTGGGGCACAATCGCTGCTTGATCCACGAAAAGCTGGGGTCGGGGCTGTTCCTGGGGGTGGCGCTGACCAACCTGGAAGTTCCGGGGTTACCCGACCCGGGGACTCCGGCGGTGGAACCTCTGTACGGGGTGGAGCCGCGTCGTCTGCATCCGCCGGTCACCGCGCCGGTGGACCTTTGCGGTTCCTGCACGAGATGCGTGGACGCCTGCCCCACCGCGGCGCTGGACCTGACCACAGGCCTGGATGCCCACCGTTGCCTGTCCAGCTGGACCATCGAATGGCGAGGTCAGGCACCGGCCGAGGAGGCACATCTGCAGGGAGGGCTCCTGTTCGGTTGCGACATTTGTCAGAGTGTGTGCCCCTGGAACAACCGGGCGGCGGCCGACGTCCATCCGGATTTGCCTGCCGTGCGCCAGGAGTATGCGGCTCTGCCCGAACACGCGGAGCTCGACCTGGACGCGCTGACCATCCTGGATGACGCCGAGTTTCGGCGCCGGTTTCGCCGCACACCCTTGTGGCGCGGGCACCCCGAGGGTTTGCGCCGTAATGCCCGAACCGTGCGGGCCAACCTGGAAAGGGAAAAGCCATGATCGAAGCGGCCTGGTGGGAACCTCAAACCAATGGGCAGGCGGCCTGTCACCTGTGCCCCATCGGGTGCCGGTTGCGCGAAGGGCAGGTCGGACCCTGTGGCACCCGTGCCAACCAGGGCGGAGTGATGCGCCCCCTGCATTACGGGCAGGTGGTCAGCCTGGGCGTGGACCCCATGGAGAAGAAGCCGCTGTACCATTTCCACCCGGGTCGTCGCATCATGTCGGTGGCGGCCCCGGGCTGTAACCTGCATTGCCTGTTTTGCCAGAACTGGTCCATCAGCCAGGAGCAGGGGCAACGGACGGTGGCCGTGGAGCCCGAGGATCTGATCGCCACCGCCCGGCGTGAAGAATCGGTGGGCCTGGCCTACACCTACAGCGAACCGCTGGTGTGGTATGAGTTCGTTCGCGATTGTGCGCGCGCGGTGCGCACCGCCGGGATGAAAAACGTGCTGGTGACCAACGGGTTCCTTTGCCGGGAGCCCCTGGCGGAGATTCTCCCGGCGATCGACGCTGCGAACATTGATCTCAAATCCATGGACGACCGATTCTACCGCAAGGTGTGCAAGGCTCGCCTGGAGCCGGTGCTGTTGGCCATACGCCAGTTCCTGGCTTCAGGTGTTCACGTCGAATTGACCAATCTGGTCATTCCCGGTCACAATGACAGCGATGAGCAGTTGATGGCCCTGGTGGATTTCGTGGCCGAGCTGGAGCAGGAGGTCGGGCGGCCCATTCCCCTGCATTTTTCGGCGTACCGTCCGGCCTGGAAAATGACCGCGCCGGCCACTCCGCACGCCACCTTGCTCAGGGCTCGGAACCTGGCGCGCCGAAAACTGGAATGGGTCTACCTGGGCAACGTGCCCGGCCGCGAGGGCCGGGACACGCATTGTCCTCATTGCGGAGTCGTGGTCATCGAGCGGGGCGGGCCGCAGGCTCAGCTGGACCTGTCGGCCGCGGGGGCCTGCGGAACCTGTGGGGGGCCGCTGCCCATCATTTGCTGAGGATCAATCTTCCCACTTCTCGTCCACATGGCTGGCGGTCACGTACGTGGTGATTCCGCCACGCACGAACCATTCCCCATGCACTTCCATGAAGCGGGGCTTCACCGCTGCCACCAGGTCGTCCAGGATCTGGTTGGTCACCTTTTCGTGGAAGGCTCCCTCGTTGCGATAGGACCACAGGTACAGCTTGAGGCTCTTGAGCTCGACACACTTCTCGTTGGGCACGTAGGTGATCTTGAAGTGGGCAAAGTCGGGCTGGCCGGTCAAGGGGCACAGACAGGTGAACTCGGGGCAGTCGAATTCGATCTCGTAATCCCGGTCGGGATTGGGGTTGTCGAAAACCTCGAGAATCTTGGTGGGTTCGCTGGACATGGAATCTCCTCGGGGGAAATGGGTGCTGTGTTGGGAGTCATGATAATCACCGGACCCTGAAATGACCCAGGAGAACTTGACCGGGCGCAAAAAAAGGCCCGCGCCGCCGGAGGAGACGCGGGCCTGGGATTCAGGCAGAAATCACTTCACGAGAGCCATTCGGCCCACACCCTGGTGCAGTCCACTGGTCACCTTGTAGAAGTAGACACCGGCGGCCACGGAGTGGCCCTTGTCGTCGTCACCGGTCCAGGAGACCTGGTGGGTCTGGGCCGGCAGCACATCGTCGACAAGGGTCCGCACGCGGCGGCCCTTCAGGTCGTAGATGACCACCTGGGCACGGCCGGCCTCGGGCAGGCTGAAGCTGATGGTGGTCTTGGGGTTGAAGGGGTTGGGGTAGTTCTGCTCAACCCGGAAAACCGTGGGCACCAGAGGGCTGGTGTCGGGCACCGGCGAGGCGCCACATCCCCCGGGCAACGCCCCGATCAGGCCGCATCCGCCGCTGTTGGCGGGCAAGCAGGGCGACTCGGAGCTGAGGTTGAAGTTCCCCTCACCCAGGCTGCAGAACAAGGGGTCGAGGGAGATGTTGCCGTTGGTGCCGGTGGGATCGGCCTCGCCGGAGTAGTTGGTCCCGACATTGTCGAACACGTTGTTGCAGCTCAGGCTGCTGGGTGTCGAGACCAGGGCCATTCCGTTGGCGGAACCGGTGCCACCGGTGTTGAAGGCGATCAGGTTGTTGGTGATGTCGGGGGTGCTGGTGGACAGATAGAGCCCCGCCCCGCCACTCAAGGTTCCTTCGTTCTGAACCATGGTGTTGCCGGTGATGGTGCCGCCGGCGGAGTTGCTGAAGGAGAGAGCTCCTCCGTAGAACATCCCGATGTTGCTGTCGAACACGGAATTGGCAACCGTGGCGTCGGGACAGTTTTCGATGGAACCACCACCGCCCGCGTTGGCGTCGTTACCCGAACACACCAGGCTGTCCAGGGTCACCGAGGCGTTGCTGAAGTAGAAGCCGCCACCGTTCATGAAGGTGCTCGTGGCGGTCTTCGTGTTGTTGGTGAAATCGACCGAGGTCAGCTGAGCCGATCCGCCGACCATGTGCAGTCCGCCGCCGCTCAGCTTGGCGCTGTTGTTCGTGATGGAACCGCCGGTCATGGTCACGGCGCTGGCCCCGTCGTCCTGGATAACATACATGCCGCCCCCGGTATCCAGGTCCTGGTGGCCGCTGATGGTGGTGTTCTCGAGGGTGATGGAGGAATCGACCACGAACACACCGCCGCCGCGAGGCGGGAAGGATGTGTTGGCCGCGCTGGGGATGTTGTTTTCGATCACGCAATCGATGAGCGTGGGCGAGGAGTTGTAGGCGTACAATCCCGCACCGTAAATCCCCGTGTTGCTGTGGATCATCACGTTGTCGAAAATGGCCGAGGAGTTGGTCATCATCACCCCGCCGCCGCAGCCGAGCTGCGAGGAGGAGCCCACCGAGTTGCCATGGATTTCAAAGTTGCGCAAGGTGGGAGAAACCTGATTCAGCACCACGCCGCCACCGCACTCGGCGAAGTAGGGAATGCCGGCAAAGACCAGGCCACCGCCGCCGGTCACCTCGAAGCCATCGACCACCAGGCCGGGGCTCACGCTCCCGTTGAATTTCAAGGCGGCGTCAACCGGGGACCCGTTGATGACAGCCTTGTTGTTGATGGGGTCGCGATCGGTGTAGTCGGCATTGTAGCCGGCCAGGATGTCGTAATCCTTGTTGCCGATGATAAGCAGCGGACCGTCGATGGCGGTGCCGCCCTTGACGGCCACCGTGTCGCCCGCCCGCGCCGAGTTCATGGCGTCGTACATGGTGGGGAACTCATCGGGGTACTGGTGGACCGCGTCGCCCAGGGCGGCCAGCAGATTGACGCGTCCGGCGCCCAGCTGGTCGGGGTAGCCGGGGTTCACATCGGAAATATCGTCGCAGGTGCTGGTGATCAGGTCCCTGATCTCCGAAAGGGTCAGGTCCGGATGGGCCGACCAGATCAAGGCCGCGGCTCCGGCCACGATGGGCGAGGAAAAGCTGGTGCCCTGCACGCTGGCGTAGGTGCTCTGGCCGGTGACCCGGTTGTAGGCCGTGGTATAGATGGCCACGCCGGGGGCGGACAGCTCGACCCAGGAGCCGTAGCTGGAGAAACTGGCTTTCACATCGTTCTGATCGGTGGCCGCTACTGAAAGCACGCCGAACCGGGTGCCCAGGTAGCTCGCCACTTCATCGTCGTCGTTGCCGGCGGCGGTGACGATCAGCACGCCTTCATTGATGGCGGCGGACACGGCAGCAGCAAGGCCGATGGAGGAGCCCCAGCTGGCATTGATGATGCGGGCGCCGTTGTTGACGGCGTAGAGAATACCCGAGGCGGCAAAGTCCATGCGGACCACGCCCTGCTCGGACAGGTTGGGCAGCCAGCCCACCCGGATGGCCATGATCTTGCAGCCGGGAGCCGTGCCGGCAATACCCACACCGTTGTTGGTGATGGCCGCCACACAACCGGAACAGTTGGTGCCATGGCTTTCGTAATCCATGGGATCGTTGTCTTCGTTGGCCACGTCTTCGTCAGGCCAGCCCTGGCTGGGGGACAGGTTCACGAAGTCCCAGCCGCGGATGTCGTCGATCTTGCCGTTGTTGTCATCGTCCTGGCCAGGTGTGCCGTAGTACTCGGCCCAGTTGGTCCAGATGGCGCCGTTGACCTTGTCGGGGTGTGTTCCCCCCAGGTCGGGATGATGCCAGTCGACACCCGAGTCGATCACCGCGACGATGATGTTGCTGTCGCCCAGGGCCTGGTTCCAGCCACCCACGGCGCGGATGTCCGCCCCACCGGGGGTCATGTTCCGCAGGTAGTACTGGCTGGAGCTGATGTCGTTGGGCAGGTAGGCGTCGTACATCTTGCAGATGTCCACCAGCTGAGCCTCTTCAACCTCGGGAAGGGCAGCGTAGGCGGCCTGCACATCCTTCAGGTCATAGGTCTCGGGAAAATCGACGGCCCACACCCGGTCAAAGTAACTGGCGGTGGCCTTGTTCTTGAAGTTGCTGGTCAGTCCGGCATGGATCTGTACCATGTCCTTCACGTCGAACCGCAGGGACAGGGCATCCAGCGAGGGCACACCCACCTGGACCGGTCCGGCGGACTTGTCGAGGGCCATGGCGGTGCCCTCTTTCACGGTGATCAGAATCCGGTCCTGCACCTGGCCGACCACGGAAGAATTTTCATAAGGTTGAGCCAGAACGATTCCTGCGCTGAGCGTCGCGCCCAGCAGGATGGCAACCAGCAACTTTTTCATCGGAATTCCTCTCAAGATGAACCTGTCTGTACAAACTCATGACACGGGGGCTTCAGGGCGAAGCGAGGCCCCAGGGTAAAAATGGTTAACCCTTGTTGGCAAATGAATTATAAAGGAAAGTGAAAACGGGGACAATATGTTCAGTTTTTGGATGATTTTTTACGTTTTGGATGGCTGCTGAACCGCGCCGTTAAGGAGTTGGGGTCGTTGCAGATAAAGAATATTCTTTTCATTGAGCCCTATGACGGGGGGTCTCATCGCGCCTTCCGCGAAGGACTGACCGAGCACTCCCGGCACAACTTCAAATGTCTGACCTTGCCGGCACGCTTCTGGAAATGGCGCATGCGCGGCAGTGCCGCCTGGTTTGCCGATGAGGTTTCCCTGGCCCATCCGGGACCCTGCGATCTGCTGATGGTGACCGGATTTTTGAACCTGGCGGACTTTCGCGGACTGGTTCCGCCGCCCTTCGATCGCTTGCCGGCCCTGCTGTACATGCACGAGAACCAGCTGACCTACCCGCTGTCTCCGGATGAGGAGTTCGACTTCCATTTCGGGTTCACCAACATCCTCAGCTGCCTGGCGGCCGACCACATCGTTTTCAATTCCGACTTTCACCGGGAACTGTTTCTCACCTCATTGCCGGCCTATCTGGGCAAGATGTCCGAAGCCGTACCTCGCCAGGTTCCCCAGCGGCTGGGTGATCGCAGTTCGGTGCTGCCGGTGGGCCTGGACCGCCGACCTTTGCCGGCGGACCATTACCCCCAGTACCGGGGAGGCCCGGCGGAACCCGAGGTGGGGCCCGGCTGGCCGCGTGGGAAACGGCATCGTATTCTCTGGAACCATCGCTGGGAATTCGACAAGCAACCCGAGGTGTTTGCCCGGGCGATCAGCCGATTGCTGGACGAAGGCCGAGATTTCGAGGTGGCGCTGCTGGGCGAGCCCCAGCAACACGAAGGTGTTTTCCGAACACTCAAGGATCAGCTGGGTGACCGCCTGGTGGCTTTCGGTTATCTTGCCGGGCGCGAGGCCTATGATGACATGCTGGAAATCTCGGACATCGTGGTCAGCTGTGCCCAGCAGGAGTATTTTGGCATCTCGGTGGCCGAGGCTGTCCACGCCGGGTGCTATCCCGTCTTGCCCCGGGAGCAGGTGTATCCTTCCCTGTACGGCACGCGCTGCAAGGGCCGCCATTTTTACGATGATGAGGAAGGACTGGTGAACCTCTTGCGCGATCTCCTCACGGGCGATACCTGTGGACACATCTGTTCCCTGGACCGGGATGTGGACGGGTGCTGCTGGCCCCTGCTGGCGCCCCGTTTCGACACCCTCATTGACGAGGTCTGTTCTCGAGGCCGCCTCACCGGCGGGTCGGGGACCATTTTTCCCGGAGGATCGCCATGAGTGGGCGCGCAGGGTTGCCCAGGGGTTGGCTGATCGATGTGGAGGGCGTGCTGGTCCGGGACAAGAGTTACCGGCCGGTGGAGGGCTCGGTGGCCTGGCTCAACGGCCTGGTCGAGGCGAAGGTGCCCTTCTGTCTGGTCAGCAACAATACCACCCATCGTCCGGAACAGCTGATCGCGGCTCTGAACCAGGTGGGATATCGCCTGGAAATGGAGCACCTCGTGGGTGCCCTGGGGCTGGGCTTGCGCTGGTTGCGTGAGCGAACCCTCCAGCGTGTGCTGTGGCTGGGAACCCCCGATCTGGCCGATTACTGGACCGAGGAGGGATTCACCCTGGTGCGGGAAGGGGCCTGTGACGCGGTGGTTCTCGGGGTGAATCCCCATTTGACGGTGGCCGATCTCGACCTTGCCTTCGATCCCATCAGCCGTCAGGGTGTTCCCGTGGTGTGTCTGCATCGCAACCGCTTTTTCCTGGATGCCCAGGGACAGCCCCGGCTGGGACCGGGTGCCTGGGCCGCGGCTCTGGAGGCTCTGGGGGGGGCGGGGCAGGTGGTGACGGTGGGAAAACCCGGCGAGGCAATCTATCGCCAGGCCCTGAAAAGGGTTGGCGTCGAGCCCCACGAGGCCCTATTTATCTCGGATGATCCCGAGGCCGATCTGATCACGGCCCGGCGCCTGGGAATGCAAACGGCGTTTGTGCTTTCCGGTAAATACGCCGATCATGGTATCCTGGGCCGGATGGATGAGGCAGACTGGCCCCATGTCGTGTGCGGGTGCCCTGCGGATCTGGACCAGCATCTGAACTCCCGCCCATAGTGGCCACCCTTGCCGGGTGATGACGTTTGAGGAAAGAGGAACACACGTTGACTCCTGAAGGCGGCGATCAAAAAAACAGCCCACGGCCCTCGAACCGCGGGGGTGGTCAGTCAGGTCGGCGTCGCCGTCCGCTGAGCTCCCGTGACAACTCCGGACGCCGGCCCTCTCGCCCTCCTCGTGAAGAGGGCAGCAGTTCCCGCCCCCAATCCTCGGCGCGGCCCAGGTCGCGGCCACCTCAGTCCGGTCCTCGGCCGGGAACGAATCGTCCGGCCCCGGCCCCGGCCCCTGACCAGGCGGCCGCCACCCCGGCACCGCCCAAGCCTTTCGTGGTGGATCCCACCACCGTGATGCTGAATCTTGCGGCCTGGGATCGGGCCCGGACGCGTACCACCAAGCCCGACGCCGATCGCGGCCAGATCATGACCCTGCGCACCCACCAGAAACTTTTGACGGCATTTGAAGACGCGCGGGGAGTGGGAGGCGAAGACCGCAGTTACCTGCGTGTTCGCGACGGAGCCGTGGGGTCCTGTCTGTTTGTCCATGGAGTATCCACCGGGCCGGGTGACCTCAAGGAACTGGCCGAGGAGTTCATGGAAGCGGGATTCAACGTCTATGTTCTGCGGCTGCCCGACTACGGCACAGGGGGAAGCACCCTCGGTGAGATCACCTGGGAATCGGCTCTGACCCAGGCGCGGCAATGCTATCAGCTGCTGGCCCGGGGAGGGGGCAAGGTCCATGTGGTGGGGCTGGGATTCGGTGCCACCTTGGCCATGCATCTTGCCGCTCTGGAAAGTCTGTCTTCCCTGGTACTGCTGGCTCCGGCCATCATGCCCCGAGAAAACCTGGTCCAGCGCCTGCTGGTCCGCTTGAAGCTGCACCACGTGAAGTTCTTGCGGGGATGGCTGGGCTGGAATCCCGACCTGATGGAAGGGATGGACGCGGCACGCGGGAAGATCGGGAAGATCAAGGTGCCCATATACGCGGCGCAGTGTGAGGACGATGACCGGGCTTGCCCCGGAAGTCTGCGTTTCCTGCAACGCAAGGCGAAGAACAAATCCTCGCGCTTCCAGCTTTTCCCGGAGGGCGGACACGCGATCCTGGCCTCCCATGGCCAGGCTTCTCTCAACAAGGAAGTCCTGCGCTTCTGCGGTGCGGGCTAGCCCGCCTGAGCGTGGTCCCAGTATTCCTCGTCGAGCAGTCGGCTCAGCTGGTGCTCGCTCAATTGCGCTCCCAGTCCAAGGTGTCGGGTGGCCAGCACCGACAGCACCTGGACATACTCGGGAAATTTTTCCGCCAGCTTGCTGTACACTGCGACCAGTCCTGAATTGACCTGCCGACCCTGCCCCAGCAGGTTCGCGGCCATGGCATAGCAGGTGGCTCCCAGTTGCATGTCCCTTTGCCGAGCTTCCGGGCGGGTCATGCCGAAGGGTACGCTCCGTCGGCGCAAGTTGTCTCCACGATCCATCAATCCCAGATGCAATAGCCGGCAGTGGGCGTTGGCCAGGTAGTGGTCGGCCTGGGCGCCACGGCTCAGGTTCTTGGCCGGAGGATCCAGCACACACTGGGCACCAGGCAAGATCAGGGAATCTTCTCGGACGCGCAGGAATCCGGTCAGCAGACCTGCCAGAAAAACATTCACATCTTCATCATTTTCTTCGCCATTGGTCGGAAAAACCGACGCCTTGCGGGCCTCCAGCAGTTTCTCCAAAAGAAAAAAGCGCAGGGGCTGCTTTCCTTTCCAGCTGGGGAAGATGTTGAGGTACAACGGCTTATGTGAAGGACAGAGAACGGCGGCCATGGTTTTTCCTCTCCTGGGAAATGGATCTCCGCCCCAGCCCAAGCAGGGCGCGTGCCCGAGGGGAAATTTTGGCTTTGGTTTCGGTTTTGCCCGCCGATGAAAAGGACAGGCAACCGGAGCTTGAGGCAGTTCTTTGGCCAAGCCGATCTTGAAAGGATCTGGGATGAGCGAGAAAGATTTTGACTGGAACGACGACCTGGACTTCGAATCCCTGGCCGACGAGAAGGAAATGGCGGCAGACTACGGGGAACCGGGAGACAATTTTTCGGACTTCGAGGATCTGGCGGATTACGCCGAACCGGCAGAAGACCAGACCCTGGGGGAGATGGACCCGGCCGAGGTCGCCCCGACCCTGGAACAGGGTGAGAATGCAGACCCGAAGGATCAGGAACCCGCCGCTCCCCCGGCCATGGCTCTGGGAGCCCGGACCCAGAAGGTGGTCTCCGCCGGAGGGCTGAACCTGCTCCTGGTGGCTTGCACCCTGGTCGGCGCTCTGGGGATGGCCGGCGCATTGCTTCTGGCCGGAGGACTGCAACCGGCAGCCCTGCTGGACTTTTCCGGCTTCACGGCAGTGGACCGGATTTTCGATTTCCAGACCTATCCCGTCAACCTGGTTTACATGGTGACCGCGGGACTGCTCTTGCTGGTTCTCGGCGGAGCTTCGGTGATTTCGCGCCATGCCCGCGAGGCCAACCAGCGCCACGGTGAACTGAACAATCTGCTCGGGCGGGTGACGGCCCTGCGTCTGGATGACGAGGAGGCCTGGAACAGCAACTCCTTCAAGCAGGATGCCGACACGGCCACCTTCGTCTCGGAAATCCTGGGAGCATGGAGGCTGCAGCAGTCACGGCATGTTCGTGCTGTCGGGCTGGAAGGCGAGCTGCGCCGCCTGGAAAAAGCATTGCGCGAAGATTCCCGCACCGACCTGGCCGACCGCTATGACCACCCCATGGTGGGCTCGCTGGCCGATGCCATGCTGAGCTATTACGATGATCGGGATGCCGCGCGCAAGGAAACCGCGACCATTCTGGAAAAGGACGAGTTCGAATCCGGCGAAGTGCTGTCGCTGATCGAAGATGCCCGCAGCTGGAACCAGGCGGGACAGCAAAAGGTCGAGGTGCAGGAAACCACCCTGCAGCGATGGGCGACACGGTTCGAGGAACTGGTGCAGAAGTTTGCCGAGGAAACGGGACACAAGGAGGCCATCGCCGGCCTGCAGGGCCTACAGGGTGAACTGGCCCGGGCCGTGGACAAGGCCGAGGCGCAGGGCACGACCAGTCTGGACGACCTGGTGGATCGGGGCAGCAAGCTGGCCTTCCAGATCGCCATGGAAGTGGCCCGACTGGGGCCCCGGGGCGAGCGTCTGCTGCCCATGAGCCAATCTCTCGAGGAATTGACCACTCAGTTCCGTCAAACGGTTTCCAAGTCTCGGTCCGAAGATGGGGGCGGGGCCACCAGCCCTCAGTCCATCTTGACCCGCCTCGAGCAGATCACCGTGCAGCTGGTCAAGGAAGGCCCCGGAGGGGCCGGAAACCTCCTGCGGACCTTGCAGGACCTGGCTCCGGCTTCCCGCAAGCTGGCCGACAACCTGGGCGATATTTCCGGCAGCTTCGGTCACCAGACCAACCGTCTGGACAACCTGGGCACCCGGTTTGCCTCCATGACCGGGCTGGAGTTCGATCCTGAGGAAGTGTCGCTGGGCGTTCCTGACAATCCGGCCGAAGGCGGGTTGAATATCCAGCAAAACGATCCCTTCGGGCGCGAACAGAATGTAGCTGCCGTGCCCACTCTGGAAGTGGACCCCTTCGGCGCAAACTCCGATGACAGGCCATCCCGTGAGCTCCCACTGGCCGAAACGGGCATTTCCACCGACGTGACCCCGGGTCACGAGGACACCTTTGCGGAAATAGAGCTGGAGCGCTCCAATGATTTCAGTCCTGGACTGACGGAGGACCCGGTAGCGGAAGCCGCGGCCATCGAGGCCGAATCGGTGACCGCCCCCGATCCTTTTGCGGAACCGGAGCTTTCCTCGGAGGAGGATAGGGTGTACGATCTGGCAGAGTTCGGTGCCGTGCGCATCGACCAGCAACAGACGGCCCCTGAACCCATGGACGATCAGGACCGGATCTACGATCTGGTCGAGTTCGGTGCGGTGGCCTTGACTTGAGGCTGAATCCTGTGCCCCGGGAAGCGGCCTGAGCTACGGAGCACCTTGTGGATAGCATGACCGGTCAGGAAACGCATCTCACCTACCTGGCCAGGACACTGGCGGAGCTGGTTCACCGGCTCCGCCGTTTTTTTGGCCCGGAGTGTCCCGATGATGCCCGGGATACCCTGTCCTCCCGGGCCGGCTCAGAATCCCCGTTGATCTCCCCGACCGCCTTGCCTCGTCTGATGGCGGCGGTCAATCTCCTGGAATCTCCCCAGCTGGCAGAGCGTGTCCATCTCCTGGCCCCCCTGGCGCCCGAGCTGCGGCGGCTGGTAGATCTGGTGGCGGAGCACCAGGAGCGCAACCCGGCCTGGCTGGAGGCGGCTCTGGACCATCTGGCCCAGGGACTGGAGTGGGGACTGGCCGGTCTGGATCGGGGGGTGCCTGCCGAGGAGATCCGGAATGCCCCTCAGTGGCTGGGACTGATGTCCCGCCTGAGCGCCGCCGGAACCCCGCTGGCTGTCATGGACGCCCTGGACGCCTGTTGCCAGGACTGGGAGGACGTATGGGCGGACAGTCTCCTTTCAGACCGCGAGGAGGACCAGCTGCGATCCCGCTGGCAGACTTTTCGCGAGTACGGGGACGCCATGTTCGGGTGTCAGGAGAATAGTGAGGGCGCTCAACCCGGCCTGGGCTGGCAGGTTGTCCTGCTGGTGGCGGGAAAGCTCCGCCAGGAACAGCTGACCCACAAGCTGAGTCAGCTGGGCTATGGCGTCCTGAAGGCGGATAGTGTGGCGGGGTGCTGGCTCTGAATGCCCGGCAAGGTCCCGTGCGGGCCATTATCTGTGACAACCAGGAGCCCACCAATCACCTGGCCTCCCTGGCGGGCCTGGGGCAACAGCTCCAGACCGCAGAGGCCGGGCTGCCTCCCCTCATCCTGGTGGGACCCGCCTCCAGCCAGTCCCAGGGGGCCCATGATCGAGCCCGAACGCTGGGCGCCGACGGCCTGTGGGTCGAGCCTTTTGCCCTCGACCCCTGGACCGGCCTTTTCCCGGGCCGGAATTGACGGTTGCGGATTGCAATGCTCGGCTCGCCGGCAATGTATCCTGCACCGGAAAATGAATTCCCATTGTTCCTTCTGATTCCCCCATACACCCGGTAATCGCTTGCCAGTAGGCAGTTTCTGCCGAGTTCGTCCGAGCTCGACACCGGGCATGGCGCTTGCAGGTTTGGAGGGAAATGTCGGATGTGGCACGCATCGCGATAAGGAACACCTGAGAGGAGACATCCCCATGTCGGAGAACAACAATTCGCCCAGGATCTATATCGGGGGGGATGATAATATTGGGCAGGTCATGACTTCGGTTGAAGCCGCCGAATATCTGAAGATGCACGTCAAGACTGTTTGCCGTCTGGCCAAGGAGGGGAAGATCCCCGCCAAGAAGGTTGGAAGCGAGTGGAGATTCTTGAGGTCCGTCCTGGATAACTGGTTGGCCGAGGCTCTTGTCTGATAAAGCGAAGGTTCGGCTAAATCCGGACGTTCTCTGTTCGATAATGAAACCAGGACGGCCATCCGGCTGTCCTGGTTCCTTTTGAAAGCGGTACCATGGCTGTGCAATTCAAACCCCTGAACCTGCCTGACCAGGAGATCTTCGGCGTGAGCGTCTGCGGCTCGGTGACGCGCGCTGATCGGGATCGCCTGAAGGAACTGGCAGACAAGTGCCTGGAAAAAGGCAAGACCCGGGTGATTCTCGATCTCTCCGAGCTGGGCTCGATGGGAGGCGGGGGTGCACGCATGATCGTCGAGTTGCAGGACCGGCTGGTGGAAGCCAACGGGAGCGCGGCCATCGCCGGTGCCGGTGACACCGTACGCCGCTTTCTGGAGCAGAAAAAAGAAAAGCATGCCCTGTCCTACTTCGCCACCGTGGACGAGGCCGTGGCGGGAATGGGAGGGGTGGTGCCCGTGCCCGGGGGGCAGGCCGTGGCCGTGGCCATGGATGAGGAGCATACTGCGGAAACTCCCGCCGAAGAGGAGGCCCTCCCGGCCTCGGACGAAGATCAGGATGAGGTGACCCTCGAAGTGGGGGCCGTCAGCCTGATGGAAGAGGATCATGGCGCCGAGCTGGACAGCCTCCTGGATGAATTCAAGGTGGCGGAAACCCCGGTGGGACGTCGCAAGGATCATCACTTCACCTCTCTCGAAGAGGCGCTGGACCTTCTGCACAACTGGTCCGACCGGAACAGCCAGATGGATTTCAGCCAGGGTCTGAAGAACCTTCTGTTCAGCCAGGGTTTGGCGGAGGACGTGACCCTGCTGGTGGCCAAGGGCGGTCTCCTGATCAGTCCGGACGGGTACAAGGAAATCCCCCTGGACGGGTCGCTGGCCAATCAGGCCGAGGAGATGGCCCGCCCCTTGACCATGCTGGACGTTCTGGGTGACGACCTGGAGGAAGAGGAGCTTTCCCTGCTGGAGGCGGTGGACCCAGACCTGATCATGCCTGTGATGCGGCAAGGTGTGCTGAGCATGCTGATCATGGTCAAGAAGGGCGGGCAGGACCGCGAGTACTCCCTGGCGGAAACTTTTGCCTTCGAACTTCTACAGCATCTGCTGGAGGGGAACGAAGACGCCCGCACGGCCTCGGCTCGTGCGGCCCACGACGACGTGGTGGGGCAGCAGTTGCCGGCCCATGAGCCGGCTGTTTCCCTGCCAACGGACCTGGCCGGCCACATGCTGCACATGGCGGTGGACCTGCCGGAAGCCGATGACCTGCCGCACTTCTGGCGGCTGTTTGCCCGCCACTTGCAGGAGGAGATGCAGCTGGAGGAGATGGCCTATCTGGGGGCCGGCCAGAATCATCCGCAGATCATGCTGGGCGGGGATGATTCCCTGCTTCACCTCGACTGTTCCGATGAGCGCCTTCAGAAGTATTTCCAGGGCATGGAGCGCCCCGTGCATATCACCAACCTGCCGGCGACATTCTCGTCGATCAAGACGCAGCTCAAGGGAAACCGGGTCAACTGGGTGATCGGATTGCACTGGGACAAGACCTATCAGGGGACCCTGTTCGTGAACGGTGATACGGGCAAGAAGGATCAGTTCCCCGACGGTCTGGTGGCCGCCTTCGATCTGGCCAGCAGGCTCCTGGCCCGATTCGAGGATCAGAACGACGATGCGGATATTTTCCTGGACCTGATATACCGCATCATGTCCCAGCGGGAAAAGCGCTTCTTCGGGTCGGATGATCTGACCAGCGCCCTGGTGGAGCAACTGAATATCCTGGCCAGGGAAATGGGCTTTCCTCCCGACCAGAAACGAGATCTGGTTTACGGTTGTCTGCTGCGCGATGTGGGGTTGATCGACAAGGAAGACAGCCTGATGGGTTCGCCGGCCGAGATGACGCCTGCCCAGTGGAAGGCCTACCGCAACCATCCCACCGAGGGGGCGGCGCTGCTGGCAGACCTGAAGCTGAGCCAGACCGCGCTGGAAGTGGTCAAGTGCCATCATGAACGCTTCAATGGCGAAGGTTTTCCGGCGGGACTGAGCGGTCGGGATATTCCCCTGGCGGCCAGGGTGGTCACGGTGGTGGAAAATTATGTCTCCATGATCACCGGGGCCGGTGGCCTGGAGCCCAAGCCCGCCATCGAGGCGGCCGCGGTCCTCAAGGAAAACCTGGGAGAACGCTACGATCCTGATATCGTGGGAATTTTCCTGTCGGTGATCAATACAAGCTAGTCAGGGCTCTGGCTGGGCTTGGTCGGCTTGGTGGTTTTGGCGGCCTTGGTAGCTTCGGCCGTGGTGCCGGCCTTCTTGCCGGTACTCTTCTTCGACTTCTTCTGCTTTTTCCCGAAGCGTCGGGCAGAGCTCATCGACACCCGCTCCAGTTCGGCCTTGAGATCCTCCATGGACAGGCCGCGCCTGATTTCTCCCTCGAACACCAGACTGATGGCGCGGTTCTCCTCGGACACCACCAGGACGATGGCATCGCTCTGCTCGCTGATCCCGATGGCGGCACGGTGCCGCGTCCCCAGGGAGTAGGCCAGTTCATCGCGCTCGGTGATGGGCAAGATGACGGCGGCCGCGGCGATCTTGTCGTCGCTGATGATGACCGCCCCGTCATGCAAGGGGCCGGGCAAGGTGAAAATCGCCTCCAGGGTGGCGGCGGTGATGTCGGCGTTCAGGGGCACGCCCTTTTTTATGAGATTGTTCAAGCGCACTTCACGCTCGATGACAATCAGGGCGCCCAGCCCGCGCTTGCTCAGGCGCTTGAGGGCCTCGAGCAGCTCCTCTTCCTTGGGGATTTCCTCGCTGTTGCCGAAAAAACCAAAACCCTGGCGCAAACCCAGCTTGGTCAAACCCGCGCGCAGCTCCGGCTGGAAAATGATGATGAAGGCCACCACCCACACGGTCTGCAGGGTGCCCAGAATGCGACCCACCACGATCATTCCCAGGCTGCTGGCCAGGAATGAGAGCACCAGAAGCGAACCGAGGCCCACCAGCATCTGAATCACCCTGGTGTCCTTGATGAACACGATCAGGCGGTAAAGCAGAAAAGCCACGATGATGATATCGAGGATATCTATGAGCAGGCTGTTGGTGATGGATTCCCACATGCTGACCAAGCTAGCACCGGGAGCGGGGTTGCTCAACGGCAAAGTCGAGGCAGCACGCGATTTATGGGCTCACGGCCGCCAGGACATCCAGGAACTGGACCGAGGCGGCCACGTCGTGGACCCGGACCAGGGACGCTCCTGACCGGTAGGCGGCGGCCAGGGCCGCCAGGCTCCCCGGCAGACGATCGCCTGTTTCCGCCCCGGTGAGTTGTCCGATGAAGCTCTTGCGACTGGCCCCCAGCAGAAGCGGGCGCCCCTGGCCCACCTGGGCCAGCCCACGCAACAGGGCCAGGTTGTGTTCCAGGGTCTTGCCGAATCCGATCCCCGGGTCGACAACCAGCCGCCCCTCGGGAATACCCGCCAGCACCGCCTGGGCCACCCGTTCCTCCAGATAGGCCGAAACATCGGCCACCACCTCGCGGTACCTGGGGGCCTCCTGCATGGTGCCCGGAGTTCCCTGCATGTGCATCAGGATCAGGCCACACCCCTGCCTTGCGACCTCGGCCAGCATTTCCTCGTCCGTGGCGGCGGAAATGTCGTTGACGGCATCGGCCCCGCCGGCGAGGGCCTGCCGGGCGGTGGAAGCCCGGATGGTATCCACGGTGATGGGGGCCTCGGTTTGTCGCCGCAAGGCTTCCAGGACGGGAAGCAGGCGGTCCTGCTCCTCCTGGGTGCTGACCGCCTGAGCTCCCGGGCGCGACGACTCGGCGCCCAGATCCAGCAGGTCGGCGCCTTCGGCGACCAGGCGAAGGGCGTGGGCCACGGCGGCTTCGACTCCCTGGGCACGCGAACCGGACCAGAAACTGTCCGGTGTCAGGTTGACGATCCCCATGACCAGGGGGCGCCCCGCCGGTGTCAGGACGCGTTCTCCCAGGTCCCAGGCTGGTGCGGAAAAGGCCCCCTGAGGGGCCTTGTTTTCCGCACCGTTTTTTCCACCGACGGTCACGGCTGATCCTTGTCAGGGTCGGCCGGCTGGTCCGTATCTGCTGCAGGATCCTCGGCGGTCTCCGGAGTCTCCGGAGTTTCCGGAGTTTCCGGAGTGGACTCCGTTTCGGGCTGATCATCCGTCAGCGTATGATCCACCTCGATCACGGGCGCGGGCAGTTCCTCGCCCTTCATCAGCATCTGGAACTCTTCGCCGTCGATGGTCTCGCGCTCGAGCAATGCCGCCGTGACCGTTTCCACCTGGTCACGATGATCGGCCAGGATGCCGCGGGCCCGTTCCAGCTGCTCGCTGACGATCCGCTTGATCTCGGCATCGATTTCCTGCAGAGTTTTTTCGCTGTGGCTGGTGTGGCGGGCATAGTCCCGGCCCAGGAACACCTGCTCACTGCCTTCCTCGAAGCTGATGGGGCCCATCTTCTCGCTCATACCCAGACGCGTGACCATGGCGCGTGCCGCCCCGGTGACCATGCGGATGTCGCCGTACGCGCCGCTGCCGATCTTGCCCAGGAAAATTTCCTCGGCCACACGGCCGCCCAGGGCCATGCAGATCTCGTCCAGATATTTTTGCTCGTCCTTGGTGTACTGGTCTTCCACGGGCAGCATGTGGGTCAAGCCCAGGGCCTGGCCGCGGGGGATGATGGTGACCTTGTGCACCGGATCGGCTTCCTTGCAGTGGAACGCCACCACGGCGTGGCCGGCCTCGTGGTAGGCGGTTTCCCGCTTCACCTTGTCGGTGAACACACGGCTGCGGCGCTCGGGGCCCAGCATGACCTTTTCCTTGGCGTCCTCGAAGTCGTCCATGGTCACGGTGTCGTGGTTCTTGCGGGCGGCCAGCAGGGCCGCCTCGTTGACCAGGTTCTCCAGGTCGGCGCCGGCCATGCCGGGGGTGCCCGAGGCGATCTGCCTGGCCGAGACCGACTCGTCCAGGCGGATCTTCTTCATGTGCACCTTCAGGATGGCCTCGCGGCCCACCAGGTCGGGCATGTCGACGACGATCTGGCGGTCGAAGCGCCCGGGGCGCAGCAGGGCGGGATCCAGCACGTCGGGCCGGTTGGTGGCCGCCAGCAGGATCACCCCGTCGTTGGCCTCGAAGCCGTCCATCTCCACCAGCAGCTGGTTCAGGGTCTGCTCGCGCTCGTCGTGGCCGCCGCCCAGGCCGGCCCCGCGGTGCCGGCCCACCGCGTCGATCTCGTCGATGAAGATGATGCACGGGGCGTTCTTCTTGCCCTGGTCGAACAGGTCGCGCACACGGCTTGCACCCACGCCCACGAACATCTCCACGAACTCCGATCCGGTGATACTGAAAAATGGGACACCCGCTT
>JAZBOO010000266.1:0-2376 GCA_036351155.1 Candidatus Krumholzibacteriia bacterium | reverse complement strand
TGGTGTCTCCGGGGTTTCAGCAGGTGGACCGGGATTCGACCAGCCGGGAATATCTGGCCCGCCAGATGAGCCGAGCCGTGTACGAGGTTTACGGAGCTGATATCGCACCCGAGGAACTGGACGAGCGCTACATTCAGCTGGACGAGGAGGGAAAGGCCTTCGTTCCTCGCAAGGGGTTCACCGTGGCGGCGGACTATGGGCTGGAACCGCGACCAGGAGGACCGGTGGCCCCCTTGATTCTGGGTCCGCTGTTCGTGGCCTGGTTCCTGGTCATGGGGTGGTTTTTCAGGCTGCATCGGCAGACACGATCCATCTCCCGATCAAAGGTGATCTGGGGGATTTTCATGGTCGCCAGTTTCGGGTTCCACATCTTGTTGACCTTCCGGATGGTGCCCTTCTGGGACGAGTGGGAGGCAGCGGTGATGGTGTTCAGTTCGGCCAGGCAACTGGGGGAAATGGGACCGCGGGGATACCTCCTGGCCTACGGAGGGGCTTTGCTCTTTTCCTTGGCGGCCTGGCGCTATTGCTGTCGGATGTTTCTGGGGATGGAAGCTCCAAGAGGGTGAACGTCGGGTTTGCGGATCCGGGGAGCCGGCCTTTCGAGGTCGGCTTTCCCGTAGGGTTGGCTTCCGAGGCCTGCAAAATGAGGCCGGGGTGGCCTATTCCCAGTCACATGAAGGGAAGAGTGGCAACCCAAGTGAAGACAAGGATTTGGCCTGCGCATTTTTAGCCACTCCTGTTAACCTGAAAACAAATACCCGTTTTCGGGTGGAATTTCCTTGCGCCCCCTGACCGGTCTTCACAATTTTTTTTTTAACATTGGTTTCGGGTCTCTCCCGAAAGCTGGATTGTCGTGTTGAGATGACCAAGGAGTGCGAACATGGCTCAGAACGTTGCTGCCTTCATGGAAAATGTGATCGCCAAGAACCCGGCGGAAAAAGAATTCCACCAGGCGGTCGAGGAAGTCGTCGAGTCTATCTGGCCTGTGCTGGAAAAACGTCCCGAGTACCGCAAGGCCAAGATCCTGGAACGCGCCGTCGAGCCCGAGCGCGTCCTGATGTTCCGTGTCCCCTGGGTGGACGACAAGGGTGAAGTTCAGGTCAATCGCGGCTTCCGCATCGAGATGAACAGCGCCATCGGTCCCTACAAGGGCGGCCTGCGTTTCCACCCCAGCGTGAACCTGGGCATCCTGAAGTTCCTGGCCTTCGAGCAGGTCTGGAAGAACAGCCTGACCACCCTCCCCATGGGCGGCGGCAAGGGCGGCTCCGACTTCGATCCCAAGGGCAAGAGCGACCTTGAAGTCATGCGTTTCTGCCAGAGCTTCATGAGCGAACTGTTCCGCCACATCGGCCCGAACACCGACGTTCCTGCCGGCGACATCGGCGTGGGCGGCCGTGAAATCGGTTTCCTGTTCGGTATGTACAAGAAGCTGCGCAACGAGTTCACCGGCGTCCTGACGGGCAAGGGCCTGAACTGGGGCGGCAGCCTCATTCGTCCCGAGGCCACCGGTTACGGCTCGGTCTACTTCGCGGCGAACATGCTGGAAACCCGCAACGAGACCCTCGAGGGCAAGACCGCCCTGGTCTCCGGTTCCGGTAACGTGTACCAGTACACCGCGGAGAAGCTGCTGGACCTGGGTGCCAAGCCCCTGACCGCATCCGACAGCTCCGGTTACATCTACGACGAAGCCGGCATCGACCGCGAGAAGCTGGCCTTCATCATGGAACTGAGGAACGTCAAGCGTGGCCGCATCAAGGAATACGCCGAGAAGTTCAGCAGTGCCGTGTACACGCCTGCGGACCGCGACCTGGATCACAACCCCCTGTGGGATCACAAGGCCGACTGTGCCTTCCCGAGCGCGACCCAGAACGAGATCAACGCCAAGGACGCCGCCAACCTGCTGAAGAACGGTGTCTACGTGGTCAGCGAGGGCGCCAACATGCCCACCGTGCCCGAAGGCGTGAACCAGTTCGTGGACGCCAAGATCCTGTACGGTCCCGGCAAGGCAGCCAACGCCGGTGGTGTGGCTGTGTCCGGTCTGGAAATGAGCCAGAACAGCCTGCGCTTCAACTGGACCCGCGAGGAAGTGGACCAGAAGCTGTTCCGCATCATGAAGGACATCCACGATGCCAGCGCCAACGCCGCCAACGAGTACGGCACGCCTGGCAACTACGTCAACGGCGCCAACATCGCCGGCTTCGTGAAGGTTGCCGACACGATGCTGGACCAGGGCGTTGTCTAGGACGAGTTGTCTGTGGTAGAGTAAATCAGCTGGGCACTGGCCCGCTGTCAGGCGGGGCGGCCATCAGGTCGCCCCGCTTTTTTTTCGCGAGAGCCATTGCGAGAACCATCGGGGAGGATGAGGATGCGTTACGG
>JAZBOO010000265.1:0-21039 GCA_036351155.1 Candidatus Krumholzibacteriia bacterium | reverse complement strand
TCAGGAACATGGCCTTCACGACCTTGAAGTAGTAGTACAGGCCCACCACCGAGTTCAGGCCCGCCACGATGACCAGCCAGTACAGTGACTTGTCCATGGCCGCGGCAAACAGGTAGAACTTACCGACGAAGCCCGCGAAGGGCGGAATACCCGTCAGTGAGGCCAGGAAGATCACCATCATGAAGCCGGCCCAGGGGGCGCGGAAGCCCACGCCGATGTAGTCGCGCAGGTCTTCGCTCTGCAGGTGGTTGTTGATGGCCACCACGTAGAAGAACGCGCCCAGGTTCATGAAGGTGTAGACCAGCAGGTAGAACAGGATGGCCGACAGACCGGCATCGGTCAGCAGCACGAAGCCCATCAGCAGGTAACCCACGTGGGCAATACTGGAGTAGGCCAGCATGCGCTTGACGTTCACCTGACGCAGAGCCACCAGGTTGCCGTAGGTCATGGTCACCGCCGACATCACCGCCACCAGCAGGGGCCAGTTGATGGTCTCGATCAGAGGGCCGCTGCCCATGGTGGTGTAGAAGAAGCGGATCATCAGCGCAAAGCCCGCCGCCTTGGGACCCACGCTGAAGATGGCGCTCACCGGAGTGGGCGCGCCCTCGTACACGTCGGGACACCAGAAGTGGAAGGGCACCGCGGCGATCTTGTAGCTCATGCCGGCCAGGATCAGGATGACGATGACCAGCAGACCGAAGGGGTTCACCGCTTCGCTGGTCATGAGGCCGGCGCGGATGCCCTCGAAGGTCATGCTGCCGGTCATGCCGTACAGCAGGCTCATGCCGTACAGCATGATGCCGCTGCTGACCGCGCCGAACAGCACGTACTTCAGCCCGGCTTCAGTGCTGCGCAGGCTGCCGCGCATGTAGCCGGCCATGACGTAGCTGACCAGACCCACCGCTTCCATGGACAGGAAGAGCATCAGCAGATCCTGGGCCTCGGCCATGACACACATGGCGGCGGTCATCATCACGGTCATGGCGTAGAACTCGCTCTTGTTCTCACGCTTGCGGCCCATGATTTCTTCGCTGGTCCAGGCAAACAGCACGGTCACCAGGCCGGTGAAGATGAACAGCAGGCGGAAGAAGCCCGCCAGCCCATCCACGACCACCAGCTGGCCCATGATGGTCTGGGCGCCCTGGTCATGGTGGCCCAGGGCGGCCACGGCGTAGCTGCCGGCGGTGATCAGGCCGAACACGGCGATCACGAAGGGCACACCCGGCCGCCTGCCGCGGAACAGGAGATCGCCAAGCAACGCCGCCAGGAAGGTGCCGCACAGCACCGCCTCGGGGATCCAGTGCGCCAGGTCCGACCAGCTGGGAATGATCACATTCATCAGTTCCATGGATGGAACGCTCCTTATGAGGCGGCCGCTATCCGGCCACCACCTTGATCAGATTGGTCAAAGACACCTTCATCAGGTTCAGCACGGGCATGGGGTACACACCCAGGATCAGCACGATGATGCCGATGGGCACCAGCGTGAACATCTCGCGGGTGCTGATGTCCGGCAGATCGTCGTACTTGTCGTTCTTGGGGCCCAGGAACACGCGCTGCAGCATCCACAGCACGTAGGCCGCGCCGATGATGATACCCAGGGCAGAGATCATGGCCACGGTCCGGTAAGCGGGGAAGGTGCCCATGAAGATCATGGCTTCCCCAATGAACCCGTTCAAGCCGGGCAGACCCAGCGCCGCGAACAGGGCAAAGCTGAACACGCTGAAGTAGCGGGGCATCTGCATGCCCAGGCCACCGAAGCCGTTGATCTCGCGATGGTGGGCACGATCGTAGATCACGCCCACGCAGAGGAACATCATGGCCGTGATGGTGCCGTGACTGAACATCTGGAAAACCGCGCCGTTCAGGGCCACCTGGGCCGAGGGCATGGACAGTCCCACCTTGGCCGCCGCACCCATGCCCAGCAGCACATAACCCATGTGACTGACCGAAGAATACGCCACGAGCTTCTTCATGTCTGTCTGGGCCATGGCGCAGTAGGCGCCGTACAGGATGTTGATCGCCCCCAGGATGACCATGGCATAGGCGAACCACTGGGCCTGGTCAGGGAGGATGGGGTAGCTGATGCGCAGGATCCCGTAGGTTCCCATCTTCAGCAGCACACCGGCCAGGATGACGGACACGGCCGTGGGCGCCTCGACGTGTGCATCGGGAAGCCAGGTGTGGAAGGGCACGATGGGCACCTTGATGGCGAACCCGATGAACAGCCCGAACCACAGCAGATGGCGAATGTTCGCCAGCTGCAGCCACGCGCTGTGGTTACCCTGATCGAACATGTGCAACATGTTGAAGGTGTGGCCGCCGGTGACCGGATCGCTGACGTTCAGGTAGAACGCGATCATGGCCAGCAGCATCAGCACCGAACCCGCCAGGGTGTACAGGAAGAACTTGATGGCCGCGTACTCACGCCGCGGGCCACCCCAGATGCCGATCAGGAAGTACATCGGCAGCAGCATCACTTCCCAGAACACGTAGAACAGGAAGAAGTCCAGAGCGCAGAAAACACCGAACATGCCCGCTTCGAGAACCAGGAACAGCGCGAAGTACCCTTTGACGGCCTTTTCGATGCCCCAGGAAGCGATCACGCAGATGAACGAGAGCAACGCCGTCAGCAGCACCATGGGCACGGACAGACCGTCGATCCCCATGAAGTACTCGATGTTGAAGCTCTTGATCCAGGTGTAGTGCTCGACGAACTGGAATCCCGCCGTGCTCCTATCGAAATTGATAAAGAGCTGGACGGCCAGGATCAATGGAACAGCTGCGGCGGCCGCGGCCACCGTTTTGATGATCTCCTTCCTTTCGGAAGGAATAAAAGCGATCACAGCCGCCCCAATGACCGGGAAAAAGGTCATCCAGGATAGAATGTGCTCACCCATGCGTGGCGCTCCTCTCGGGTGTTTTCAACACAAACCCGTCCTTGCTACAGGACATTGTAAATCAGAACCAGAACCAGAATCGACGCCCCGACGTAAGCCAGGTACGTCTGGACGCGACCGGTCTGAATGCGACGGAAACCTTCGCCGGCGCCTTGCAGCACCGTGGCGATACCATTGACTGCGCCATCGACGAAGTACTTGTCGATGGATCCGGATATCCAGCTGACCATGCGGGTCAGGTAGCCGGTGCCGTTGACGATGCCGTCAACGACGATCCGGTCGAAAGCAGCGCACACATCGGCCCACCACAGGGTGGCCCGGTACACGGTGGCCGCATAGAACTCATCGAAGAAGTACTGCCCCTGCAGCATGGTGTAGGCACCCTTGAGGCGCTGCTGGATGGCTGCGGTGTTGACCTTCTTCTGGTGGTAAACAAACCAGGCGCCACCGATGCCCAGGATGACCATGCAGATGGACATGATCATGGCCCGCACGTGGGCGGTATGATGCACATCGTGATGGTCGGCGTGACCATCACCATGAGCCGCTTCGCCGTGCTCCTCCCCATGAGCAGCTTCGCCGTGCTCGGCAGCCATCGCATGCTCTTCGCCATGAACCTCACCATGCCCCACAGGCTCATGGTGAGCATCATCATGTCCAGCCACCGTCATCTCATGCGTGGCATGGTCGGCCCCCTCGATGTGGAACCCGGCGGCAATGGCCGGCACATCGTAGGGCGCGGTGAACTTGCTGAACCAGCCCTGGTCGGCGGTTTTCCAGCCCGCGGCGATGATCGACAGGAAGGCCAGGACCATCAGCGGAATGGTCATGTTCAGCGGCGATTCGTGGGCGTGGTCGTAGCGCTTCTGGTCAGCCGGCTTGCCGAAGAAGGCCAGGAAGGTCAGCCGGAACATGTAGAACGGCGTGAGCAGCGCGGCCATGATGCCCAGAACAAAGGGCACGTAGTGGCCGTTGATCATGCCGAAGGCCAGGGTGGACCCCAGGATGCCGTCCTTCGAGTAGAAGCCCGACAGGAAGGGCACCCCGGACAGGGCCATGGTGCCGATCAGGAAGGTGACGAAGGTGATGGGCATCTTCTTGCGCAGGCCGCCCATGTCGGTGATCTCCTGGCTGTGCACCGCGTGGATCACGGAACCCGCGGTCAGGAACAGCAGGCCCTTGAACATGGCGTGGGTGGTCAGGTGGAACATGGCGTTGGTGGGGTCGCCGGCGCCCAGGGACATGACCATGTAACCCAGCTGGCTCAGGGTCGAAAACGCCAGGATGCGCTTGAAGTCGGTTTTCACCAGCGCGATGGTCGCGGTGACAAAAGCCGTGATGGCCCCCACGTAGAGAATGACCAGCATGGCGTTGGGGCCGAACAGGGGAGCCAGGCGCGCCACCATGTACACACCGGCGGCCACCATGGTCGCAGCGTGAATCAGGGCCGACACCGGGGTGGGGCCCTCCATGGCATCGGGCAGCCAGATGTGCAGCGGCATCTGGGCCGACTTGCCCAGGCAGCCCATGAAAAGGCCCAGACCGGCAAAGGTCAGCAAGGTTCCCTTGATGGTGCCCGCATGCACGTGGGCAAACAGCTCGAAGTAGTTGAGCGTGCCGGTGGCGGTGAAGAAGGCCAGGATGCCCAGCCAGAATCCCCAGTCACCCACGCGGTTGGTCAGGAAGGCCTTCTTGTTGGCGTTGGCCGCCGAATGCTTGTGGAAGAAGAACCCGATCAGCAGGTAGCTCGACAGACCCACCAGCTCCCAGAACACGTACAGGAAGAACAGATTGTTCGCCAGCACGATGCCCATCATGGAGAAGGTGAAGAAGCCCAGGAAGGCGAAGAAGCGCTCGTAGCGCCGATCGCCGTGCATGTAGCCCGTCGAGTACAGGTGCACCAGGAAGCTGACCGTGGACACGACCACCAGCATGACGCTGGTCATGCCGTCGACCAGGATGCCGGCGTCGAGCCGGAACCCCCCCAGATCCACCCAGGTGAAGGCGGCCTCCATCTTGTAGGATGGGTCACCCACCTGCCAGAAGTGCACGAAGATTCGGATGGCCAGGATCCAGGCCGCCCCCATGAAGGTGACGCCGATGAAGTCCCCTTGCCTCGGCAGTTTTTTGCCGAAGAAGAAGGTCAGGGCGTAGGACAGCAGGGGCAGTCCCAGGATCGCCAGCGCGGAATACAGGATGGCGGATTCGCTCATCGCTTGATGACTCCCTTATCTCTTCAGGCTTTGGACAGTGTCCGCATTGGGTGTCCCGAAGTTGCGGAACAGCGCCAGAACGATGGCCAGGGCCACGGCCGCCTCGGCGGCGGCCAGCACGATGACAAAAGCGGACATGATCTGCCCGTTGATGCTGTGCTCGACGTAGCGGGAAAAGGCCACGAAGTTGATGTTCGAGGCATTGAGCATCAGCTCCACGCCCATCAGGATACCGACGGCGTTGCGCCGCGTCATGACGGCGAGCAGTCCCAGTGAAAACAGCACCGCCCCGATGAACAGGAAGTGGGTCAACCCGACGGTCATGACGACACCTCCGTATCCTCGTTCGCGGACTCGTCGTCCCCCTGCTTGCGCTCGCGGATCAAAATGGCCGCACCGATCATGGCCGCCAGCAGCACCAGCGAAACGAACTCGAAGGGGAAGATGTAGTTGGTCATGAAGTTCACGCCGATCTCGGCGGTGGTGGGCTGCACCTCACCCAGGCCCTGGCTGGCCCACTGGGTCCCGGTGATCACCTTCCACAGCACGGCCAGGATGGCCAGACCGATCACCGCGGGCGGCACCAGGCCGTCAAACCCGTGCAGCTTCCGGCCGCTCTGGGGCACCCGGGTCATCATCACCGTGAACAGGATCAGCACCAGCACGCCGCCGACGTAGACCATCAGCTGGGTGATGGCGATGAAATCGGCGCCCATCCAGGCATACAGGCCGGCGGCTCCGAACAGCGTGAACAGCAGGGCAAAACCCGCGTGCACGATATTGGGGCTGAGGACCACCCAGAAGGCGGGCAGCAAGGTCAACAGCGCCAGCGCGTAGAAAATCAGGTCAGCGGTCACGTGGTCTCCCCTTTGTCATCGGAGGATTCGGGCTTCTCGGCCGCAGGTTTGGCCTTCTCTTCCTTGGGAGGCACCCACCAGCCCTGCTCTTCACGGGTGGTGCGGTGGCAGGGCACCTTGGCCTCGTTGGGATTCATGAACTCGTAGACCAGAGTCTGGCGGAAGTACACCGAGTGGTCGTAGTCGTGGCTCATGGTGATCGACCCGGTGTGGCAGTTCTCGGTGCACAGCGAGCACCAGATGCACTTGTTGTAGTCGATCGCATAGCGCGTCATGTAGCGCTCCTTGGCCTTGCCCTCGGTCTCGATGTAGATGCAATCCACGGGGCACAGCTTGGCGCAAATATTACAGGCGTCGCACTTGAGCGTGTCGTTGTGCACGAATCCCCGGAACCGGTCGGGCATGACCTGACGCTCGTCGGGAAACTGCAACGTCACCGGCTTCTTCCAGATGTGCTTGATGGTGATGGACATCCCCACCAAGGCGCTGCTGACAGCCTGATACATGTCGTTGAAGTACTGACCCATCGGGTTCTCCTCGGGCTTCCGCCCTATCTCAAGTCAACGGTCAGGCAGCCGCCTGGCCGGTCACCATCATCCAGATACCAGCGCCCACCACGCACAGCAGCGAGATGGGGATCATCACTTTCCAGCACAGGTGCATCAGCTGATCGACACGCACGCGGGGCAGCGTCCAGCGCACCCACATGTTCAGGAAGACCAGCATGACGCCCTTGATGATGAAGTGCACCCAGCCCGGAATGAATTCCAGGAAGGGGAACGGGGCCTGCCAGCCGCCCAGGAACACCATGGCGGCAATCAACGACACCAGGAACAGGTTGGCGTACTCCGACAGGAAGAAGAACGCGAAGCGCATGCCCGTGTACTCGGTGTGGTAACCGGCCACGAGTTCCGATTCGGTTTCCGGCATGTCGAAGGGCCCGCGGTTTGTCTCGGCAATCGAGGCGATGAAGTACATGAAGAACGCCACGAAAAGGAAGGGGTTGTTGACCGGGTTGATGTACCAGTTCCACATGCCCCCGCCCTGGGCGATGACGATGTCCTGCGTGTTCAGCGAGCCGGTGGCCATGACCACGGGGATGGTGGCCAGCGCCAGGGGAATCTCGTAGCTGACCATCTGGGCGGCGCCGCGGGCGGCACCGTACAGGGCCCACTTGTTGTTCGAGGCCCAGCCCGACATGAGGATGCCGATGATCACCATGCTGCTGACGGCGAAGATGTAGAACAGGCCCAGGTCCAGGTCGGCCGCCACGAAGTTGCGGTCCCAGGGAATGGCCGCCCAGGCCAGCAGCGAACCCAGCAACACCAGGATGGGGCCGAACATGAACAGCGCCTTGTTGGCCTCGGCGGGAATGATGTCTTCCTTGCCCAGGATCTTCAGCATGTCGGCGATGGCCTGGGCCCAGCCGTGCCAGCGGCCGGTGCGCATGGGGCCATAGCGACTCTGAATGAAGCCGGCCACCTTGCGTTCCATCCAGGTGAAGATGATGGCGCACATGGCCATGACGATGAACATGATGGTCGCCATGGTGACAGCCGCGCTGATGAACACGCCCTGGTCGGACATGCCCTCGCCCACCATGCTTCTGATCAGATCGGAAAGGATTTCCATTAGCGGTCAATCTCCCCGAGTACGATGTCCAGCGATCCCACGAAGGCGACGAGGTCCGATACCATCTGACCCACGCCAACCTTCTCGATGACCTGCAAGTTGCAGAAAGAGGGGGAACGCACCTTGTTCCGGAATGCCGTCTGGCCGCCGTCACTGATGATGTAGTGACCCAGCTCACCCTTGGAGCTTTCGGTGCGGGTGTAGGCCGCGCCGGCGGGAACCTTGACGGGTTTCTTCAATTCGATGGCCAGGTAGGGCCCTTCGGGCATGGTCTCGAGCGCCTGCCGGATGATGCGGCAGCTCTGCTCGATCTCGCGCACGCGGACCATGTAGCGGTCCCAGCAATCGCCCACGGTGCCCACCTCGCCGGTGCCCACGGGAATGTCGAAGTCGAACTTGTGGTACACCGAGTAGGGATCGTCCTTGCGGCAGTCGAACTTCACGCCCGAACCGCGCAGCACCGGCCCCGTGCAGCCGTAGTCGTAAGCGTCCTGGACCGACAGCACGCCCACGTCGCTCAGCCGCTCGATGAAGATCTTGTTGTAGCTGAGCAGCTGGTTGTAGTCCTTCAGCTTCTTGGTCTCGAGCATGGTGATGAACTCGAGAACATCGTGCTCCCAGTTGTCGCGCGGCACGTCGTAGCGCACACCGCCGGGCACCATGTAGTTGTAGAGCATGCGGCCGCCGCTGATGCGCTCGAGCAGGTTCAGGATCTCCTCACGCTCACGGAAGCAGTACAGCAGCGGGGTCCAGGCTCCCATGTCCAGGCCGAAGGTGGCCAGGGCAATCAGGTGGCTGGCGATCCGGGACAGCTCGGCGGTGACCACGCGCAGATGCTCGGCGCGCTCGGGCACCTCCACATCCATCAGCTTCTCGACCGCGGTCACGTAGGCGTGGTTGCAGCACATGGGCGCCAGGTAGTCGAAGCGGTCGGTGTAGACCACCCACTGCTTGTAATTCACGCCCTCGGCAATCTTCTCGGCGCAACGGTGCAGGTAGCCCAGCACCGGGGTCACCTTGTGCACGATCTCGCCATCGGTCTCCAGCAGCAACCGCAGCACGCCGTGGGTGGCCGGATGCTGGGGGCCCATGTTCAGCTCCATGAGCTCGCTCTTGATCTCCCCGGCATGATCCTGACTGGCCCAGCCATGGGTGCCGATATTCTTCAGTTCGTAGTCCATTATTCCCCCTCCCCGGGTTCGGGGGAATCGGCGCTGCCCGCCGGTTCGTCCGTCTTGAAGGGGTTGGCGATGAGGTTCTTGCCGGCCATGGGCACGGTCAGCCACTGGTCGGGCATCTGGTAGTCCTTGCGCAGGGGGTGTCCCACCCAGTCGTCGTCCATCAGCATGCGCCGCAGGTCGTGGTGGCCGGGGAAGCGGATGCCCATCAGGTCCCAGGCTTCGCGCTCGTGCCAGGCGGCGGTGGAGTAGATCTTCGAGATGGTGGGCACGGCGGCCACATCCCGGGACACCCGCACCCGCAGGGTGAACTTGTGCTTCAGGGGGTGGCTGTAGAAGTGGTAAACCACGCCGAAGTCGCCCTCGCCCACCCGGTCGCTGGTTTCGGGCTGGCCCTCGTCGGTGTAACCCAGGATGGCCACCGACTTGCCCTTGCCCGTTTCATCCAGGCCGTCCCAGTCGATCGCCGACAGGCACATCAGCTGGGTGAACTGCAGCCGCTCGTCGTCGCGCAGGAAAGTGCACGCCTCGGCAATTTTCGCCGGGTCCACGTCGGCCACCGGCTCGACACCCTCGTCGCTGAACCCCAGGGCCGCTTCGCCCAGGGTTTCGGCCAGGAGGTCGTAAATGGCTTTCTGTTCCATAAACCTATGCTTCCCTTGATCTTCTAAGGTTCCCGGTTACTTCCGGTAGGGAATCTTCTTGGCGTAGTCGGTGACCCACTTGGGGGCCTTGAACCGGCCCTCGCGGCCACGAATCTTGTCCTGGAGCCTCATCAGCCCGTCGATCAGCACCTCGGGGCGGGGTGGGCACCCGGGGATGTACACATCCACCGGGACCATGAAATCCACACCCTTGACCACGTGGTAGCCGTACTTGAAGTAGGGGCCGCCGCCGATGGCGCAGCTGCCCATGGCCACCACCCACTTGGGTTCGGGCATCTGGTCGTAGATCAGTTTCAGGCGGGTGGCCATCTTGGCCGTCACGGTGCCCGAGACGATCATCAGGTCGGCCTGACGCGGCGTGGCACGGAACGCGCCGGCGCCGAAACGGTCGATATCGTAGCGCGTGGCCGAGGTGGCCATCATCTCGATGGCGCAGCAGGCCAGACCGAAGGTCACGGGCCAGATGCTGCTCAGCTTGGCCCAGTTGAACACTTCGTCCACCGTGGTCAGGATGAAATTCTTCTCGTCGGTGTCGACCACCTGTTTCAGCTGGTCGGCCACCTTGAAGTCCAGCATCTGTTCGCGCTGAACATCGTAACCCTCAGGGGGAGTTGTACTTTCCTTGCTCATGGCGAGGTCACCTCTTCTTCCTGAGCGGTGGCCAGAGCACCGTTGTCACCGTTGCGGGCCACCAGGCGCTTGACCCAGTCCAGATCGCCCTTGACCCAGATGTAGGCCAGGCCCAGGGTCAGGATGCTGAGGAAGATGATCATTTCCCAGAATACCAGGGCGCCGAGGCCGGGCACGTTGAACAGTTGCTTGAAAACCACGGCCCAGGGGTACAGGAAGATGACTTCCACATCGAAAACGATGAAAAACAGGGCAATGAGGTAAAATCGGACGTTGAACCGGATCCAGGATGACCCGCGCGGCAGCTCGCCGCACTCGTAAATGGTCAACTTGGCGGGGTTCGGGTTGCTGGGCCGGAGCCACTTGGCCACCACCAGGGCGATGCCGGCAAAGGCGAATCCGACCAGCACGAAAATGAAGACCGTCGCAAAGTGCAGCGTCATACGTGGCGCGACGGTCCCGAGCAGGGGCATCAGATTCATGGAAAATCCCGGTTGGGTTGTCGCCCGGGCGGTCTTGAACGAAGGACCGAGGCCGGGCTGGGGCCGGTTGCGGACCCGAAAACACCGCAGGCGGCTTCGGGTAAGCGAACGGTTGTCGATCATTCGACAACCATTGTCGCAAATTACATATTTCGAAACCAATGGTGTCAAGGTATAGTTTAACCGGGTAACGGCCGGTGCCCAGATCCTTATTTCCAAGGCACTTATCGCTACTTTGGGTAGAAAAAGTTGAACCTGAGGATTTCTTCAAGACCCCCGGGAATGGTGACCAAAATGCTCAGGATTTTTGCTGTGGGAAAGATGAAGGACAAGAGGCTGGCCGGCCTTCTGGGCGAATATATCAAGCGCTGCCGCCCCCTTTCGCCCGTCGAGGTGGTCGAAATCAAGGACTCGACCAGCGAAAAAGAGGACCGGGAGCTGGCCGCCCGGATGGCCGCCACCTCGGGCACCGGGCTGGTCGTAGCCATGGACGAGAGGGGTGAAGACCTTGATTCGGAGAGATTTGCGAAACTTCTGGAAGGGCACGGGAGTATCAGCTTTGTTGTGGGGGGTGCCGATGGGCTGGGGCCCGAAATCCGGCAGCTGGCCGACCGCACCGTCCGCCTTTCCAGCCTGACCTGGACCCACGAGATGGCCCGCGTCCTGCTGGCCGAGCAGATCTACCGCGGGCTGAGCATCTTGCGCGGCAAGCCGTATCATCGGAGATGACGAGGGACGGATTTCTGGATAGAACTCTAGATAGATTTGTCATTTGGGGCCTCCCGCCTCTATAATTTGCGCGGAATCAATCACCCTGGCCACAGGACCGAGGTCATGAGCCATACTCTTCGCACGGTTTTTCTTCTGACGTTGCTGGCTTGCTGCCTTGCAGGCCCTTCGACCCAGGCCGCGGTCCTGGACCTGACCGGCCCGGACGGGGCCAGCGTGGCGGTCAACGGACGCTTGCGCGGGTATTTCCCCCTGGAGCATCCCCTGGACCTGGGGCCCGGCCGCTACCTTGTCGAATGCAGCCTCCCGGGGCACAAGGATTTCAGCTGGACCGTGGTCCTTGACGATGAGAGCGACTGGCAAAGGCTCCACGTGCGGATGACCCGCTACCGCAAGACCACCGCCGTGGGCAGTAATATTCTGCTGGCCGGTCTGGGGCAGCACTACCTGGACAAGCCGGCCAAGGGCTGGCTGTTCAACATTGCCGAGGCCGGGGGATTGCTGACCGCCCTGGTGGCCGAAGCCAGCCGGTCCAACCACCGCAAGGACTACCTGGTGCTGCTGGAGAAGTATGAAACGGGACTGAACAGCGAGGACCTGGCCTACTATCGACAGAAAGCCTCCGAGACCTACCAGGACATGGAGGACATGGAGAAGCTGCGAGACACGGGGATCATGGTGGCCGGCGGCGCCATCGTCCTGAGCATGCTGGACGCCTGGCTGCTCTT
The DNA here is from genome assembly GCA_036351155.1 of Candidatus Krumholzibacteriia bacterium. Taxonomy (GTDB): domain Bacteria; phylum Krumholzibacteriota; class Krumholzibacteriia; order LZORAL124-64-63; family LZORAL124-64-63; genus LZORAL124-64-63. The sequence goes on along the minus strand of JAZBOO010000265.1, from coordinate 9,025 downwards.
TCCGGCGGTCGAGGTGGGCCCCGGCCCCGGCGTGTCGGCCCGGCCGGACGCGAACCTGGATTACTCAGGAACCGACCTGGGCGACCATCTGACCACCATCCATGCGGGTATCAAGCTGGGATTCTGACCGGTGAAACAGGAGTAACATTTGATGGCAACGCGCAGAATCATCGTCACGTTCACGGTCCTGGGCCTGGGTATGATCGGGCTGCTGGCTGTCCTGACCGGCTGTGAAAGCACCCCGGCCGAGCCCGAGTTCCAGAACGTCTTCGACCTCGATGTCAACGGCGGCGCGAACCCCTTTGAACTGACCGCCAGCGTGAGCGGATCCACCATCCTGCTCTCCTGGACCCAGCGCGATGGCTATGGCATTTCGTTTTACGAGCTGTCCCACAGCTTCAACTTTTTCAGTGATTTTCTGCCCATCGGATCGGTGGACCACACCGGCACCGGGCCCAGTTCTTTCATCTATGAAAATGCGGAGCCCACCCGCACCCACTACTTCCGGATCCAGGCCTTCGACAACGTGGGCAACTTCACCCGCGTGTCGGAGCAGGTGCCCGTGTCCCGCGTGACCCCGCCCCTGCTGGCCCTCGCCGGCGGCGGCACCGCCGTGGCGTCCCGCCAGATCACCCTGTCGGTCACCGTGAGCAGTGGGGACAGCTTGCGCATTTCCCATGACCCGGACTTTGCCGAGGAAGTGCGCGTGGCCGTCGTCGAACCAGGGCAGCCCCAGACCATTCCCTGGACTCTACCGGCGGCCGAGGACAACGATGCGGCGCCCAGGGTGCACGTGCTGGCCATGACCGGCAGCGCCCTTTCCGACACGGCCAAGCTGACCCTCAATGTCGATTTCTCCCCCGATTTTTCGGTGCCCGGCAACCCCAATGCCCTGGCCACCCGCAATCTGGACCTCGTGATCCCCGTCACCGGCGTGGTGGAGATGCGTTTTGCCGACAGCGAGGAGAACCTGGCCCTTCAGGCCTGGGCGCCCGCCGACACCACGGCCCCGTTCGAGCTGGCCGACTCGGCCAATCCCCAGACCATCTGGGGCGAGTTCGCGGGCGATTTCGGCTTCAATGTCATCACCTCGCTGGAGGTCACCCCCGACCTGCTGGACCAGGTGGGATTTGCCTTCGACGTGGGTGACGATCACCTGACCGACGAATCCCTGATCACGGTCCTGGCCGATGCCGCCGCCACCGAGATGCGGATCAGCGAAAGCCTGAACTTCGCGGGCGCGGCCTGGATCCCCTACGCCGAAGAGGTGAAGGTTTTTCTGGGGGCCGTACCCGGGCGCCGGGATTTCTATTGCCAGTTCCGCAACGACTGGGCCCAGTCCGACATTCTCACCGATTATGTGATATACTTGACTCAGCCTCTGGAAGTGGCCATCTCCGCTCCCGCGGAAGGAGACACGATTCCTTCGGGATTGAGCCTCCTGGTGCGGGGAACGTCCATCGCGGCGGCAGGCACGGCTGTGGTCGATTCGGTGAAATTCGATGCCGGGGACGGGGAGGGCTTCCTGCTGGCTGATGGCACCGAGAACTGGACCTTCAACTGGTCCATCCCGGCCGTGGCCGAGGAAACCGCCCGGGTCATCCGGGCGCGGGCCTGGGCCGATGGCGACTCGGTGACCACCAGCCTGTCGGTCACGCTGCAGCCGGAGGTGGAGATCGAGTAGCTGCTTCGCCCACATGTCGAACTGGGAGGGGGACCCATGAAGACCATCGCCTTGTTTTTGTACGCCGGTATCCTGGTGATCTCGGCGGGCTTGTCCCACGCCGGCCCTGTCTTTGTCTTCTCCACCATCGAATTTCCCGAGCATGATTGCCTGAGCCCCGAGGTCGCATCTTCGGACGACGGGTTGACCATGGTCAGCTTTGCCGCCGACGGGGTGGTGACCATGCGCTTCATCGTCACCCAGCTGATGCCCACTCAACCTGCGGCCACCGGTTTACCCGACAAGGAAGGCCCCTGGCCCGAACCGGTCACGGTGACCGCCGGCAGCTCGGCCAAGCTTTGCTGGAGCCGAAACGGTTTCACCCTGGCGGTGGCCAGCAGCCCCTTCATCCTGCTGTACCAGTCGGACCTGGAAGGAAACTGGGACACAGAGAATGTCCACATGATGGATGCAGGTGGAGAAATCCTCAGCCTGGACCTTTGGGGAGTGGCCAGTGAAGCGGCCGGCCCTGCGGTGTATCTGACCTGGAACTCCTCGGGCAATCCCGGCACCGAATCGGGTCGCGTGTATTTCGCTTCACGGTCGGCGTTCGGCTGGTCGGAACCGGAAATCCTGATGGACAGCTCCGCATTCTATCCCCCGCCCTTTCCCCAGGTCTCCTGGCACCTGGGCCCGGCGGGTCCCCTGCCCACGGTTTACTTTTTGCGTCTGGGCGCCGAAGACACGGAGCTGGTTTACCGTTCCCGCAATCTGGACCTGAGCTGGACCGAACCCGCCCTTGTCCCCGCTGGCCCGTCGGGCGGCACCTGCTTTGGCGGGCCCTTTGACGTGGTCACCTCCTACCAGCTGGAGAAGAACATCCTGGGCCTGGGACCCCAGCCCACCTGTCCCTGCGGATCGATCTATCACCAGTTCGGCGAGGGTCTGGACTGGAGCTCTTGCGACCACCTGACGGTGGACCACGGCTACTTCAACTGGCCCATGTCGCCCTGTCTGGATGTAGAATCCGACGGCACCGTACACGCTCTGTGGTACCAGCTGGACTCGGCCGAGGACCTGACCCCCCACCGGCGTTACCTGGAATACCGGGTGGGCCGGCAAGGACAGTGGGAGGACGCCGGTGACTTTCTGGATGCACTGCCCAGCGGCCCCATCCAGAACCGTCTGGCTCTGGGCATCAGCCCCAACGACGTCCCGGTGCTGGCGGGAACCCGGCGCGACACCATCGCGGGCATTCCCCACCCCGCCCAGGTTTGGGTAGCCAGGCTCCTTCCATCCTCCCCCGCGCCGGACCCCGAGGTTCCCCCCGCGCCCACCGCACTGCACGCCTGGCCCAACCCCTTCAACCCGGTGGTGAACCTGGAGTTTTCACTGGCCGGCGCAGCCGAGGTCCAGCTGGATATTTTTGACAGCCGCGGGCGCCTGATGACCCGTCTGGTCGACAGGCATCTGGCCACCGGTCCGCACACGCTCCGTTGGCATGGCCTGGACAGTTCCGGACACCCCGCCCCCAGCGGGCTGTACTTCGCTCGATTGACGGTCGCCGATCAGGTGACCACTCAGAAAGTGGTGCTGGCGAAATGAACAGAGCACATAACTGCGCGCTGGCCTGGGTCATCCTGCTGACGATGTTCCTGACCCCAGACGCCCACGCGATGGAAATCCACTGGCCCGGCGCATTCGAGCAGGGGGAACTGCCTGTCTTGTATGCCGAAACGGTGCTTGGCCCGCCGGATGGTCGGGTGGCTGAGTTCGCCGGGACCAACTCCTCCGCCACCTTTTTCGACTTCACAGGAGGAGTAGACCTCGCTCCGGAAAACTTGGCCGCCCTGCTGGGGGTGGACACCGGGCTGGTCATGCTGGCCGACGTGATCGCCTTCGAGGCGTGGGGCACTTCTTTCGAACTTTCGGGCTGGACCTTTGCCGGCGGTCCTTCGGCCTTGTCCCTGGACATGCCCGACCAGGCCCTGGCCAGCAGCACCCTCACCACAGAAGCCTACACCGAGTTCTTCGGCATCGCGCCCGACGATGGTGAAGGACCCTGGCAATTCGTGCTGATCGACCTGGGCGACTGGACCTGTCCCCTGGCCGATCTGCGTGTCACCGTGCAACGGGGATACGGGCCGTACGGCAGCCCCGATCTGGATGCCATCGGGATCCTGGTCGACGGCACCGTGGCTTCCGAACCGACCACCTGGTCCGGGGTGAAGGCCTTGTTCCGGTGACCAGGTGGCAAAACCTGGTCGCCCTGGGTTTTCTCATGGCACTCTGGGGAGTGGCCCCTGGCCGGGCCACTCCTTCTGACTTTCCCCAGCACCTGGCGAAACTCGACTCCCTGCATGTGCACCACCAGGTGGATGAAGCCGAGGAACTGGCCACCCGCCTGCTGGGCCAGGCTCGAACCCACGGTGATACCCTTGCCCTGCAACCCTTGACGGCCAAACTGGGACGGCTTTACGCGTCCTACGGACGACCGAAGGATGGCGAGCCCCTGCTGGTCGAAGCCTCCACTCTCGCGGAATCTCTCAGAGACACTCTGGCCCTGGGCGACGCCCTGCGCTGGCTGGGTTACAGCCTGGACCAGCAGGGTCGCCTGCAGGAAGCTCACTCCCTCTATGTGCGCATGAACAGCCTGGCCCGAATCGCCGGGGACACCAAGCACCAGGCCTGGAGCCTGGTCGGCCTGGCGTATCTGGCCACCCTGGAGGGTGACTATCCTTCCGCCGAGCAAGACTACCGTCAGGCTGCCGGCCTGTTCGCCCAGCTGGGCCAGCATCAACCGCGCATCTGGGCCCTCAACGGGCTGGGGGCCTCTCTCCAGCAGGCCGGCCATCTGGACCAGGCGCTGGCCTGCTATCAGGAGGTGGTCACCGTGGCCAGGAAGGTCAGCTACCCGGCCGCCGAAGCCCTGGCCGAGAACAACCGGGGCAGCCTGGCCTTCGCCAGGGGAGATCCCGGCTCTGCGCTGGAGAGTTATCGCCGGGCCTGGACCCTCCAGATTGAGCTCGAACAAAAGCAGGACGCGATCATCTCCGGCGTCAACATCGCCGACTGCCTCCTGGAACTGGGCCGTTTTGACGAGGCCACCGAGCTCCTGAACCGGTTGCTGGCTGATTGTCGGGCCGGAGGATTTTCCGACCGTGAACCCACCGTTCAGGATCGCATCGGTCGGCTCCATCTGATGAACGGGCGCTTCGCCCAGGCCGCCTCAACGCACCGTCAAGCCTTGCAAGGTGGGCCCCGCGATGTGGTCGACCAGGCCAAGCACCTGCTGGGCTTGTCCCGGGCCCTGGTCGCCCAGGATAGCCTGGCCGCGGCCCATGCCGTTCTGGAATCGGGTCTGCTTCAGCTGGATCAGGCCGCTGCCGGCCAGGCGCGTCTTCATCTGAAGCTTGAGCTCGCCAAGGTGGAGCGATCCCTCGGTCAAGCACCCTCGGCCCTGGAAGCCACCACCGCGCTTGAACAGCTGGCGCGGGACATGAACCTGCAAGGTGAGCTGCAGCAGATCTACCGGTTGCGGGCCGATTGTCTGCAGGACCTGGATCGGCAGGAGGAAGCCTTGACCGCCCTGCGCCAGGCGGCCGCCTCCTGGGAATCCGTCCGGGGCATTCCGGGAAACCTCATGTGGCGGGAAATCCGAGGAGGTCGGCGGCAGAATGGCCTGGCGGCCGCCCTGGCCCTGGCCATCTTGAAGGATCTGCCGGATGGCCGCACCGGGTCGGCGGTCCACCAGGCGTCCGCCGAGGCCCGTCAGTTCAAGGCCCGTACCCTGCAGGAACGCATTCTGGGCAATCACGGCCCGGTGAACGCGCCCCTGCCGGAACGGAACCATCAGCTCCTGCTCGATTTCTATCTCGGAAACCCGCAGTCGGTGGTCTTTGTCCGCAGCAATGGGGAGTTGACCTTCTATCGGCTTCCTTCCGAATCAGTCATGGCCCCGCGGATCCGCCTCCTGCGGCGGTTGATGAGTGATCCTGGGCTTTGTCCCTCGGCCGAACCCGTTCTGGAAGCGGCCCAGCACCTGGGCCAGTTGCTGTTCGGTCCGGTCTGGGCCGAACTGGATTCTCACACGCGTCTGACCGTGGTGCCCGACGGGATCATGCACCTGCTGCCTCTGGCCGCCTTGCTTCCGCCGGACGTGGCTTCCAGCCGCGTACCCGCCCTGGGGTTGCCCCTCGCCGAGAACCACCTCGGCCACGAGTCCAGGGGGCACGGCCTCTTCCTGCTGGCGGCCGCCACCACGCCCGACAGCATGTCTTTGCCCGGGACCCTCACCGAAACCGAGCGCATCCAGAATGATTTCCGCCACGCGGACAAGGTCCTGGGTTCCCGGCTCGAGATCGCCCCCCGGGATCCCGCCCGGGACTGGGCCCGATATGCCATACTCCATTTTGCGACCCATGCCGAGGCGAACGACCAAACGCCATGGGCCTCCAGCCTTTACCTGGGAGCTCCGGCCATGCCCACCCTGCGGGCCGATCGGATCGCCCAGCTCTCCTTGCATTCCCCTCTGGTTGTCCTTTCCGGTTGCGACACCGGGGGTGGCCACCTCATTTCCGGTGAAGGCACCCTGGGTCTGGGCAGCGCTTTTCTGGCCGCCGGATCCCGGGCCGTGGTCATGTCTCTGTGGCCGGTGGATGACGCGGTGACCGCGGAACTGATGGTCGCTTTCTATGGCCACCTGTCCGGTGGCCATCCCGTGGACGTCGCCCTGCAACGGGCCCAGCAGGACATCAGGCAGCACCCTCTCACTGGTCACCCCTTTTACTGGGCCGGATTCACGGTGCTGGGTGATGGCGCAGTGGTGGTGGACCTGGACCGCAGGTGGCCTGTGCGCTGGCCGTTTCTTCTGGCGTCTCTTCTCCCGATTCTCGTCCTGGCTCGGCGGCTGATCCGAAAATAATCGCCCCCCTCTGTGATTTTCCCTCCACGGCTACGTCCCACCTCCTGAAGTCCCGAACCGGACTGTGTGCACCACACCCGAGGAGATTCCCATGAAACCGGTCATTTGCATGCTCATGCTGTGCCTGTGGGTCGCCCCTGCTGCTGCCAGCCCTGAAAAAGAAGAATGCCCCACTCCGCCCCTCAACCCCTTGCAGGTTTCCCAGGAGATCCAGAGCATCCTGGACAGCGCCCAGGCCAGGATAGACGAGTTGTTGGCCAATGCTGCGCCCACCGCACGCCAGAACCTGGACTTCCTTCAGGAAATATCCCGGATCAAGCGAGAATCCCGTGTTCAGGTGCTGCAGGTGCAGCTGCGGGTCGCTCGTGAAAAGCAACAGACCGAAAACGTGGCCCAGCTGGAAGATATGATCGATCGCCTGACCTCCCCCCGCGATCATCGCGCCGGACCGGGTCAACCCTTCAACAAACCTGCGCACCGCTAGGAGGCGACCATGAAAGCGATCATGATAACTCTGTGCCTCCTGGCGTTCCTGGTATCCCTGGCTCCCGATGTTCAAGCTCAGCCGGACCTTTCCTGGCTGGATGTTCCGGAGTGGTCCTATCCCCTGGTGCCGACCAGTGAACTTCACACACCGCCTTACGTGTGGCTCCCTCCGGTCCTGTTCGGCAACGAGGAAACCACGTATCTGAATTTCGCGGGCCTGAATGCCGGGAATGCCCCCACGGTAAGCAACCTGCTGACAGAAGTTTCCCTGGATGGGGAACCGATCTTCCCTGTCACTTATTCCCCCATGCCGCCGGGCCAGTGGTTTTTTGCTGCTGACCTTGGACCGGTGAACATCCGCGGCGGCCGCCACACATTGACTGTCCGGTATGACCCCTACAACACCATTCCCGAGAGCGATGAAACCAACAACAACTGGGGCCGCCAGTTTGTCTGGACCCCGCTGGCTCTTCCCCCAGACACCCCGGTTTTCCGGGACCCACCTCCCCTGCCCACGGCTGGATTTGGCGACCTTGCCGTCCCCGCCGCCGGTTACAACTGTGACGGGTTCTCGTTTGTCAGCGGTTCGACCTGGTCGGCCGTGGCGCTATCCTCTCTGGATGGCTACAGCGACTACGATCTCAGTCTGTACGCCGAACCAGGGACCTGGGATGACGGATTTGTTTCTCTTTTGACCAACTCGGTTCAGGCCGGTGGCACTCTGGATTTCGTCCTCGTCAATCGCCAGCAAACGGGGGTCGCCACCTTCAATGCCGGTGTGACCAACTACAGCGGCGATTCCTCTTTCGTGATCGAGCGGATTTCCGACAGCCCCTTGCAACCAGACGCCTCCAGTTTCCAGATGCTGGACTCCGGAGATTTTCTGGCGGTTTTCAGTCTGGACATCGAGCCCCATGAAGTGGGCGAGATGCTGGTGCAGGTCGAGTCTCCCGGCTCCCTGCATTACACCCTTCGGGTTTATCCTCCGTCCCTGGCCTATGGCGGCCCCTCTCAGCAGGTGGCATCTGCTCAGCCGGACCTGGACGGCCTCGCCAATCTCGTGATGGATTTTTCGGAAGCTGGACAGTATGCCCTGGTGATCAGCCGCGACTGGAATCACGGCGACTATCCCCTGGAGTACACCATCAGCACCAGCACCTCCTTCCTGGACCTCAAGCCCGTCCAGATGGCCGGCTGGCATAGCCCGCTGGTGCCCCGGAACGCGGCGGACGGCACGGTTCAATCGATGCCACTGTCCCCTGCCCTGCCCGGCTGGGTTCCTGGCACCTATTTCAATCAGGCCGTGGGCAACCGGGGTAACATGCCCGCTTCGGGGGTCCAGACCATGACCACCATGGACGGCCTGCCCCTCGATTCCGGATATGGCCACTACCTCGCGTACCTGGATGTCATGTATCCGGACGGCAGCTACCCCGTCATCAACATCGGCCCCAAGGAAATCCCTGGCGGGCGTCACACCTGGATGCTGGAGGTGGATCCCGAGGGAAATCAGCCCGACTACGATCGCAGCAACAATTTCTGGTGCGAGCAGTTTGTCTGGGAGCCGGCACTGCTGACCTTCGGCGGGCTGCACTTTGGGGAGAGCGCAGGGATGGCTCTGGGCAACTTTGGCCGCATCAACAGCGGTGAGCCCGCGGGCCTGAACTGTAACGGGTACCGGATAGGTTCTTCCAATCAATACTGGCGGGCGGTGGCCATGGCCGCGGAGCCCGGCAACGACATGGACCTGGCGTTGTTCCCGCCCTCGGGCGGATCCAAGGACGGATTTCTCACCGATCTGGCCCTGAGCTGGTTTGGCCCGGACCACATCGAGTACGTCCTGATCAACGACAACCTCACCACCATGCCGGATCTGGATGTTGGCGTGTTCCGCTTCGTGGGTGAATCAGGCCATTACACCCTGGATGCCTCCGTCTCCCAGACCATCTACG